>JABDDK010000011.1 GCA_013287665.1 Alphaproteobacteria bacterium
CGAGCTCTTCTTATCTCAGTTGGGCTATCATGCGTCAAATGCTGTCGATCAAACAGCCTCACACCTCGAGCCTCTTGAACCCTATTTTATCATTCCCTATCCAAAACTTATAAGTACAGACATTGCTCTTTTACTTGGCACACTTCTTGGACTTTATGGAGCTTTTTGGGGAAACGCGCGTCTCGCCTCAATTGGTGATTCTTTAAAGAACATTGTCCAAAGCGGGCTCACGAAAGTGTTCATTCCTTTGGTTCCTCTGTACGTCATTGGATTTTTGTTTAAAATTCAACATGAGGAATCTCTGGTTGATTTATTTGCAGGATATGGGCCTATGATTGGGCTCATCGTCTTTGCTCAAGCAACAACCATTTTATTCTTTTACTTTAAAGCTAACTTTGGAAATATAAGAGACATGAAAACGTCCTTAAAGAATGTATTTCCTTCAGGTCTTGTTGCCTTGTCAACAATGTCAAGTGCTGCAACCTTGCCACTCACTTTGGAAGCCGCTGAAAAAAACACGAAGAACAAGGGACTTGCTCAAGTTGTTATTCCTGCAACGTCTAACATCCATCATGTAGGTGACTCCATTGGTATTCCCATTCTGATTGCTGTCGTTCTCGCGATCCATGGCATTGATTCCATGAGTTATTCCGCATTCCTTCTCTTCTCTATGTATTATATGGTCGCAAAATTTGGCGTACCGTCAGTCCCTGGGGGAGAGCTCATTGTTCTATTCCCTCTCCTTGAGGGCCATTTTGGGTTTACGGATTCAATGAGCGGGCTTTTGACAACCTTATACCTTCTCATGGACCCCTTTATTACGGTCACAAATGTTCTCTCAAACGGGGCACTTGCTATATTTATTGATAGAATATGCGGAAGAATGAAGGCCTTTAAAGAAGTTGAGGCTGCTTTTTAGCCAGAATTATTTCTGTATTGACTAAACATTTTTAATCTGCTCTGCTTTAGAATTATAATTTTAAAGTGAGTAAAACTCATGAGCTCCAAGATAAAAGATACGAGAGAGTTGAATTTAGCCTTGTGTGAAAAGCTTCAACCGTTTTTGGAGCCTCTTTCACAGAAATTTGGTATTCAAACCTTTGGATATAGAAAATTCTATCCCGACGGGATGAGCGTAGGCCTCTCAACAAATCATGTCTTAAATGCCTTAACCATTGAGAAATTTAATCACAATATAATTCCAAGTTACGAAACGGAAGTGAGTCTGGTCTTAAACAATGAGAGAAGTCATTTTTTTCGGATTGGAAAACCTGATAAAAACAATGCCTTTTTTTCAACACTCTATGATCTTGATGTGTGGAACACCCTTTCATATTATAGAAAAAGCGGAAAGTGTGTTGAGGGATTTTATTATGCTGCAACGAGAAGCAATGAAGCCATTATAGAGGAATACATTAATAATGCTCAAGTCTTTGAAATGTTCTCATTTTATTTTAAAGACAAAATTAATAGTATAATCCGACCTGCTGATCTTGAACCGGTAAAAACGGAAACGATCTCCCCTCTTATTTTTGAAAATAAGCACATGGCTGTCTCTAAGGACACCCTCGACATTAAAAATTTTATATCTAACATCCCCGTTCAGAAATTCTTTTTATCTTCAAATGGACAGGACTATTGTCTTTCAATTCAAGAATTTAAGTGTTTGTCTTTGTTAAGCCGTGGAAAGACCTCAAAAGAGGTTGGTGTACAGCTCAATATTTCTTCAAGAACGGTTGAGGGGTATATTGAAAACATCAAGAGCAAAATTGATGTGAGTTCTCGCAGTCAACTTATTGACCTCTTTATTGCAAACTTTAAGAACGATAAAAACTTCATATTTCCTATCGAGGAAGAACCTATAGATAAACGAGAAACTTAAACCTCTATTTAGGAGTGTGGAATGGGTATAAATAGAAAAGTCCTTTTAGCATCCATAAGTGGAGGAGTCCTTGAAATATATGACTTCATTGTTTATGGACTCATGGCCTCAACTCTTGCTCCCCTTCTCTTTAATTCGGACGATCCCTTTTCTAGCCTTATCCAAAGTTATATTGCCTTTTCAGTTGGGTTTTTAGCCCGTCCCATTGGAGCCCTTATCTTTGGCCATCTCGGTGATTGTTTTGGACGAAAAAAAGCACTCATTTTTTCTTCGCTTCTGATGTCCTTTGCGACTCTCGCTCTTGGGCTAATCCCCACCTATGAAACGATTGGTGTGTGGGCATCAGTCTCAGTTTTTGTCATACGCATTCTACAGGGAATCTCTGTCGGTGGAGAATACACCGGCGGTATCATTATGTCCGTTGAACACACGGCAAAAGAACGACGAGGCGCTATCGGAGCCTATGTTGTCGCTGGGTATTTGGGAGGAATATTCCTAGGTACAATCACGAGCTTCCTCTTTACCTTACCGTTTATGCCCTCATGGGGATGGAGGTTGCCTTTCATCTTTGGATTTATCATCGTCGGTGTCGGTTTTTATATTCGGAGTCGTGTTGAGGAATCTCCTGAGTTTGTAAAAGTGAAAGAAACGAAACGAGACTCATTCTTTCAAGACTTTATGAAAGCCCCCCAACTGTTTGTGGCATGTATGGGCATGGCAGGGTTTGGAGGCGTATTCCTGTATACAATTACGGTTTATATACCGACTTACCTAAAGAACAATTTTGACATTTCGAACAGTACCATGATGTTTATTCCCATTTTGCCAACATTTTGCATGATGATCGGGGTTATTATTTTCGGCTCTTTATCCGATAAGGTCGGAAGGATTCCTCTCATGAAACTCGGGGCCATTCTCTTTATGATTCTTGTCATCCCTCTGGTTTATCTGATTAATGGAGCGACCTTAATGATTGGGATTCTTGCCTTAATGGCAATCGGTTTCCTGTCTACAATTTATAATGGCCCCATGAATACACTTGTTGTTGAAGTTTTTGGCCCCACTCATCGTTATAAGTCAGCGGCTATTAGTTATTCCTTAGGCATGAGTTTATTTGGGGGGACAGCTCCCCTTATCGCCGCATGGATCACGAGAGTCAGCGATGGACCCTTTTTGCTTTCCGCATATTTTTTCCTAACTGGTGTCATCGGCTGGGGAGCCATAAAAATAGTCGATAATCATTTTAATCCGGAGAAAAAGAAAAGAGGGGACTTTATCCCCTCTTTTATGACGTCATGATTGAGTAGGGAGGGTCATGCCGCCAATCTGTTATATTCTGATAGATAGGCTTCCCACGTTTTCGGATTTGGCTTAGGCCTGCTTTTGAGAAGTGATAAAATTCCATGAAAAAGACCATCCCCCGATTCACTCGGTCTCACCTCCACCACATAGGGCCAAAAACCGAGAACTTCTGTACACAGATATTCGCCTGGAATCAGAACAATACTTAAATAGTCAATTCCTTCCTTGTGACCAAATTCTGAGAGTTTCTGATAAAGTTCCACGTAAAACTTCTTCGAAAAACACTCAAAATCCGTGAATACATTTTCATTCTCTAAGTGAAGATATACAGTGCAAGTCCATGCTTCTTTTGCCTGACGTGTGGCTGCAGGCATATTTTCCCTTATTCTTTTTTCAAAAGAACTCATTCTATTTTTAACAAGAAATGCCCCACCAAAAATTCCTTTTGATTCCTCATTCATGAGGAGGAACGTGCTATCTTCACGGTTTTGAAAAAATTGAGAGAGGATCTTATTTTTTGCAATTTTTTCACAAAATACTTCAAGAAGCCCGGTATTTGAAGAATGCTGACTGGGGTCAATTGTTTCAAACATTTCTTATTCCTCTTGTATGCTTTGGTTTCTCATCTTTACTCTTTATATCGGTTTTTTTCGATATTAAATACCCGTAAATTTTACGGTATCAATCAGATGGCGCATTCATTAATATAGCATTAATATGTCCGTGTTATTTTGAAAATTTCACAAAATATGGTATAATAAAAAAATTAAAAACAAGGAGAGAAATATCATGACTAATAATTTCGCATGGCTTCAACTTCAAACATCAGACGCAAAGAAGGCAGAATCCTTTTATGGACAACTTTTTAAGTGGACCATGAATACAATGCCCGTTTCTGGTGGATATACGTATACTCAAATTGATGCAGGCGAAGGCAGCTTTGCTGGTATCACGCAAGGGGATACGTCTTCACCACCACAATGGATTTCTTATATCACTGTCGATGACATCAAGTCCTACACTGAGAAAGCACAAAAACTAGGGGCACAAATTATTGTCCCAGTTACTGATATTGGTGGCGGGCAAGGATATTACAGTGTCTTTAAAGATCCTACAGGGGCGATCTTAGGTCTTTACGGACAAAAGTAGTAATCTCTAATCTTAAAGGACGTCATTATCAATGACGTCCTTTTTAAACCCAAAGTTGCAATTCCTTGATTTCTCCCTATATTAAGAAGAGCAAGGATATTGATATGAATTCTCTTAACTTAAGTAAGCTCTCCGATATGTGTCCTCCTAAATTAATTGGAGCCTCCTTTATGTTGCTTTGGGCGCTGAGCTTCAGCACAGCGATGGCTGTTGCGAAGACACTCTCTCCTGGCATCGATAGCGTCGTGCTGCTTTTTATGCGATTTTTCTTTGGTTTTCTTTTCTTTTCACCGTTTATTGCAAAAGCTGGAATCAAAGGATTTACAACCTCTCGTCCACTTCTTCATTTATCGCGTGTTATCCTGATTAGTCTTGCAGTCGCTTGCACCTATTATGCCTACCGGAATTTACCGTTGGCTCTCGCCACTTCCATTGGGATGACGGGCCCTTTATTTACAACCGTGTTTGCAATGATCATTCTAAAAGATAATGTCTCCTTATCAAAATGGGCTTTAATAATCTTGGGATATTTTGGCGTTCTTGTCATGGTTCGCCCTCATGAACTTCCCATAAGCCTAGGTGTCTGGGTCGAGTTATGTGCGAACACCTTCGCAGCAATGGCGATTATTTGTACGAAAATTCTATCCAGAACGGAGAAGACGTTCACAATAATGCTATATGCGAATACATTTACGACAATCCTCGCCGGAATCCTGGCCTACACCGTATGGAAAACACCAGAATTCAACGACGTCTTAATTTTAATGGTTGTCGGAGCTCTCGGGGTATTTTCTCAATTTTGTAATGTCACCGCTTTAAAACACGCAGATCCCTCATATTTAGCACCATTTGAATACACGAGGATGTGTTTTGCAATTCCTGTTGGTTTTATGTTTTTTGAAGAAGTGCCAACCTTATGGGTGATTGTAGGGAGTCTTATCATTATTGGAGCAACCTATGGGCTTACAAGACTTGAACTTAAGCCAACTCAAAAAGCAGTAACTGCGACCTAATTAACGGAAATATTTAACAAGCTTGACCATGTTAAAATCGACAACCGGAGTAAATCCAACTTCCATCCCTTTTGAAGAATATTTTTCTTGTTTTTCCCCAGTTTTGCAACTGGCCTGACAGGCGAATAAATCATGAGCACAGTCATTAAAAGTGTGGCCTCTTGTTGTGTTACATTTGTGCTTTGCTTGGAAGCATTTTTCATGACATGTTGGAGAGCTGTTTGCATACACAGCGGATGTAACCAGAAAGGGTACAATGAGAAGGAATCGTTTCATAGTTATCTCTCCATTATAAATTAAGCCAGTCTTTGATTTTTAACAGATAAAAGTTAATAATTTGACAACGTTTCTATAAAAGATTTCTTGATTCTGATAACGTCTTACTGTACAAGGCACAACATGTCCCCTTCGTCTAGAGGCCTAGGACACTGCCCTCTCACGGCAGCAACACGGGTTCGAATCCCGTAGGGGACGCCATTTTTAGGGATTAGTAATTAGTCTTTAGAGATTAGAAAAAGAACTTTCTAATAACAAATTACTAAACACTAATTACTGCATGAGGAACGAATGCACTCCCTGGCCCTAAAAATAAATGTTTCCAAGACCGACCAAGAGGCTCTGAATAAGGTTATGGAAAGCTGCGGGTATGCCCCTCAAAAGCGCAAATTTCATTGTACTTTCGGATTTATTGAGAAGATGATCCCTGAAGATGAAGCCGACTCTTTCGGCCAGACCATAACTCAACACCTGCAAGCGTATATCGATCCCCTCCCCCCGATTTATGAAGTGGGAAAGGCCGCGCACATTTTTGGTCATGTGATTGCCTTTGAACCAACACCGCAATCACGCATACACTTGGAGGGTATCAATCTATGGCTCAGCAATAAGGTGAATGAGCTTTCGGAAGGCCGCTTTACCTTGAATGAAGAAACCAAACCTGGCCAAATAACCCCTCACATGACCCTGTGGCGCACGCACAGAGCCGATCAGCGCCTCCAGAAACTTGAGACCATTGCTGATACTCATCCGAGCTATCACCTTACACAAGCTGGGTATGTGGTTTTTTAAATTTACAAGTCCTTAAAAGCTTCAGGATGTTTTTGAGCAATTTTTAACAGCATAATAGCTGGGCCACTAGGCTTGCGGCGTCCCTGTTCCCACTCTTGAAGAGTCCGTAAACTAATACCCATAAAGCCTGCAAATGCAGTTTGAGAAAGATGAAGCTGCTGCCTGATTTTAGAAACTTCAGGAATTTCAAGGTGATAGCTCTTTCCTAATCCCCCTTGGATTTCTTCAATTCCATCAAGGATCTCTTGACCAATATCTCTCTTTTTTGTCATATTCCTAACTTCTCTCTAATTCTTTTTAATGTTTCAGGTGGTATATTTTCAATTTCATTTTTTGCGTATATTGTAATCAACCATATTTGTTGATTGTACTTATGATAATAATATACGATGCGAACACCTCCCCGTTTCCCTCGTCCTTTTGCTCCCCACCGAATTTTTCGTAATCCGGCTGTTGCTGGAATCATGTCCCCTATTTCGGGGTGAAGCGTCAGGCCCCATTGCAAGATTGCATATTCCTCATCCTCCAAATATTTATAGATGAGCTTTGAAAACAGACTTGTTTCTATAAACTCCACTTTCACCTCCATTATACGTCAGTGCCGTAAAAAAAGTCAAGATATTTTTTTTGATTGGGTTTGAATGGGTAACTTTTTAGATTTAGATATTGAACTTATGAATCTATGGGGTTCCCCAAAGTACATTTAGTGTATTACAAGAAATTAATATGTCAATCGCAACGACCAAAAGTCCTCAATAAGTAACTGTTGCCGTGATTGTATCGGAATAAGCCCCAACATGGGCTGTTGGTTGAGGTGCTGGCAATTGGCCATAGACTGTATACAAGCAAGGGGCGAGCAGACAGGTTGCAAGGTTCGCGCTTATGACACCCGTCCCCCCCGTGCCATCACCCCAAATGGTTACCAAATTAGCTGCCGTATATAAATTATAATTCAAAGTATTCAACCCTGAAAGCATTTGGCGAGGGTTGAAACCTCCTCCTAATCCAGTACTTAAAGCTATTGAATAATTAACGATGGGAGATAAGGCATTACATTGGATCGATAATTGTGAATTGATATTTATTGGAGCTGGCTGAAATGGGTTGAAATTCCCAAAACCAATCGCACCAACTGCAACTGTGCACGAACCAAAACAAGGATGATTAAGAAGCGTTAGAGCTAATAATCCTGACAGGAAGCACTTCTTATACATTGAATTTTTCCAAGGTGTGGAAGAACATTTTTTGTTTTCTTATAGCTAATATCACAAGAATACGTCTCATTTTTATATATAAATGTCAATGCATTTAGAGGCTCAAGGCCTGTCATATAGACCTCACCTTCATATCCAACGGGAAAAGTATCATTTTTCAATTTTATAGTTGTACCTGTAGGAACAGGCTCCCTGGAAGGCATCACTAGATTAGCAAGAGCGCTTGAAGAGGATTTTATTGGGAAATTTAAAACTAATCCGCTTCGATAAAAAGGTATAGCATTCATATCTAAAGTCTTGAGTTCAGCATCTAAAGGCAGATCCTGCAGTTCTAAACGGAGAGGGTTATTTTGGTAAGGGAGAAGATTAGGCACAAATAAGTCACCATCTTGATCCGTATAACCAATGAGTTGATTTTGAGAATATACACTTACATCTTCGTACCCTGGAACTTTTATAACTGCAAAACTCTGCCCAACAATCCGGGACAGATACAAATTTTGATCCATAAAGGCCAAGGATCCTTTAGCTTGAATTTGCCCACCCGTTATACCTTCTTGATGGGCAACAGCACCTGTTAACGTTCCAGTATCATTTTGTCCAGAAAGTGACGCCAGGTAAGTCTTATTTTGCCCATTAGCTGCATACAAGTTGTAACCATAGCCTGGCCCTGGGGGTAAGTTTCGTGCAACTTGAACGGTTCCTTGATTTGAATGCTTCTGGGCCATGCCCCCAACATTTGCCGTTGTATTTTCTGTCAAAGCATAGGTCAGAGTTAGAAATACTGCTTTGTTTTCTGGTCCTTCAACATTGATTTGAGCTGTAATGTTTAGGGATAATCCCAAACCCAGTGTTTGATTATAGCCAACATTAACGAAACTAAACGTTGGAGAGAAGCGATTTGCTTGACGCACATATGAAACGCCAAGAGAAGCGCCAGGAAATAATGGAAGTCCAACAAATGATGTGATTAAACTCTTTGGAGAAAAGCATGGATTAATCCCCAGTTGAACAAAGTTCCTTGAAAAAAATTGAACATTTGTGCCAAGGGTAACCCCTTTCAAGGATTGACGTTGAAAACCTGTCGCTACAAGATATCCGGGTTTGTTATTTCTTTGACTTATGGCCCCAGCAAGATTTGCAACTCCAAGAGCATCAATAAGGTAGCTTCCTCCAAGCCCTCCGGTTTGTTGTTTCGCTAGCAATTCACCTCGCACTTCAGGCGTAAATACCTCTGACAAACCAATCTGATAGGTTCCTGTGAAAGCGGGTTTTCCATAATCATTACTCTGTCGTCCAAAATTCTTACGAATAAACCCCAAGGAATAGGCGAAATTTGTTAATCCAGGCTTTAAAAGTGTATTTGAAACGTAATATGGAACGGTTACCTGCTGTTGACGACCCAAAAAATCTGTCGTCACAAAGTTTATTGTACCACTACCTGTTGTAACGGGGATGTTATCAATTCTAAAGGGCCCTGCCATCGTATCAACTTTTTTTGTCCTCGCATCATTGATAAACAGATCTATCGACGAGGGCACCACTGCCTCTCCTCTCGCAGAGGGAAGAGGAAACGTAATAAAGCTGGGCTGAGTTCCAAAGTTCGTTTTATATTGGATCCCTCCAAATCCAACTGTATTACCCCACATTCCCGGCACCGTGTAGCTATCCCCTAAAATGAGACTTTGCATTTCAATAGGATTATCAACTTGCCAATAAGAATTGAGGCGCACAGCATTATTACAAGTTATGCCCGAATTAGTAAGATTCTGTGCCAGAAAATCAGTAAAACCTGTTCCGTAGCCATTAAAGAGACCAACGGCAAATACACCGCCAATCTGTTTTGAGTTTGAATCCTTTTGAGCAATTGTATCATAGTCAACATAAGCTCCGGGAGATGGATCCATTGGAATAACAAAAGGATTACCTGTAAGGTTTAGTTCCTGCCCATAAAAATAAGGAACAGGTACAGTAAGGTTAACTATCATTTGTTTATTATCGATTTGATACTTCAAACCATTTACAGCATTTAGATTATAATAACTTTCATTACGATGTTTAATCACTTTACCATCAATCGTTTTCAAACCCCATGTTCTCATGTCATGAGAACTGGCATATAAGGCTCCTTCATCATCTTGAATAAACAATCCAATCTCATCAAGAGACTGTTTGTTAATCTCAACAGCCAAAAATTGTTCTCTAAAATCTCCTTCCTCAAGTGCACTCACTTTACCGTTGAGCAAAAGAAAAAAAAGAAGGCTTTTCCCCATTAATAAAACAAACAATTTCCGTAGGAAGATCGAAGCAAGGCCGAAGTAGAAATCCTGGAGTGACTTAAAGCTGAATAGTCTCAGAAAATTCTCCGTTGTTCGTTACAATAGTCACTATAACGTTGTTGCATTTAATCGTTTGTGGAAGTTGCAGAAGCCATTCCTTCGTTTGAGTCGGTAAAAGATAGTTATAGATCGTTTGATCAACCAATGGTTTTGCCTCTTTGTTTTCTTTTATTTTTACTTTATTAATAATAATATAACTATCTCCAGAGTTTTGAACTCTAACCTTAAGTTCTTGAGAACCTGTTCGACTCGCAGCTACAGCTAATTTCTGTTCACACGGGGAGAGTGACTCAACAAGGAGAGGAATACTAATCTCAAGAAGAGTTTGAACCCCCAAGTTGAGGGTGGGTTTAGCCTGTGGAACCTCTCGAACAAATACGCGATACGTCTCTCCTTTTTGAGAGTCTCTAGAAGAAAGGATCCCAACCCTTACAAGCTGAGTATCATTAGGATTAATCGTTACAATGGGAGGCGTAATTAATATTTCTTTCGTGTTGTCGTAAATTTCTTTACCAAAAGAATGAGACCATTTAACGGCATTCAGTTGGACCACAATGGCTTCTAAGGAATTATTTTTAATTTCAAGGGAGGTAATCTTTTGATTTTTTAATATTTCCAAACGGATTGGATTCACTTCAATTGAAGAAGCAAAACCATAGGAATAAAAAAGGACAACAATAATAAAAGAGATGATCCCATGCTTTAGAGATTTTGCCAAATGAACGAAAGCATTCATATTATTGATTTTAGAGTCCACATTGATCCCTTTCTTGTTTTTATGGATTCAAGCGAATAAAATTTACCTTATTCTAAGTTGCGTTCTTTTTGAAGAGTTAGATTCTTAAAATGTAACTGTAACAGTAATCGTGTCGGTATAATCGTTGGCGGGATGCGTTGTCGCCTGAGGACCAATAATTCTACCGTAGGCTGTCTTGACTTGAGCTAAGCCCGTCCCTGTATCATTGATTGTTTGCGTCGCGCCTGTTCCATCCCCCCACACTGTTGCGTAGGTATTGGCAGTATATATATTATAATTCAAAGGAGTGCCTGGCGCCGTGGCAGAAGTCATTTGTCTGTTGACGAACGTACCAGAACCAGTACTTAAGCCGGCTGACCAAGCCGTTCCATTTGAGCATGTCACCGTAATTGAGTTTGATGCCATTACATCAGGACCGAACGGGCTAAAAGCTCCAAATGTGAGAGGTGTTGCAACCACAGAACAAGCAGCAGTTACGTTTGCTGTAACGTTAAATGTTGTTGTGGCAGTGGAAGCACTGCAATCCTGCTGAGCCACAAGCAAGTTACAAAGAACTAGCCCAAGAGAGAGGATATATATTTTCGTCTTCATAAAGCTCCCTAAATATTTCTTTATATCACAAGGGATAACAAAATTAACTTAAAAATTTATTAAAATTTAAAATTTATTTTTAAATGTATTTCCCGATGGGGAGTTCACCCAATTTTCGCCATATGCTGATCCAAGTTCACGCCATCTCCTTGTTTCACATATATTTTTTCTATAACCCCATCCACTTCAGCCCGAATGATATTCTCCATCTTCATCGCTTCAATTGTAGCGACAGGTTGGCCAGCTTTGATGGGGTCCCCTTCTTTGACAAATACCTCAACAACAAGGCCTGTCATGGGAGATTGAACAATACGAGACATATCCGCTTTTTGTTTGAGTGGCATATGCAAGTAAAGATCAGCCACATGTGCTTCCAATACCTGCGTTAAAGCTGCATATCCGTTCCAAGAAAGCTTGTTAAGAACACCATGGGGGTCGAGTTGTATCGTCACGGAATGGCCATTAAACACCCCTTCAAAGAGAGCCTCTCCTGATAACCAACTCGTTTCTATAACGAGACTTTCCGCGGCCAAAACCTCATATCTCTCCCCTTCACCCCTGACTGTCATGGGATAACTCTTACGATCGATAAGAACGGTAACCTCTGCCTGACTCAGTCCTTTTTGGATGACATGCATAACTGCCGCAGCCCCAACAGCAATGATGGGATTCTCTGGAACTGATGGTGAAAATCCAATGGGAAATTCAAGGTCAAGCGTTGCCGTATCGAAAGTGCTCTTTCTGAAGTGAGGCGAATTAACGAGGGCTGCAAGGAAATTAATATTGGTTTCAATTCCTCTTATATAATAGTGATCTAAACCAGCTAAAAGACTCTCAACAGCCACCTTTCGGTCAGTCTCATGGACAATGAGTTTTGAAATCATAGGATCATAATAGGGGGTAATCGTATCGCCCTCCTCAACCCCACTATCCACCCGAAGCTTACCCTCAGTTTCAAGGGGGGGCAGGTAAGTGCTCAGTCGTCCTATTGAGGGCAAAAAGCCCCGTGACGAATCTTCAGCATAAATGCGAGCTTCAATTGCATGACCGGAAAACTGCACGTCGGATTGCTTCATGCGTAGAGGTTCACCGGCTGAAATGCGCACCATTTCTTCCACGAGATCAAGCTTCGTCACCATCTCTGTCGTCGGATGCTCAACTTGAAGGCGGGTGTTCATCTCTAAAAAATAGAAGTTTCTTGTCTGATCGACAACGAACTCAACCGTACCTGCTGACGAATACTCCACAGCCTTCGCCAGACGAATGGCAGCTGAGGTCATGGACTCACGTAGTCCCTCAGTCACAAAGGGGCTGGGAGACTCCTCTATGACCTTCTGATGACGTCTTTGGAGGGAACATTCCCTCTCTCCCAAATGAATACAATTCCCATGAGTATCAGCAAGGATTTGGATTTCAATATGCCGGGCTGATTCGATATACTTTTCAAGGAAAACCCGTCCATCCCCAAAGCTTGCCTCTGCCTCATGGATAGCCCCTTTCAAGCCTTCCTCTAGGTGAATCTTCTCTCGAATGATGCGCATTCCTTTACCGCCACCTCCCGCAGCCGCTTTCACCATTAAGGGAAAACCGATGGAATGGGCCACTTTTTGAGCTTCGTTTATATCACCCAGTGGCTCATCCGTTCCTGGAATACAGGGAACACCAGCATCTCTTGCAAGCCTTTTAGCCTCAAGCTTATCCCCCATCAGAGCAATCGCTTTTGCTGGAGGTCCGATGAAGACCAACCCTTCTTTCTTTACTGCTTCAGCAAATCCCGCGTTTTCAGAAAGAAAACCATAGCCAGGATGAATGGCTTCAGCGCCACTTTGCTTTGCTGCCTTCAAAATAGCGGGACTATTCAGGTAACTCTCAATTGCAGGCGCATTCCCTATAAGATAAGCCTCCTCAGCCATCCTGACAGCGAGCGAGTCTTCATCCGCACTCGAATACACAACGACGGACCCAATTCCCATGCGGTTTAAGGTCTGAATAATTCGGCAAGCAATTTCACCGCGATTTGCAATCAGAACCTTTTTAAACACAACAGGACTAGATCTAAACAGTCGTCATGTTTGCAACTTTACGGGCCTTTAACGCCTTTGGAGCCTTTGGAGCCTTCGAAACATTTGAAGCTTTTAAAGCTTTAGGTGTTTTAGCCTTCTTAGCTTTTTTTGTTTTCTTTGCTTTAACCGCTTTTGGAGCCTTTATAACCGCGAGAGCTTTCTTTGCTTTCGTCGTCTTCTTTTTCTTAGGCTTCTTTACGACCTTTGCTTTCTTAACAGCAGCCTTTACCTCTTCTTCAATATGGGAAATTTCTTTGCTAATTTTTTCAGCAAGTCTTTGCGTTGGTGCATGTGTCTTGGAAGTCTTTTCCTTAGCACGAGGACCAGTATTTAAGATGCGACGCACTTCTTGATCTTCCCACTCAGCGGTCATGAAAGGAACCATTGCGTTCATTTGAGGAATGAGGCCTAGTGAAAACGCATGCACTCCAAGGCCAATACCCCATCCAATAATAACCCAAATAGGCCAGAAATATCCACCGCCCGAAATGGCCCAGATGAGAATCAAACCAAGGTTAACGATGGCGTATATTAAGGCGTCTGTGTAGAACCGGCTGAGTTTACGGACGTGTTCTCTAACTTGTTGTTCAGTCATAGGTTTCTCCTAATTATAATTATAATGGAATATTGTCATGTTTTTTCCATGGATTTTCAAGCTTTTTATTTTTAAGCATTTGTAAAGACTTGCAAATGCTTGTCCTTGTTTCATGTGGCATAATAACATCATCAATATAACCGCGACTTGCGGCAACCACGGGATTCGCAAACTTCTGTCTGTATTCTTCCGTGTAGGTTTCGACTTCTCGTCTGTTATCAAGTTGATTTCTGAAAATAATTTCAACAGCCCCTTTTGGACCCATCACAGCTATTTCAGCCGAAGGCCATGCAAAATTCACATCCCCCCGCAAATGCTTTGAGCTCATCACGTCATAAGCCCCGCCATAGGCCTTGCGGGTAATAATTGTGACTTTTGGAACGGTTGCTTCCGCATAAGCAAATAAGAGCTTCGCTCCGTGTTTAATAATTCCACCATGCTCTTGAACCGTCCCTGGTAAAAATCCAGGAACATCCACAAACGTTACAAGCGGAATATGAAAGCAATCACAAAACCGCACAAACCGTGCCGCTTTCCTTGAGGAATCAATATCAAGACATCCTGCAAGAACTAAGGGCTGATTGGCAACAAAACCAACTGTCTCACCGTTCATTCGACCAAAACCAATGATAATATTAGCGGCAAATTCGGGTTGGAGTTCAAAGAAATTTCCTTCATCCACAACCTTATGAATAAGGTCTTTCATATCATACCCCTTAGAGGAACTCTGGGGGATCAACGTATCGAGCGATACTGTTTTTCGATCTGGACTGTCAGGCGTTGTCTTAAGAGGGGGTGCCTCACGATTGGAGAGCGGCAGAAATTCAAAGAAACGTCTCAACTCCAAAAGGGTCTCTACATCATTTTCAAAAGCAAGATCTGCAACACCCGATTTGGTCGTATGGGGAAGGGCTCCCCCTAATTCCTCATGAGTCACTGTCTCGTGCGTCACTGTTTTCACAACATCAGGACCTGTCACAAACATATACGACGAATCCTTCACCATAAAGATAAAGTCGGTCATGGCAGGGGAATACACAGCCCCACCCGCGCAAGGCCCCATAATCACCGAAATTTGCGGCACAACACCAGATGCAAGAACGTTCCGTTGAAAGACATCCGCATATCCCGCAAGGGAATCAACACCTTCTTGAATACGAGCCCCGCCTGAATCATTAAGTCCAATAATGGGCGCTCCCACTTGCATTGCCTTATCCATAATCTTTCCGATTTTCAGTGCGTTCGTCTCACTCAAACTTCCGCCAAAAACCGTAAAATCTTGTGAGAACACAAAGACGAGCCGCCCTTCAATTTTCCCATATCCCGTAATCACGCCATCCCCTGGGATTTTAGTTTTATCCATCCCAAAGTCTTGACAGCGGTGCTCAACAAACATATCCCATTCTTCAAAGGAGCCAGGATCAAGCAACACCTCAAGCCTCTCGCGAGCAGTTAATTTTCCCTTTTTGCGATGAGCTTCAATGCGCTTCAGGCCGCCACCGAGCTTTGCAGCCTCACGCTTTTCTTGCAATTGTTTGAGAACGCTTTGCATTCATGTACTCCCTGGAGAAGAGTATATCAAAAAAAGAGCCTCTTGGCGATGCGTTTTGATTATATGTATGAGTTCAGTCGATATGAGCCTTTTCAAGAACTCCATTCACTCTTTTTTACTTTTTTTCTTCTTGCAATAGATCACACATGACGTAAGAGCGACAGCTCCAAGGACTGCGAACAAAGCTTTTGGAGGAACCTTCTTCATAAGCTCAGTCAGGTCCTCACAATCTAGATTGCGCATCTGGTCTAAGCTTTTTTCCAAGAGAGGTATGATCTGAGGGGACGATTGTGTTTTCTTAGGGTATAAACGACTCGCGATCAGCATAAGCCCAAAGGCGATAAGCAAAAACAAAAAGCATAGAAAAAGTGCAGCCAGAGCCTCTCCCCAAAAGGGGATAAGATAATGATAAAGTGCCGAAATCGCAAAAACACCAGAAATAATTAAAAATACAGATGCAATGCTGCAGAGAACTATTTTTCTTATCACATTTCTAAAGTTAAAAATCTTCTGAAATGGAAATAAATTTAAAATGACGGAAATAAGATTCTTATTAGAGAACGATATATTTAATAAGTCCTTCATTTAAGAATTTTTCCTATAATAATCCCTGCTCCAACTGCAAATAAAAGACTTTTAAAAGGATTTTCTTTTACATATGTGGCAACATGGGACAGCTGCTCGTCACAGCCTTCTTCAATTTTCCCAGCGTATTTCTTTGCTTTGTCTTTAGAGGCGTTGATCTTGTCATCAAACGAAGCTCGTAAATTGTTGAAGCTTTTGGTTGTGATGGCTTTGAGCGGTTCCCATTCATCCGCCGAGGCCGATTTTAATTTTCCATAGGCGGCCTTCGCTTCTTGGAGAATATCTTTCAAGGATTTATTGATTTTTTTTACATGCTTTCCAGTGCTGCCCTTAAAGTCACCTTGAATAAGCGATAATTGTTGGGTGTAAGCTTCTAATTCCTTTTTTAGATTTTTAAGATACTTTTCTCTGTCTTCCATGGTATTCCCCTTTTCATCATAAAATCACTTTATTTTAGAAAACTTAAAATTTGATTAAGACTCTGAATTTTGATGCGGCTGAGAGCTCTTCTTCACTCTTTCTTTACACTCCGTGGGTTATAATGTAATTGTCAGCTCAGGTGAGGAAACAACAAATGAATCAAGTCGGCTTCATAGGTTCGGCATCCGGTTGGGGAGCGCAAATTCGGGAGACTGAAAAAGGTCCCGATACGTTCCAAACGTCAGGTGTTTTAGATACCCTTCCCTTCGCTTGGAACTGGCGAGAAACATATTATCCTCTTAAATCTGCTGAAGACCTTAATTTGCCGAACGGTGCAATAACTCTCCCCTTCATTGAAGATATGTGCCTTCGTGTTTCCCAGTCTGTGAATCAGACTCTGAACCATAACCAATTCCCTATCGTTATTGGAGGGGATCATTCGATTGCCGTCGGCACTTGGGGTGGTGTTGTCAGCCATTTTGACGCCTTTCAAAACTTTGGACTAATTTGGATTGATGCCCATATGGATTCTCACACACCAGAAACCTCTGAGTCTCAAGCATACCATGGCATGCCACTCGCAGCCTTGCTCGGATATGGAGCCTCCGCCCTTGTCAATATATCGTCAAAAATGCCAATATATCGTCCAGAGCACGTTTGCCTTATTGGCGTCCGTAGTTATGAGGAAGGGGAAGCAGACTTACTCAACAGGCTCGGTGTACGCGTTTATAAAATGGACGAGGTTCAAAAGCGTGGATTTCAGGACGTCCTCAAAGAAGCCCTTGCTCTTGTTAACAAGGGCACCGAAGGGTTTGGCGTAACGATTGATCTCGATGCCTTTGACCCAACAGATGCCCCCGGTGTTGGAAGCCCCGAACCAAACGGTTTGTCAGTGAAAGAAGTCCTACCAGCACTTTCATTGATAAAAAAAGATCCGTCCTTTAAAGCTCTGGAAATCGTAGAATTTAATCCCAATTTTGATAAAAACAATAAGACTCTTCACTTAATGAGGGATTTACTCATCCACTTAGTACCAACAGGGAGGGACAAGCCATGAAAACACAAGATTTCATCACCCGCGAAAATCAGGTCTGCGCTCAAACCTATACTCCCCTTCCTGTCGTTCTTCATAAGGGAAAGGGTGTATGGGTATGGGACGTTGAAGGAAACAAATACATAGATATGATGACAGCTTATTCAGCTGTTAGTTTTGGTCACGCGAATGAAAGACTTGTGAATGTTCTCACACAACAAGCCCAAACGTTGAGTCTCACGTCTCGTGCCTTTTATACGGATAGACTTGCGCCCCTCCTTGAAAAACTGTGTGCAATGTCTGGTTTTGATATGGGAATTATAATGAATACAGGCGCCGAAGCAGTTGAGACGGCTGTCAAAGTTGCGAGGCGATGGGGTTACGAAGTCAAAGGTATTCCAAGCAATCAAGCTGAAATTATTGTCGCTCAAAATAATTTCCATGGCCGAACAACTACGATCATAAGTTTTTCAACGGAAGCTGAATATCAACGAGATTTCGGACCCTTAACGCCAGGGTTTAAGGCCATTCCCTTTGGAGATGCAAAAGCCTTAGAACAAGCCATAACACCAAATACGGCGGCATTCCTCGTTGAACCCATTCAAGGGGAAACGGGCATTATCACGCCCCATCCTGGTTATCTCAAGGAAGTGCGACGCATTTGCACAGAAAACAACGTCCTCTTATTGCTTGATGAAGTTCAATCTGGGTTAGGAAGGACTGGGAAGTTGTTTGCTTACCAACATGAAGGAATCATTCCAGACGGTATCATGATTGCCAAAGCTCTTGGAGGAGGCCTTTTGCCTATTTCAGCATTTTTAAGTCAGCGCGATATCCTTTCCCTCATGGGACCTGGGAGTCACGGCTCCACCTTTGGTGGCAATCCTTTAGCTGCTACAGTCGCTCTTGAAGCTCTTTCTATGCTTGAGGAAGGGCTTATTGCAAATGCAGCGACCCTTGGTGTCTATATGAATGAACGTCTTCAAAATATAAAATCTCCCTTAATTAAAGAGGTCAGAGGCCTTGGCTTTTGGTATGGCGTTGAATTTAATAAAGAATTCGTGAGCGCACGTGAAGTCTGTGAAAGAATGCTCACCAAAGGAGTCCTCACAAAAGACACCCACAAAACCGTTGTCCGCTTTGCCCCACCCCTTATCATTACAAAGGAAGAGCTCGATTACGGCTTAAATGGTTTTGAAGAGGCCATCAGAGAGCTTGAGGATGAAAAGTTGGGTGGATTTAACCAAGCCTCAAGAGAATAACACCCCTTGCCACCCCAGAGGTTTCTGATTACTATCCCCTTGCTAAAGGTGCTTTTTAAGTTAAAAGGGAACACAATCTCAAACCTATGAGAAACTGTGGCTGTACCCGCAACTGTAAAACGTGAGTTTTGAGCAAAATACCACTGACCGCTAGGTTGGGAAGGTTGCTCAAAATGGTGAACGTTAGCCAGGAAACCTGCCTTTAGAGTCATCACTACGTTTGGCGGGCCAAACAAACGGAAGCGAAAAGTCTCGTAGATGACGAATAATAATAAAGCACGTCAAAGGAGGCTACATGCACAGTAAAATACTAACCCATTCAATCTTTTTGAAACCTAAGTTTCTTCATACATTTTTTGCTTTATCACTTGGGACTTATTATGTCATAGCCCATCCACCCCTTATGTTCAGATTAGCTTTTCATTTCTCCCGTCCCCATCTTATTCTTCAAAATGTGGAAAGCCAAAATCTTCAATCACCGCAGAATTATATGTCACCTCTTAAGTTTAGCTCTCATTCATCAAGTTCAGAACAAGTTTTAAAAAGAGCTTTTGTTAACGAAGCAAACGTTTTAAAAAAGAATTCTTTTCTTCCCCTAGAAACGATCCAAGTTAAACCAGAGGTCCTCATAACGAGTCACAGAACAAAAGCCGTTCTTCAATCTACACCTGTTGACCTCTTTGTTATTCTGAAAGCTGCAGAGCCTCTTGTACAAGCCGTTCCTGTCATTGATATTATGAGCGTTCCCTCGTCAGTCGTTCCTTATGACCGCATTGTTGCAGTCCATCAGGCAGTGACTGTACCTTCCGAAGTTATGGCCCCTCCTCAGGCGGAAGTTCATGCTCCTGTTCAACAAGTAACCGTAGCACCTGTAGCAATGGTTGATCCTGTCGTTGAAGGTGCACCTCCTCTCGAGCAAGTCGTTCCAGTTGAACCTATTGTAGTTGTTCAACAAGAAATGGCTCGTGTTATCGTTAATAATCCCGCCCAAAACCCTATACCTATCACTGCCGTTTTCCCAGGCAGAATCGAGCAGATCTCTATTAAGGAAGGGGATAGGATTACCAGAGGACAACCCATCTATACTATAATGGCCATGAAGATGGAAAACATTATCAACGCTGATGTTGATGGGATTGTTAGAAGGATTCTTATAAATCGTGGAGAGGACGTTAATATGGGTCAACCTTTGGCCGAGGTTGAGCCCATTCCTGCAACACCCCTTCAACTCCCTGCAATCAACATTGTACCTGTTGTGCCACAAACAGAAACACTTCCACTCCAAAACACAATAACACCTGCCCCTAGCGTCACTATAAAAGAACCTGCTCTTGCAAGATTAGGTCAAACCATTGAGCCGATGAATCCCATTCTTATGCAATTCCTGGACCTTTTAGAACCCAATAGTGCCTATTCTCAAGATGAAAATGAAATAAGGAAAGCGCTTAGAAGAACACTTCTTTCATCCCAATATCGAAATCATGTAAAAGAAGATTGGGTTACGAGCGATACAACCGAATGGATATTGAGAAGAAAGAACTTTTTCCGCGATTTTTGTAACAATATTAATGAGGCTGCACTTTCATTTAAAATCTTTAGACATGATTTGCAAAAATTATATTACACTGAAGAGGCTGACTATCACTTGAATATACTACCCAATGAGATTGTAGGAAGAGGAGGCCTGACATTATACAGGGAAGAGGAAACCTGCATGGGGGAGGGCATTTAAAATCGCGGTTTTTCGACAAGGCATCGTTAGAATTTGATCAGACAGCACCTAACCGTCCCATCGCCAGGAATTTCGCCCGGCGTTGCTCTCGGGCGGCCTTCCCGCTGAGAGCTAGGAGTGGTTTAAAGGCTTTTTCCATAGCTTCTCCTACTGCATGAATAGCTGCCTGGGGATTGCGTTGGGCGCCGCCCATTGGCTCAGGGATGATGCGGTCTATAACACCTAGGGCCTTCAGATCTTGAGCTGTCAGCTTTTGAGCCGCTGCAGCCTCTTCCTTTTTATCGCGGGTACGCCATAAAATGGAGGCACAGCCTTCAGGGGAAATCACTGAATAAATGGAATGCTCTAGCATCAATATCGTATTGGCAAAAGCAAGAGCTACGGCCCCGCCTGAGCCCCCTTCCCCAATGATCGTGGTCAGGATCGGAACATGAATGGCAGAGCTCACCTCAAGGCTACGGGCGATGGCTTCTGACTGCCCCCTCTCCTCGGCTTCAATCGCGGGGTGAGCGCCAGCCGTATCAACAAATGTTATAACAGGAATCTTAAAGCGGTCCGCAAGCTCCATGAGTCGAGCGGCCTTTCGGTATCCTTCAGGACGTGGCATACCGAAGTTGTGCTTAAGCCGAAGTTCCGTATCTTTCCCCTTTTCATGGCCGATAATCACCACAGGATGACCTCTGAAGCGTCCTAAGCCGCCGATGATTGCAGCATCCTCTGCAAAGTTTCGATCCCCTGCAAGGGGCGTAAAATCCGTAATAAGCGCACTTAAATAATCGCTGGTGTGGGGCCTTTCGGGATGACGAGCCACCTGAACTTTTTGCCAAGGAGTCAAATTCTGATAGGTCTTTTGGAGGAGTTTTTCTGTTTTTTCCTGCAAACGCTCAACTTCTGACGCAATATTCATCTCCCCTTTTGAGGACAGGTGACGTAATTCGTTCAGCTTGCTTTCCAACTCTGCAATGGGCTTTTCAAAATCCAGTGGTATTGCCATAAGCTTAGTATCCCTTCACATTTCTGAAACTGAATCTAAACGGCTCTTCCCTTCGGTTCAAGCAAAACATTACTTCTGCTCTACAACAGCACACCTTTCCTTAACCCGCACCCCAAATGCTTTGAGCTCATCTGGCGTTAGGAGAGACTTTCCCCCATCAATTGTCTCTTTAATTATCTGATTAAAACAATCCTGAGGTGATTTAGGATCTGCTTTTAAATGATCAAGAACATCTTGATCAAATTCAAACGTATTTACCTGTCCATTCTTAAACCTTACTTTACCAACACAACAAGCCGCACAATCAGCAAAGTTTTGATTAGGGGTAGCGGTTTTTTGAGCATTGGAATACAGAGCAAGCGGCGTGACATTCTTTTTATAAATTAGTGTATTGTCTTTAAATTCAACACTTGAGAGGCCGCCATTACACCGATCTCCCCCGTCAATTGTGTCGATGAGTCGCAGAACATCATTATTCAGATCAACAACATTGATCGATGAAAACGCTCCCGTTCCACCCCCACTATTTTCCACATAAATCAAATTATAGGTTGGAGCGTCTAACTCTTGGAAATGAATCTTTCCCAAATATTTATAATAGACGTATGAACCAGGAGCGTCCTTATACACCGGTTCAAACCCAATAAAACCATGAGTTAGCTTTTCCTGAGTATAGTCTCTTTTCGTTTGTTGGCACTCATTTGTATCGAGCCAAATAGGCTCAAAGCGCGAAGAATCGCCTGTAAACTTATCGATACATCCAGGATTCACGGGTTGCCCCTTAAAGGTAAATGATTCGGGAACAGGAACTGGCGTTTCCGTCGCTATTACATCTGAACTGAAATAATAGGCAGAATATAATATAACTGCCGACAATGCAAATAATGCCAAATACTTTTTCATGTGTTCCCCGTTATCTTTTTTCCTGAATGGTACACCAATCTAAAGAGTTCCACAAGAAAAGGGTCGTTTTGTGATAACGACAACTTTTGTGGCTTCAGTGGCTTATGCTCGTTTTCCTAAAGGATGGAACGTTTCAACACTCTCCTTAAGTTCAACTTTTTCCAAAAGGCGCAAGGGATTGAGTTCTTCTCGACCCATTAATTCATTTTATTGGGTGGAGTCCAGAAGGCGGCTAAGTGAATGAGCCGCCTTTGGATTTACGCTAGGTAAACTATTTAACAGGGGTTTTGGATTTTTCGGCATTATGTTGCTGAGAAAATTTTTTCCACTCACGTTCCGATGACTTGCACACCGCCATCATCTTAGCAACGATCTTGAACTCGCTTGCAAGCTCGGGGCGTTCACAGGAAGCAAAGCAGTCATTCAGAAGTTTGCTGACCTGCCCACCGGGGTTTGTTTGCATATTTGGGGTGCCAGGTGGGGGGTTCGCAATAAACAGATCAAGGGCCTTGAGGTAGTCGTGTTCCATGACTTCCACCCCATGAAAGTTGTTCTCACAGATTCGTGTACAATTTGAACTGGGCTTATGCTGACGTTCGACAGGCATATCGACGGCTGCACATTTCGTGGCTTGGGAGTTCATTGCTGTCGCATGCGTTGAAATTGCGCTCGCAACTATAGCTAACTTGAGAATTTTCTTATACATGTTTCATTATCCTTACATTTTTGGCTCTATAAGCATTTTCCAGGATAGGGCATTAATGGCCTACTAGGCACATTCTCACACAGACATTATTAATAAGTTGTTAACCCCAATACTTATTTCTGGAATTTGTCCTGATCATTTATTCCCGTTTCCCTAAAGGATGGAAGGCTTCCACCATTTCTTTGAGTTCATCTTGAACCACATGGGTATATATCTGGGTTGTGGAAATATCACTGTGGCCTAAGAGTTTCTGAACAACCAGAAGATCTGCGCCATGACGCAAGAGATGAGTCGCAAATGCATGGCGCAGCGTATGAGGTGACAAATGGTTAGAGTTCAAATTAGCTTTAAGCGCAAGTTCCTTTAATAATTGCCCAAATCTCTGTCGTGTCAAATATCCTTCCTTGCTTGCAGAAGGAAACAACCAGGGAGACTTACTCCCTTTTGGAATAAAAGATGATCTCACTTTTAAATACGACCCCAATGCCTCAAGCGCTGTAGGGGTTAAGAGAACAATACGATCTTTATTTCCCTTTCCCTTCACTAACAGAAAAGGTTTATCGCTCTTTAACACTCCCAAAGCAGCTGTTAAGGGAAGAGAGACAAGCTCACTCACGCGAAACCCTGTTGCATAAAGGATTTCAAGAAGTGCGTACAGACGAACACCCTCAATCCCGCCCCACTCCTTTGCTGACTTTAAAAGCAACTCTACATGAGTCTCGCTTAAGATCGTCGGCAGTTTACGACGGTGACGTGGGGATTCGAGAAGAGAGGTGGGGTCCGATTCGATCTGTTCCTCACTCATCAAAAACCTGTAGAACTGTCGCAGGCAAGAAAGTCTTCTTGCAACAGTTGGGCCCGAATGGGATTTTTGAGTCACAAGGTACTCTTGCAAATCCTTAAGAGTTGCTGAAACGGGACTTTGTCCTTTGAGGAATGCAAAGAAGTCCTTCAAATCTGTTTCATAAGCACTTAAGGTAGAACGTGCCGCCCCCCGTTCTGCGGCCATCATCTCAAGAAATTGCTCAAGGGAGGTAGTCATTCACTCCCCCTCAGCGTCATCCTCGCGAAAGCGCACTGCTGTCCGGGGAAAGTTGAGCACCTCTTTAAACACCCAAAAGGTGTCATTCTTGGGAAGCGCATGCTTTGTTTTTCGAAGAAAAACATTAGCATTGCTTGCCCGAGAATCCACAAAATAAAATCAAGTCTCTGGATCCTCGGCGAATTCGACCTAAAGATTTTCCATAGGAAAATCAAGGTCTTATTGCCAAGGATGACGGTTGTGTGTGTGGCACGAGGAATTTTCCCCGGACAGCAGTGCGCATTCGCGAGGACGACGCCGACTGGGGGGCCGCTAGCCATTCATCGCCGATAAGAGGCCAGCTTCAAACCAAGGGCTTTATTAATGGCCTCGATATCTCCACCGCCCTTTTGGATGACGGATGCAAATTCTGACCGCTGGGTAATGCCCATGCTAATGCCTTCCAAAATAACGTCATAAATCCGATATTCACCATTTTTTTCGAATATCTTCCAATCAATAGGGATATGCTGACCACCTGGTCTGATAATCCGCGTGAGAACGGTCACACCCCCATCACTTTCAACGCGATGTCCCGTAATTTCAAATTTCTCTGACGTATACTCTTTAAAGCGCGTTGAATAACTTGCAACCGTTGTTTCTTTAAAGAGTTGAAGGAACTTCTCTTTTTGTTCTTCACTTGCTTGTTTCCAATAGCGCCCTAAAACAAATTTACCGACCGATTTTAAATTAAATTTTGTATCCAAAATAGTACGAAATTGATCAGCTCTATCTTGATCGGAGATCTTTTTATCTGTCAAAAGATCAATCACATTTTGGCCAATTCCATCCATAAAAGCCTCGGCTTGAGTTCCATCAGTAGCTGCGTTCGCTGCCTTTAAACTTAGGAACAACATAAAGCTGAATAAAACAATTTTTTTAATCATTACCTTTTCCTTTTTCTAGTCATCATCATCAGGACGTGGCGAATCAACAGATCGTCTATCCACATCATCAATCATTAGGTCTTCGCGTCTCTCTTTATACCACGCTCGAATCGTCGCGTATTCATCAAGTGAGTTTTGTTTTAATTCAGCAAGAAGATCAAGATTATCTGTCTTTGCATCTAATATTTGAGCCCCTGTTCGACCATTACTATAAAGAGCCTGCTCATCTAAATAAGCCCACCAGTTAATGGGGTCAAATGCGTAATCTCCCATTCTTCCGACCGTATCCCTGAAGTTTGAAGGTCCTAAAATCGGAAGGACTAAATAAGGACCAGACTCTAAGCCCCAGGACGCAAGCGTCAAACCAAAGTCTTCTTTCTTGTAACCAAATCCCATATCCGTAGATACATCAAAAATCCCTGCAAGTCCAATCGTTGTATTGAGAAGGAACCGAGCTAATGTTTCAGCCGCATCATCCATTTCACCCTGCAAGACATTGTTAACAAAAACAATAGGTTCATTCATATTGCGAAGGGCGTATGCGACCCGCTCTCTTCCATATTGAGGAACGACACCTCTGTACATTTCTGAAACTCTTGTAAGGAAGAAATAATCAAAGACGCCGTTAACCCAAAAAACGCCCCGATTGATGGGTTCAAATGGATCACTGTCTTCCGCACTCTGTGTAGGAGGGAGGAGAGCTTCCTTTATTTCAACTTCACTTCCTTTAACCTGTTCACCTGGATGAAGGTCGGTATCCGTATAACTCAAATAATCCTCTTGAGCGTAAACTGAGGATAAACTTATGGAAATTGTGAGAAGTGTATAAATGATGAATTTCATTGCTTGCTTTGTACCCTTTGGCATTTTCGTCCTTAATCTATGATTATAATCTTTGGCTGTAAAGTCTAGACTAATCATATATATGATCTTTTAAAGCTTCCATCACACGATCAACCGTCGCTTCATGTGCATCATCATTACTTTCAACAATAAGATCCGCCATAGCGTAGATGGGATATCGTTTTTCAATCATTTCTTCAAGAATCTGCTTCGCATCCCCTTCAAAGAGAAGAGGCCTTGTATCTCTTCTTATAACACGTTCATATAAAATATCAGGATCTGCACGTAACCATAAAGAAATAGCATGTTCTTTAATGAGGTCCCGACTGTTCTCATCGACGAATGCACCGTCCCCTGTTGAGACAACTTGAACTGACTCTGTCAAAAGTCGTTTAATAACGCGTCGTTCCGCATCTCTAAACGCCTTTTCTCCCCAGGTTTCAAAAATATCAGCAACTGAACAACCAGCCGCACGCTCCACTTCCTGATCTGTATCATGAAAGGGGATGCCTAACTTTCGAGCAAGGCGCCATCCTATACTACTTTTTCCAGCACCCATCATACCGACAAGCACTAAAGTCTTAGGCAAAACAAGGCTGGCCGAGTATCGTTTAGGTTTTTCTTTCATTCCTTTGTAATCTTTCTAAATTTCATTTAATATAGCGAATTCTACAGCAAGAGGAAACATCTTTCGTGATGGAAAAAAAGGCACTTGATAAACCTAAAATAGAGATTTTATCTCAAAAAGATAGAGTTATCTTTAAGCCATATGGGTTATGGGTTGCGAGAACCATAAGAGATGTTGAACAAACATGTGATGAAATTCTTGAAAAAACCTATCCAAAATTTCTTATCTTTGATCTCTCCAAACTTGAAGGATTTGACACCGCAGGTATTTGGCTTCTTCAACGGACGATCAAAAAATTTGAGGATATGAACTATAAAGTTGAACTTCTAAATGCAAGTGATTCTTTTCTAAATCTTTCTGCTCAACTTAATCTATATAAACCCTCGTTTGAGAAAGTCCCCGTTCAACGCTCATTTTTTGAAGATCGCCTTGTTAATATTGGAATTGCCACTAAAAATCTTTTTGACTTAACGGTAAATTTAATCGTCTTTTTAGGTGAGATTGCTGTCGGATCGTTTGATGTTCTAAAAAATCCCCGACGTTTACGTATGATTTCCATCTTTTTCCATCTTGAGAAATTTGGATTAAATGCGGTTATGATTATCTCTGTCATTGCAGGCGCTCTCGGACTCGTTCTTGCCTTTCAAGGAGAAGAACAACTGCGACGTTTCGGAGCTGAAATATACACGATTAACTTAGTGAGTATTTCAGTTGTAAGAGAAGTGGGTATCCTCATTACAGGAATTTTAGTTGCGGGAAGAACGGGGAGTGCGATTACAGCTGAAATCGGACTTATGAAAATCAATCAAGAGGTTGATGCCCTCAATACATTTGGCCTCAATCCTATGGAAATATTAATCGTACCTCGTATATTAGCCCTTATTTTTATCATGCCGATCTTGGCCTTTATTTCAGATATTATGGGACTCTTGGGCGGTGGTATTATGGTTCTGATTTCCCTGGATGTATCGCCTAAGCTTTACATCTACCGAATTGGAGAAGCAATAACCATGGGTAGTTTTTGGGTGGGCATTATAAAAGCTCCCTTCTTTGGAGCCATCATTGGAATTGTGAGTTGCTTTGAAGGCATGCAAGTTCAGGGCAAGGCTGAAAGCATGCGAACATGTACAACACGGTCCGTTGTCGAAAGCATATTTTTAGTAACCCTTGCTGATGCCTTGCTTTCTGTTTTCTTTACAAAAATAGGGATCTAATGAGCAACAACACACCCGTCATTTCAATCAGAGGTCTCAGCACACATTTCGGTGATCACATCATCCATAATCGCTTAGATCTTGACATTTTTAAGGGTGAAATCTTTGGAATCGTTGGGGGCTCAGGGGCCGGTAAATCCGTTCTCCTCCGTGCAATATTAGGGCTCACGACCATTAAACATGGCACAATCACAATCCTTGGCAAAGATGCAGGATCTCTTCAGAAAATTATGAAGAATCAACTGCAGAAACACTGGGGTGTTCTTTTCCAAGGGGGAGCCCTTTTTAGCTCACTTACAGTGGGCGAAAACATTCAAGTTCCGATGAGGGATATGGAGAATATGCCAAAAGATGTAGCCCGTGAAATGTCTCTCATCAAGTTGAAAATGGTTGGCCTTAATGAAGAGGACTTTCATAAGTACCCTTCAGAACTTTCAGGAGGTATGGTAAAACGGGTTGCTCTGGCTCGAGCTCTCGCTGTAGACCCTGAAATCTTATTTCTTGATGAGCCGACCGCAGGACTCGATCCTATTTCAGCAGCTGCATTTGATGAACTTATTTTAACATTAAGAGCCAATCTTAATCTAACCGTTGTTATGGTAACTCATGATTTAGATAGTATTAAACGTCTTTGCGATCGACTTGCCGTTCTTGTTGATAAGCAAGCCGTTGTAGGAACACTAAAAGAACTCATTCAAGACGATCATCCTTGGCTTCATGAATATTTTCATGGACCCCGAGGTCTTGTCGCCCTCTCAGAATTAAAGGAGTAAAAAAAAATGGAAACACGCGCTGGTTTTTTTCTTGTAGGTACATTTGTACTTGTATCTATTGCTGGTATACTAGGATTTTTCTTATGGCTTGCCAAGAATGACCTTGATTACAGTGTAAATTATTATACAATTTATGTTCCTGGCTCTGTAACAGGACTTACCATTGGAGGAGCCGTTAATTATCTTGGCGTACCAGTCGGTACTGTTAAAGATATTCAACTTGATGTCAAAGACCTCGAGCGCGTTGATGTGACCGTCGCCATTAAAGATACCATTCCTATTAAGGAAGATGCTTACGCATCACTCGAACTTCAGGGTTTAACGGGATATAAACTCGTTCAGCTTTATGGAGGTGGCGTTGGAGCCCCTCTCTTAAAGGCAAAACCAGGCCAAAAATATCCCGTCATTCCTTCACGATATTCAGGGGTTGAAGAGATCATGACAACTTTGCCTCGCATGGTGAATAAATTTACAAACCTCGTCGACCGCATCAATGCAACCTTTAATGAGCAAAATAGAAATAGGTTTTCAGATGCCCTGAAGAATATTGATATCCTTGCACAACGTCTCGCTGAAGGGACTGAACCTCTGAAAGGACTCGTTTTAGATGCACAAGGCGCCATGAAGAGAGTAGATAAGGAACTCCAAGGACTCGGTGATGCAACGAAAAAGACGTTAACAAGTGTGGAAGGCGCAGCCAATGGCCTTGATAAGTACATAAAGAGAAATCAAGCTGCACTCGACACCTTGACGCAAACGGGTTCTTATGAAATCTTACAAACTTTAGGCGAAACTCGCGAAATGGTGACAAAAGCGTCAAGTCTTTTTGATAAGCTTGATCAAAATCCCAGCAGTTTAATTTTTGAAAACCAAAGGAAGGGAATTTCGGTTCCCCAGTAATAAGAGGAAAAAAATGAGATTTTTATATGGATTAGTTTTTATTTTACTAGCTCAAGACGTTTCTGCAGCATGTAATTGTGGACACTCCATCCCAACTCAACAAGCCGTTGCAACATGCAAGTGCAATAAGCCATGCCCTTCATGGTGGAAAACTGGATGGGCAATCACAGCTTTCAGTGGACCACTAACGTCACAAACAACAAGTAAGATCTTCTCAGATGCTGACTTTGAGGGTTCCGGCATTGTCGGCCTTGCCCTCTCTAAAAAGTTAGTAAGTGTCTGGAACAACCAATTGGACTTTGAAATTGAAACTGTCGCTGTCCAAAACTTTGGCAAACAAACCAATTTCGAAATAGATCCCATTTCGATTGTCGCTAGATGGAGAAACTTTCCCTGGAACAAAACTCTTCCCACAACAATTGCAATCGGAGATGGACTCAGCATTGCGACAGAAAAACCTGCCCTTGAGGTAAAAAGGCGCGGGGCAAACGATACATCTAAGGTGTTAAATTACGTAATGGCTGAAATAACGATATCTGCTCCAGACTTACCTAATTGGGCACTTGTGGCACGTTATCACCACCGATCTGGAATGTTTGGTGCGTTTAATGGTGTCCATGATGCATCAACAGCTTTTACAGCGGGTATTAAGTATTGGTTTTAGGCCTCAATCGTTGAGCGATGGTATTTAAGACACCATTCACAAAGGATACTTCGGAATCATCGAAGAAATTACGGGTAATATTGAGATATTCATCAATAATGACAGCTGGTGGGGTCTTTGTCTCTATAATTTCATAAAGAGCAGCTCTGAGGATGGCCCGTGTAACGGATTCAATGCGATCGAGGCTCCACCCTGCTTTTAAAGCACCGCTCAGGATTTCATCACTTTTCTCTTGTTGACTCCATGCCCCTTCAACAAGTTTTGCAAAAAAAGTCGTATCTGCTTTCGGAACACCTTTTTCTTTCTTGTTCAAACGCAATTCAAGAAACTCAAGAACAACTGTATTGGCCGAGGCCCCTGTTTGTTCTATTTGAAACAAAGCTTGAACAGCCGCAAGGCGACTTGCCGTTCGTCCTTTAAAAGGGGTTTTGTTAGATTTGGTCATATTTGTTACATCTCATACAATAAAGTACTCTTTCATACATGGTATTGTGAGATGCGTCTATCTGCTATCTTTTAGGCTATCCGTACTATTTGCCAAACTGACACTCTTCAGACTCTCTCCATCTGATTGATCCCGTCTTAACCCTCGAAGATCTTCTTCACCAGAACTATGGATTGACCGTGCAGACTGTAAAAGATCAAAGGAATCACTATCCTCTGCGTCGCTAATATTTGGCACATATGTTTTCGGTATATACTTAACTGTTGCTTTAGGGGCTGGCATTAAATGAAACTGCAGGAGTTCGGGCTTACTCTCAGCAACAGCTGTCTTCATGAAATCAATTTCAAATTGGCCATGATTCCCCAAATCATCATCAACAAATAAAACATGTTTATATTTCTGAGGTCCGAATTTTGCTTCAAGACTGAAAGCCTTTTGCCTATACCATCCTTTCGATTCCGTATACTTTAAGGCGGTAACCCTCCCATTCACATACCCTTGTATATTTGATGTTGAGTCTTTGCCGAGCAAGTAAAACACCTCTTTTGCATTTTGTTTCGAATCAAGGTCAAGCAAATCAGAAAGACCTAGCTTTTCAACTTCTGCTTCAATCTGATGAAATTTAATCCAAGCCGTACCTACGACAAATTGAATTTTCTCAACTAATAGGTACTTAATGAATTTAACGGCCGCGGGATTTAAGGTCATCTTTTCTTCCTGCTTCCGCTCAGGAGTTACGACCCCATGAAAGTCTAGGATAACAGCTATATCCTCAGCCGGCACTCCCGCATTACGGAGAGATCTTACTTTTTCTTCAACAACTTCAATATCTGTTATGGGTTGGGGAGGTCCTGCCTTTACCATTACAGGCATTAGAATAAGAGTACAAAGTATCATTGCTTTTGAAATTATTTTAAGAAAATCCATGGGGAACCTCCACGTATACAAATCATTACATTTATATAAACACATTAATTTACATTTACCATAATTAAAAATAATGGGCCTGACACCCCCACCAGCGTCGTCCCACTGCCATTCAGTTAAGACAAAATGCCCACCACATGGGTCGTCCCGGATGCGATTTTCCTCCAAATCCTTGATTTGGTTGGGAAAATCAGCAGTCCGGGATCCAGGATAGATTACTTATTGCGCAGCAATGCAACTGTATCTTAAGAGAGGGATTACATCATTTCTTCGAAATGAGTATTGCCCTGGATCCCGGATAACAAGAAGACTTGAGCTTCGCTCAAGATATTCTTGTTTCCGGGACGACCCAGGTGGTGAGCAGCTTCCCTTAACTGAATGGCAGTGGGACGACGCCAGTGGGGAATATAGTGAATAAATAAAATTTTTCAGATATTTCTCTCCATATTAAATAAAATTTAACACATCTTTTGCTATAAATATATATAGAGCATTAAATAGCAAGGGATACATACCATGAAAGCCCTATATTTTGAGACGATTACCCTTATCGAGCGCCTCCATCACCTCTTTTTAGACGTGGTGAAGACAGAACTCGATCGCCTTCGTATTTTTGACATTAACAACATTCAATGTTTTATCCTCTACAACGTAGGTAAGAATGAAATGACTGTTGGGGAAATTTCTAACAGGGGTTACTATTTAGGGACGAATGTTTCTTACAATCTTAAAAAACTCGTTGAAAATGGCTATTTCATCCAAGAACAAGCCAAACACGATAAAAGAGCGAGTAAAATTCGTCTGTCTGATAAGGGTGTTAAGCTCTATGACAGACTGGACAAGATATTCACACAACAAGCCTCGAACTTAAAATATAACGGTGTGGTTGATCAGAACCTTACAGAAACGCTTAAATTACTCCGTAAACTTGAGTCTTATTGGAACTTTATTATTGCTCATGGAATTACTGAACAATAACTACTCTTTTGTATACTGCCAAACCGTTGCCGGTGGAATATTCAGGAAAATAGTCCCCAACCTTTTTTTCTTAAGCTGGAAAGCCTTGGCATTAATAGATGATCTTGGTGAGTAAGTATATTGCAAATAAGCTCCTCCCGGGGTCATGATCTCAAAACAACTCTCTAGGATCATTTTCCGCACGGGCTCAGGGATATTAATCATAGGAAGACCTGAGACGATTCTTTTGACTTGCCCAATAATTTCTGGAGGCAATATTTTATGGAGTTCAGCTGCATTCCCATGGATGACATTCACCTGAGGGAGAGAGGTCTTCAAATACTCGGCCAACGAGGCCTCTATCTCAATAACATAAATTCGTCGAGGATCAATCCCCTCTTTTATCATAGCCCTTGTGAGAGAACCACTGCCGCCTCCGAGCTCTACAATCGGCGATTCATCGTTCCCTTTGGCATGCTTCGCAAGAAGTGCCCCAAGATGACGGGAGCTAGGCGCTACAGCACCTAACTGACGGGGATTCTTTAAAGCTCTTAAAAGAAATAGCTTTGTACCAAGAGAATTAGTTATTTGAGTCTGCATAGATGTTGCCCTTCCAAGACGATTCTCATTCATGACCTGAATTGAATGAAAAATCAAGTCTCATTCCTCAACACCTGATATTTCAACAGATTCGTCATCGCGAGCCCATGAAATGGGCGTGGCGATCCATCTAAAAGTTAGATTGCCGCGTCATGGCTTCGCCATTCCTCGCAATGACGAAACCGTTGGTTTCCCTTAATGCTTGCTGGGAATCTTCATCCGAGGATGGGCTCCCCTATAAGCTTCATACACCTTTTCCTGAGTAAGCCCTGTATAAATCTGAGTTGAGCTTAAGGAGGCATGCCCCAACAGTTCCTGAATATGGCGGAGATCCCCGCCCCCTTCCAACAGATGGGTTGCAAAGCTATGGCGCAAAGCATGGGGTGTGGCCGTATCAGGTAACCCGAGCTCAAGCCTCACATCACGAAGACTTTTCTGTGCAACCGCTGCGTTTAAACGACCCCCGCGAGTCCCTCGAAAGAGCGGCGCTTTTGGAGCCATCGGATAAGGACAGGCTTTGAAATAAGCTTCCACCTTATTAAAGACTGAATCCAGAAGGGGCACATGTCTTTCCTTCTCCCCCTTCCCCTTGATGAGAAGAAAGGTAGAATTCCAATCGGATCCATTCAAATTCAAGGCTTCCGAAATCCGAAGTCCACATCCATAGAGAAGCATAAACAGGGCTTGATTACGCAAGTCTTCCCAAGACTCCGGCTTTCGCTCAAGAAGATCGAAGGATTGCTTTTCAGACAAAGGGCGCGGCAAACGCTTGTCGAGCTTGGGAGAAGATATCACCTCAAAGGCTGATGAGACTTGAAACCCCTGAAGTTTCATATAGTGAATGAAGGCTTTAAGGCTTGAGAGAAACCGTGCAAGGGACCTTTTACTGGTACCGTCTTTCACACAAGCCGAGAGATAGGCCCGCAAGTCCATTGTCTTTATGGTCTCGAAGTCCTTCAAACACAGAGGTTCACCTCGGTATTCCCCCATGAACATCAAAAAGTGTTTTAAATCAGAGAAGTAAGCCTGAACCGTGTGAGGAGACGCGCGACGTTCATAAATCAATTTATGATAAAACCGTTGCAACCACGGCTGCACATCTGGAGCTGCAATGGCTACGGTCTCCTGAAAGCGCCTCTCTGCCTTTTCATCCATCTTATTTTGAGAGTATCTTCTGACCCGTCTTCTTCCAATCACTCAAGAACATCTCAATGCCTTTATCCGTCAAAGGATGATCGTAGAGCTGACGTAGAATCTTCGGCGGTATGGTCGCAACGTCCGCACCCATACGGGCCATCTCAACAACATGAAGGGGGTGACGGATTGATGCCGCTAAGATCTGCGTTTCGAACTCTGGGTAGTTTCTATAAATTTCGACGATTTCTTGGATAAGATTTCTCCCCGTCTCTCCCACATCATCGAGGCGCCCAATAAAGGGGGAGATGAAAGTTGCTCCCGCCTTTGCAGCGAGCAGGGCTTGGGCCGCTGAAAAACAAAGGGTTACGTTCACTGATGTTCCCTCTTGCGTCAGGGAACGACATGCTTTCAGGCCATCCACGGTCAGGGGAACTTTAATGGTTACATTGGGTGCGATTTTTGCGAGATGCCGTCCTTCAGCAAGCATGCCGTCAAGATCAAGGGCTGTGACTTCTGCACTAACGGGCCCGGCAACAAAACTACAAATTTCAGCAATTGTGGCTTCAAAATCACGACCGGACCTTGCAATAAGTGTTGGGTTCGTTGTAACCCCATCAACAAATCCCGTTTCTACAAGAGAACGAAGTTCCTCTACATCTGCTGTATCAACAAAAAATTTCATGGTCTATAATCCTTTCAAATCAAGTGTGAGTCTATTATGATTGCTAATGCACAAGCTGTAAACCCACCCCTCAAAACATCGGTCCTTCTCCCGGTTCCCTTAAACACAGCTTTTGACTATGCCTACTCCGCAGCAGTCCCTCTCGGAACGCTTGTAAAAGTTTCTTTTGGAATCAGAGTGTTATATGGAGTTACGTGGACAAGCTTTGAATCCTCATCTTACAAAACGCTCAAACCCCTCTTAAAAGTCTATGACGGCGTTAGACTTCCTGATGTCTCCCTCAAGTTCATTGATTGGGTGAGCGATTACACAATGGCCCCTAAAGGGCAAATATTGAAGATGGCTCTCCCCTCCCCTGAAGTCTTTGAAGCGAAAGGGGAACAGCTTTATGGCCTTGTAAAAGCACCGAAGAAAATGAACCCTAAACGCCAGAAGATCATTGACTTTTTTGAGGCCTGCTCCGATCCCTTGCCCTTAAGTGAGATCAGCGAACAAACGGATGTCAGCGAAGGCATTCTCAAAACACTTGTGAAAGAAGGGGTCCTGACACTTCAAGGCGAGCGACCTTGGGAAGCCCCTCTCCCGCCTCCGACACAGCTTCCTCAAAAGCCGCAGCTCTCTTTAGATCAGCTTGTTGCCTCGGAAGACGTCAAGAAAAGCCTTGAATCAGAGGCATTCCATACATTTCTTCTCGAAGGAGTTACGGGCTCTGGTAAGACTGAGGTTTATTTTGAAGCTATTGAATGGGTCCTCAAGAATGGGGGGCAGGCCCTCGTCATGCTTCCCGAGATTGCCTTGAGTGCTCAATGGTTACAGCGTTTTGAAACACGTTTTGGCTTTCCTCCCGCCATTTGGCATTCTGATTTGCCCCCTCGCCAACGAAAATCAACCTATCGGTCCTTATTCGAAGGGAACACTCCCGTAGTTGTCGGAGCTCGTTCTGCGCTTTTTCTTCCCTTTCCTGACCTTAAGCTTATCATTGTAGACGAGGAACATGACGGCTCTTACAAGCAAGAAGAAGGCGTTATCTATAATGCTCGGGATATGGCTGTTGTGAGAGCTCGCTTTAGCAATGCGACGTGCGTGCTGGCTTCAGCAACGCCCTCTCTCGAAACGGAACTCAATGTATCCTCAGGAAAATATCGCCATATCATATTAAATGACCGCTTTGGCGGCGCAGAAATGCCTGATGTTAAGCTCATCGATTTGAGAAAAATTAAAATGCCTCCTCAAGAATGGCTCTCTCCAACGCTTCGAGAGCAGATCGGAAAGACGGTCAATCGGGGAGAGCAGGTTATGTTGTTCCTCAATCGGAGGGGGTATGCTCCAATGACGTTGTGCCGCAACTGCGGGGATCGGCTCATGTGTCCGCATTGTAGTGTTTCCCTGGTCCATCACAAGTTTCGAGATACGCTCCTCTGCCATCATTGTGGGCACTCCATCCCCCAACCTAAAAAGTGCAATTCCTGCACCGAGGAGGGTACCTACAGCGCAATTGGTCCTGGAGTTGAACGGATACTCGAGGAGGTCAAAACCTTTCTCCCCAGTGCCCGCTGTGCGGTTATGACGAGTGATCATTTAACAACATCCTCCAAGATCGCCGACTTTGTGGAGAAGATCCAAAACCATGAGGTCGATGTTTTGATTGGGACTCAAATCATGGCCAAAGGTCACCATTTCCCTTTGCTCACTTTAGTTGGAATTGTTGATGGGGATAGCGCCCTATCCGGCAGTGATTTAAGGGCTTCCGAAAAGTCCTTCCAACTCCTTCACCAAGTTGCAGGGAGATCGGGTCGTGAAGAGCGACGAGGTCAAGTCCTCCTTCAAACCCATAACCCAGAACACCCCGTAATGCAGTCCCTAGTCCAACACAATCGAGCCCAATTCTTTGCACTCGAATCAGATCAGCGGATGCTCCATGGCTTTCCCCCTTACGGGCGCCTTGCAGCCCTTATTCTCTCGGGCAAAAAGGCAGACGAAGTCGAGAAGGCCGCACGCTTACTGGCAAGGCGCTTTCCGTTGACTGAAAAGGCAGAACTCCTAGGCCCCACACCTGCTCCCCTAACATTTATTCGTGGAAACTACCGCTGGCGTCTTCTCCTTAAAACAAGGAAAGACTTCCCGCCCCAACCCTTGTTAAAGGCGTGGCTAGACAAGGCTCCCCTTCCCTCCTCCGTCAGAGTCCAAGTCGATATTGATCCGTATAGCTTTTATTAAAAATAATTTCTGTACAGAAATTATCTTGCGCCCCAATCCGGGACTTGCTAATATGATAAGCGCAACGCATGGGCCATCTGACCTGCCCACACGTTGCTAAACATAACCAACCCTTGAACTGAAAGGATCGATCATGTCTGATAATTCTTATACTTCCACTCAATCCAAAATCCAAGCCCTCGCTTATCATCATCAGGTTGTCTCTGAACAAATAGACCAAATGGAGATTGCTGTGTATGTGGCAAATCAAGCCATGAAGCGTTTGTGTAAAATCTTGGAATGCCTTAAAGAAGCGGAATATAAATAGGCATATTTCACAGGGGCACATCATTAAATTTGTGAGGTACTCCACTGCCATTTAGTTAAGCAAAACAGCCCACCACCTGGGTCGTCCCGGAAACAAGAATATCTTGAGCGAAGCTCAAGTCTTCTTGTTGTCCGGGATCCAAGACCATTTACTTATTGCGTAGCAATGCAACTGCATCTTAAAGAAAGAGATTTCACCATTGCTTCGCAATGAGTTGTTGCCCTGGATCCCGGGTTATGAGAAATCTAAGCTTCGCTTAGCATTTCTCATCCCCAGGACGACGCACTCGTGTTTGTTTTCGGTGACTGGCCCTGGAGTATTTTTCTGCTTGGGGGATCTTTATTCTTATCCCCCAAGTTTAGAGTCAACCTCTTTTACCATAGCTTCGTCAGGATCTTCTTGAGAAAGTAATGCTGTTATGTCTTCCTGAGTCAATCCTGATACAGAGGCTATCACTTCAAAGTCAATCCCTTGAGAGACCAAATTTTTTGCTACTTTTTTAATCCCCTCTTCTCTTCCTTCTTCTCTTCCCTCTTCTCTCCCTTTATCTATTCCTTCATCAAATTTTTGATCCCTTCTGGCCTTCTCCACCCATGCATTTTTTATAGCTTGGTCGTAGGTTAGCATCTCTTCCTCATTCCAGTAATGTTGATCGAGTTCTTTATAGGCATTTTTCAAAGAAGCATCACCTTCCGCAAGTTTATCCCAATCTTCACGGCTCGTCTCATAAGCGTGTTTGAAGAAATACATCCACTTATCCGTCATACTTGAAAGTTCATCGATCTTCTTGTGAAACTTTGGAAGTTCTAAGAACGTAAAGGAAAAGTCCTTCAAATCATGATCATGTGTGTCTTTCTCAAGAATCACATGCTCTGACTTATATCCTGTCCGATGAGGAAACATGGTAAAATCAGCAATGGCCAGAAAAATGACCTCCTTAAGATCGTCATACTCTCCCCCGACAATCATCTGAGCCGTATAAGCTTTTGCGGCATAAAACATGGCTCTTTTCTCGAAGCCCTTTTCCTTTGCCACTTGCATCTCGACAATATAACGGGTTTCTTTTTCATCAACACAGAGTATATCGACAATGCTTGTCTTGTGTGCCGCAATGTCTGGATCTTGAACAGTCCTTAAAAAGGTAACATTTTTAATGGCAGGCCTTTTATTACACGTGATGATATCATTCAGAAAATGAATCAGAATATCCTTGTTTTTTTCCGTCCCAAAGATTCTCTTAAAAGCCACATCGTTTTTTGGATCTAAGTATTTATTAAACATGAGAACCTCCACTTTAGATATACTTTTGGATTATTTAGGACTGAGAAACAATCAGGAACCATCCTGAAACTTAGGGTATAAAAGTCTTTATTGTGATGTCAAGTGTGGGAAAATCACATCACTTATACTTATAGGTCACTAAGACAAGTTTAATACCGGCTTGCACACCATTCCATGCTTTCTCAAAGACGCGACACAAAGCCCCATTTGCCATCACATTGGCACTTGTAATGATCGGATCCAAGACCACATTTAATGCAAGTATAATGGCAATCATCTCAGGCGTAAAATTGAGATAAGTCTCATAAATGGGAAGCATAATAAAGATGGCTCCCCCCAGAACAGCTGCTGTGGCAAACCGGGCTAATACGAATACTGTGCTAAACGAGATCCACATTAACATATCCGGGTTCTGTCCATAAAAATGTCTATAAATTAAAAAACAAAGAAAAGCTTGCGCTATACAATCCCCAATTTGTTGAATATTGGTTGTGGCAGGGATAATTGCTTTGGCCATGGCAGGATTTTGGAGGTTTTTTGCAGCTCCTGCGATTGTCCATGGCATTGTTGACAAACTACATCCTGAAGTCAGTGCAATCCCCCCCGCAGGCAATAGATTTCTTATACTTTTTGAGATGCGAGCAAAGCTCCACCCAGCAGCGAGCGCATTTAAAAAGACGATATAAATACCTAAGAAACAAGTTAACCACAGAACAAGAATTGCATAATGCGCAAATACATGACCAATAAGTTTTGTTTCAAACATTTGAGCAGCAAAACCTAAGACAAATATAGGAATAAGCCTAGCAAACACCCGGGTAAGCATCCATTCAACCATATTCTTCCCTTGTTCAAGAAAAGGCTTCAAATAATGCCCTTTACTGAATGCAGCAATACACCCCAATAAAAGTCCTGCAAATGCTCCTTTTTCTGCTGACCACCAAGCGGGTCTTGCAAGGGGTATGCGCCATAACGCTGCAAAATCACTATCGATTGAACTCGCCTTTACAGCGGGCAAATATTCAGCTGCAATGTTCGCGCACCCAAAGGCATACCAAACACTTGTTAAATTTGAGAATGTTTCAAAAAGCAAAAGAATAATTATAAAAAGAGGCGCACGTCGCTCAAATGAGGTCACCGTAAAAGCTATAAAAAAACCAACAGTTAAAGGCATTACCCACATCAAAACATCTTTGATGAAGAGACTGATCGTATATAACCCTTGATTCAGGACAAGAGGAAGGAGTGGCGCAATAAGGATATAAAGACCAAGAATAAGAATTGTTTGAATACTTCTCTGTTGAAGATAAACGAGACCTTTAGAAATCAAGTTATTCACAGCAAACCTCTCTCTATTTCACAAATGGATGGTGGATTCTAGCGTAGACTGATGCTTGAGGCTATCGATAAATTTTTGCTTTATTAATGTTATGTTTCTTGTTGGTAACGAATTAGTAGGATTTTTTTCATACACTCATCTTATGAGAGACAAAGAAACAACAGTCAAAAGAGAATCAGCTCTGGCCCCCTTCAAATACCCCATCTTTAAAATGATGTGGATAGCATCAGTCATGTCTACGATCGGCACATGGATGCAAGACGTTGGCGCAGCTTGGCTCATGACAACGTTGACGAAAGATCCCCTCATGGTTGCCTCAGTTCAAGCCATGACAGCTCTTTCTATGTTTTTCCTAGCCCTGCCTGCTGGCGCATTGGCTGATATTCTGGATCGAAGGCGCTATCTCATTGTTTTGCAAACCGGGTTGATGATTACGGCGGGAATTATTGCTTTCATCACTTATCTCGGCATCATTACACCCTCTCTTCTTTTATTGATGACGTTTTGTATGGGTGCAGGCGCTGCCCTTAGTTTTTCAGCTTGGATCACGCTTATGACCGAACTCGTGCCCACAAAGCATTTGACGGCTTCCGTTACTCTTACAGGAGTAAGCATTAATATTTCCCGTGCCATTGGCCCGGCCCTTGCTGGATTTATTATCGCAGCCAGTGGCTCGTGGGCTGTGTTTGCCTTAAATTCACTTTCATTTTTTGGAATTATTATTGTTTTGAAGAGGTGGAAGACACAAGCAAACGAAAGCCCCCTACCCGCAGAGCGGCTTTATGGCGCTATGAAAGCTGGCCTGCGGTATGTGAGAGGCTCCCCTCCCTTTCAGATCCTTCTCATCAAAGGCACCGCTTTTTTTGTTTTTGCGAGTGCAGTTTGGGCCTTACTGCCCCTCATTGTTCGCATGAAACTGTTGGCCGGGCCTATCGACTATGGGTTCATATTAGCTGCAATGGGAATCGGCGCAGTCCTTGGTGCTATGATTCTCCCCACCCTCAGAGAGAGGTTTAATTGTGATGAAATCATTCTGGGGGGAGCCATTGGGTTTTCTTTCACCACTCTTGTTCTTGCACTATCCAACAGTTTTTATATCTCCTGTGGAGTCATGCTCATAGGTGGAATGTCCTGGATATCAGTTGTTTCAACTCTTATTACACTTGTTCAAAGAGTCGTCTCGGGTTGGGTGAAAGCCCGTGCCATCTCTATCTTTTTTGCTGTTTTCTTTGGAGGGATGGCGGTGGGCAGTTTCTTCTGGGGATGGGTGGCTACTGAACTGTCGATTTCAATTTCGCTTTTTTTAGCTGGCCTAGGGCTCCTCTTCTTTAACATTTTGACCTATATCTTTATTTCAGGAAACAACCTTATCCTTGATCATACGCCCTCTCATCATATGCCCGCTCCCGTCGTAGAAGAAGCGCCAAAATTTCACGAGGGACCTGTTATGGTGATGGTTGAATATCAAATTGAGCCGCATAACATTGTGAACTTTACGAAAGCTCTTCAAGATTTACGTCGTATTCGGTATCGAGATGGGGCCTTCTTTTGGTCACTCTTTAAAGATATCGAGACCCCGGACAAGTTCGTCACCTGCTTTATGGTTGAATCTTGGATAGAGCACCTAAGGCAACACGAGAGAATTTCTAATTCAGATAAGGAAATCATCGAGAAGGTATCGTCGTTTCATATCGGAAAAGAACCCCCAAAGATCACTCATTTTGTCGCACAGAATGTGAAGAGGAAGTAAAACTTCGCGGTCGTCATTGCGAGTAACACACCACCCTTTGGGTAAACTTTAGGAAAATGACGTCAATTCCAAACCCACAGGCCGTCGTCCCGGAAACAAGAAATTCTTGAGCAAAGCTCAAGATTTCTTGTTATCCGGGATCCATTACTCTTTCCGAAGGAAAGAAGGAATTTCTACATTGCTACGCAATGAGTCGTTGCCCTGGATCCCGGGTTATGAGAAATCTAAGCTTCGCTTAGCATTTCTCATCCCCGGGACGACCCACTCTTTTTTGATTTCAGTAGCTTACCAGTCTCCGTCATTAGAGCCCCGAAGGGACGCGGCAATCCATCTTTCTTAGATTAAGATAGATTGCCACGTCGCTTATCGCTCCTCGTAATGACGACCTTTTGTGTGATCTCAGTTAGTTACCTTAACAATCAATAAGAGCTTATTGCTTAGCAGCTGGGCACTTTGCATTTAATCCAAAATGTTCTGCAGCCCCTTCACACCGATGTCCTAGAACATCATGGCAGATTTTTTTCCAAGCCTCTGCATCTTTGGGGGTCGCGAATTTTTTACTGCTTTCTTCACATATTTTAAATTCTGGAGCAACTAACTGTGTTTTAGTTGACACTCCATGTGCCGTATTATACCACCAACAGCAGGTATCAAAAGCTTTCTGAACTTCATCCGGCGTATGAGCACTCAAGGGGAAATTAGCACAAAGGCTGAATGATGCTACGGCAAAAACCTGTAAATATTTTTTAGACATGATCGTTTCTCCTGTTTGCTATCTATAGTCTTCTGAGACTACTTGTTCGTCCATTAAATCAGCTTTTTGTTAAATTTGCATTAAGAAATGAGAAGAACATCGCATACTTTAGTTCAAATATTTTTTACGCATAATTTCGTATGTTTTTCTTTCTGGAGCAGTCATTTCCCCTTTATTTAAAGCAAGAATCCCACAGCAATCATCAAACAGGCTCTCTATTTCATCTGAAATATAAGCCATCACTGGGAAGTTAGCACAGAAACTGAACGATGCGACGGTAATAATCTGTAAGTATTTTTTAGACATAACGACTCCCTACGCCACCCTCTTCAAAGCATCCTCAATCGAGAGTTCAATCTTCTCCCCCGAACGGCGGTTCTTGAGCTCACATTGGCCTGAAGTCACGCTTCGGGGACCTATAATAATCTGCCAAGGGAGTCCGATGAGGTCCATGTCCGCAAACTTAGCGCCTGTGCCCATGTCTCTGTCATCATACAGCACTTCAATCCCAGCATTCAGCAACTTGGCGTAGAGGTCCTCACACAACTTCGTGCAGGCTTCATCTTTAACTTTGAGGTTAAGGATTCCAACCTTAAAGGGCGCCACACTTTCAGGCCACTTAATGCCGTCCTCATCGTGGTGGGCCTCAATAATCGCCCCTACAAGGCGTGAAACACCGATCCCGTATGATCCCATCTCCACAGGCACATGCTTGCCCTCTGGGTTCATCACCGTGGCTCCCAGGGGTATCGAGTATTTTGTTCCAAAGTAGAAGACATGTCCCACTTCGATACCGCGAGCTGTTTTAAGACGCTCAACAGGAACAGGGCAATTCGCCGGATCATGGAGCTCATCAGCAGCTGCATAGAGTGTTTGAAGTCGGTCCAGCGTCAGTGTGTTCACATCAAGCGTTTCATAGGCTTCGTCATAAAATATTTCACTTTCGCCCGTCTCCGCGAGAATCTGAAACTCATGACTTAGGTTTCCTCCGATAGCCCCTGAAGAAGCCCTGACAGGAATAGC
>JABDDK010000012.1:0-43374 GCA_013287665.1 Alphaproteobacteria bacterium
GGGTTATTGAACCCAGGACTTAGGATAATGGCTAGAACATCGCCCCTAGAATTTATGCGCCAAGTGCGTCAAGAAGCGTCAAAAGTGACATGGCCGACACGCAAAGAAACGATTATAACGACCATTATGGTTTTTATCATGGTCTTCATTTGTGCGATTTTCTTTTTGGTCATCGATCGTGCGCTCTCGTGGATGGTGTCTTGGATATTAGGAATGGGAGCTTAAAAGCATGACGGAAAGTTTTCGTTGGTACGTCGTTAACGTATATTCAGGGTTTGAAAAAAAGGTTGCTGAGCATATTCAAGAGCAGGCTCAAAAAAAGGGTGTTGCTGAACATATTGAAACCGTCTTGGTTCCAACTGAAGAAGTTGTTGAAGTTAAGAAGGGTGCAAAAGTCACATCTGAGCGGAATTTTTTCCCCGGATATGTTCTTGTTAAAATGCAGCTTACGGATGATGTATGGCATCTGATTCGCCACACACCAAAGGTTTCAGGTTTCCTCGGAGCACGCGGAAAGCCGACCCCTGTAAGCCAAGCCGAAGTTGATCGGATCCTGGCGCAAGTTCAAGAAGGCGTGAATAAGCCGAAGTCGACGATTACGTACGAAGTTGGCGAACAAGTTCGCGTATCTGAAGGTCCCTTTAGTTCATTTAACGGGATTGTTGAAGAGGTGGATGAGGACAAACAACGCATTAAAGTTGCTGTCTCCATTTTTTGGACGCTCAACGCCAATTGATCTGGACTTTGTTCAGGTTGAAAAGATTTAACATGCGGGAGGCGAGCCACGCCGTACCGCAAACTCAAAAGAAAGAGGATTAAATGGCAAAGAAAATTGAAGGATATATTAAACTGCAGATTCCTGCAGGAAAAGCGAACCCGTCACCGCCTGTGGGCCCTGCTCTCGGTCAACGTGGACTCAACATCATGGAATTTTGTAAGGCTTTCAATGCTCAAACCCAGAGCATGGAGCCAGGAATGCCAATCCCCGTCGTGATTACGGCGTATGCGGATAGGACATTTAGCTTTATTACAAAAACACCACCTGTCAGTTATTTCTTAAAGAAGGCTGCAGGGCTTGCGAAAGGCTCACAAACACCTGGTCCAGGAATTGTTGGCAAGGTAACGATGGCTCAAGTTCGTGAGATCGCGAAGTCAAAAATGGTTGATCTGAATGCGAACGATATTGAAGCCGCTTCTCAGATGATTATTGGATCTGCCCGCTCTATGGGCATAGAGGTTGTGGGGTAATAAAATGACAGGAAAAAGAATCCGTAAAGCCTATGAAGGCCTTAATGCACTCGACACATGCACAGTGAAAGAGGCAGTTCGTATTATCAAAGAACGCGCCACAGCAAAGTTCGATGAAACCATTGAAATTTCAATCAATTTGAACATTGATGCTCGTAAATCTGATCAGAACATCCGTGGCGTGACGCAACTTCCTGCGGGAACGGGTAAGACACTGCGTGTTGCTGTGTTTGCAAAGGGTCCGAAAGCTGAGGAAGCCCGCAAAGCTGGCGCTGACTTGGTTGGAGATGAAGATTTAGCTGAAAAAGTACAGAGCGGTGAAATCAACTTTGATCGTTGTATCGCAACGCCTGATATGATGGGACTTCTTGGTAAGCTTGCTCGTGTGCTTGGTCCACGCGGTCTTATGCCTAACCCAAAGCTTGGAACTGTAACCATGGATGTTGCAGATGCGATTAAAGCCGCTAAGGGTGGACAAGTTGAATTTCGTGCTGAAAAAACCGGTATTGTTCATGCCGGGATCGGAAAAGCAAGTTTTTCGACCGATGACATCGAGAAAAACTTGCGTTCTTTCGTAGATGCGATTATGAAAGCTAAACCAAATGGTGTAAAAGGGTCTTATGTGAAGAAAATTTCCCTGTCTTCCACCATGGGGCCATCCGTAAGGATAGAAATTGCTGACGTAACTAGTTAGTAATTAGTGATTAGTGATTAGTGATTAGTTATTAGTTATTAGATTGGTTTTCTGATGACTAATGAACTAGTAAGTTTAGTTGTTTGTAGTAGATGATTAGTTATTGGAATAACTTTTTTCTAATTACTAATAACTAATTACTAATAACTAGAAAAGCCTGTCCAAGACTGTGGGGATCTTTATGATTTAATGCGAAAGCACCTACATAGACGGGGGAATCGGATTAAGAGGGCGGCAGCCTGAACAGGACGATTTTCGCGGACGGGAAGAGTGTCAGGTTAAGTTGTAAAAAGCATGACCTGACTTTGTTTAACCAACTTTTGGGAATAACCTCAAAAGTTAAACGATGGAGACGTATCGTGGACCGTAGCGAGAAAGAACAGCTGGTTTCCTCTTTGCGTCAGGGCCTTTCAGACTCAAGCTTGGTTATTGTAGCCCAACAAACGGGGCTTACAGTGGCAGAAGTTTCTGATCTGAGACGTCAGATGCGCGAAGCGGGCGCTCAGTACAAAGTGACAAAGAATACTTTGGCACGGTTGGCTGTAGCGGGGACTCAGAATGAAGGTTTAAATACCTATCTGACGGGGCCAACCGCGCTAGCTTATTCGAAGGACCCTGTTGCGGCTGCAAAAGTAACCATAAAGTTTGCGAATGGCAATGATAAGTTCAATGTTATTGGTGGAGCACTCGACGGAAAGGTTTTAAGTCATAAAGACATTGAAACCTTGTCTAAGCTTCCCTCATTGGACGAATTGCGGGCAAAAATATTGGGTGTACTTACGACACCGGCTACACGTGTGGCTGGCGTTTTGCAAGCACCTGCAGGTCAATTGGCACGGGTATTTTCAGCCTATGGCAACAAGGCGTGAGAATCCCTATATACAACAAAGGAGTAATTAAACATGGCTGCTAATCTAGATAAAATTGTAGAACAACTTTCTGAACTAACTGTAATGGAAGCGGCATCGCTTTCAAAACTGCTTGAGGAAAAGTGGGGCGTAAGCGCTGCTGCTCCGGTTGCAGTTGCTGCAGCGGCTGGTATGGCTGCTGAAGCTCCAGCTGAAGAAAAGACTGAATTCCAAGTGGTGTTGACATCTGCTGGTGATAAGAAAATCGAAGTCATCAAAGAAGTCCGTACCATTACAGGTCTTGGCTTGAAAGAAGCGAAAGATCTCGTCGAAGGCGCGCCCCAAGTTGTAAAGGACGCGGCTCCTAAGGCAGAAGCTGAAGAAATCAAGAAGAAACTTGAGGCCGTCGGCGCTAAAGTTGATTTAAAGTAAAACGGCATTCGTCATTGCGAGGAGCGACAAGCGACGTGGCAATCCATCCATCTTACATGAAGGAAGATGGATTGCCGCGCCCCTTACAGGGACTCGCAATGACGAGTCATTTATTGTTTCTGATTACTGAACACTGAACACTGAACACTGAATACGAGGGCATCAATGGCAAGAACTTATACGGAGCGTAAAAGAATTCGCAAAAGCTTTGCACGGATTCCTGAAATAGCCCCTTTGCCGAACCTAATTGAACTACAGAAGACATCCTATGAGAATTTCTTGCAGATGGATGTTCCTGCTGAAAAAAGAATCGGATCTGGATTACAAGAAGTATTTCAATCGGTTTTTCCAATTAGTGACTTTTCCGGCAAATCACAGCTTGAATTTTTCCGCTATGACTTCGATGCACCTAAGTACGATGTTGAGGAATGTAAGCAACGGGGCATGACCTTTGCGGCACCTCTCCGTGTCACTTTCCGTTTGGTTGTATGGGATATAGACGAAGATACAGGATCTAAATCTATTCGCGACATAAAAGAACAAGAAGTTTACATGGGGGATATTCCCCTCATGACCGTCAATGGTACGTTTATTATTAACGGGATTGAGCGCGTCGTCGTTTCTCAAATGCACCGTTCGCCTGGTGTTTTCTTTGACCATGATAGTGGTAAGTCTCACTCATCCGGGAAATACTTATTCTCAGCGCGTGTTATACCTTACCGTGGATCATGGCTAGACTTTGAATTTGATGCGAAGGACATTGTTTATTCTCGTATTGATCGTAAAAGAAAGCTGCCAGTCACGACCTTCCTCATGGCATTAGATAATGAAGCGACCGTAAAAAAGCGACAAGCTGCTGAAGAGAAGGGCGAAAAGCTTGACCCTATCGATGCTCAAGGCATGACGCGAGAAGAGATTTTGAGTACATTCTACGGTGTCGTTGACTATATTAAAGCAAAAAAGCACTGGAAAACGAAGTTTCGTCCAGACACAGTCAAAATTGGTAAGCTTACGCATGACTTAGTGAATGCGTCCACGGGGAAAGTTGTAGCGGCTGAAGGCGCTAAAATGAACCTAAAATTCGCGCGTAAGCTTCAAACCGAAGGTCTTGAAGAAGTCCAGGTTAATGAAGAGGATTTATTGGGCTGTTATGTTGCCTATGACCTCATTAACGAAAAGACAGGTGAAGTTTATGCTGAGGCTGGCGATGAAATTTCAGCTGAGTTACTTGAAACTTTAGAAAGTGCTGGCGTTAAATCAATACCAACGCTCGATATCGATCACGTTAACGTGGGAGCTTATTTGCGCAATACGTTGATGGCAGATAAGAACATGTCGCGTGAAGATGCATTGATTGATATTTACCGGATATTGCGTCCAGGTGAGCCACCAACCATTGAAGGGGCTGAAAATCTCTTTAAATCTCTGTTCTTTGATTCAGAGCGTTATGACTTGTCGTCTGTGGGTCGTGTCAAGATGAACTCACGTCTAGGTCTTGAAACACCGGATACAGTTCGCGTTTTACAGAAAGCTGATGTTCTCTCTATCATCAAAGTTCTTTTGGACTTGAAAGATGGACGCGGAAGTATTGACGATATCGATAACCTCGGAAATCGTCGTGTACGTTCAGTGGGTGAGCTTTTGGAAAACCAATACCGTGTTGGCCTTTCTCGTATGGAGCGCGCAATTCGCGAAAGAATGAGTTCTGTTGAAATTGATACGGTGATGCCGCACGATTTGATTAACGCAAAACCTGCTGCTGCTGCCGTCCGTGAATTCTTCGGGACATCACAATTGTCTCAATTTATGGACCAAACGAACCCGCTTTCTGAAATTAACCACAAGCGTCGTTTGTCAGCCTTAGGCCCAGGTGGTTTAACAAGAGATCGAGCAACCTTTGAAGTTCGTGACGTCCATCCAACCCATTATGGTCGTATCTGTCCGATTGAGACCCCAGAAGGTCCAAACATTGGGTTGATCAACTCACTTGCGACCTATGCACGTGTTAATAAGTATGGTTTCATTGAAACGCCATACCGTAAGGTTATTAATGGAAAAGTCACGAAAGAGATTATCTATTTAACAGCAATGGATGAAAGTAAGCATACGATTGCGCAGGCAAACGCTGAATTAAATAAAGATAACTCCTTTATGTCAGACTTCGTGAGCTGTCGTCGTAACGGTGAATTCATCGTAGCACCCGCTGCTGAAATTGATTTGATGGATATTTCACCTAAACAGATCGTATCCGTTGCGGCGTCCCTTATTCCTTTCATTGAAAATGACGACGCGAACCGTGCTTTGATGGGCTCGAACATGCAACGACAAGCTGTTCCATTGCTCAGGTCAGAAGCCCCGTTCGTTGGAACAGGTATGGAAGGCCCCGTAGCACGAGATTCAGGTGTTGCTGTTGTTGCGAAACGAGCTGGAATCATTGATCAAGTCGATGCATCACGTATCGTTGTTCGTGTGACCGATGAAAGTGCGATGACGACAAGTAACGTTGATATCTTCAACCTTTGGAAATTTCAAAGATCTAACGATAAGACCTGCGTCAACCAAAAGCCTCTCGTTAAAGTCGGAGACAAGGTAGAGAAGGGGGACATCATTGCTGATGGTCCTTGTATGAACTTAGGAGAGCTTGCTCTCGGTTCCAATGCCTTGGTCGCTTTCGTTTCCTGGAATGGATATAACTTTGAAGACTCCATCATTATTTCTGAGCGGATTGTTAAGGATGATATCTTTACCTCAATTCACATTGAAGAATTTGAATTGTCTGCACGAGATACAAAACTCGGAAACGAAGAAATTACCCGCGATATTCCAAACGTCGGTGATGAAGCTTTGCGTCACTTGGATGAAGCCGGCATCGTCTACATCGGTGCTGACGTTAAGCCAGGTGATATCCTCGTTGGTAAGGTAACCCCTAAAGGTGAAACACCGTCAACGCCGGAAGAAAAGCTATTACGCGCTATCTTTGGTGAGAAAGCATCCGACGTAAGAGATACTTCATTGAGATTGCCTCCTGGAGTCCAGGGAACCATCGTTGATGTACGGGTTTTCTCTCGCCGTGGTGTTGAGAAGGATGAACGTTCTCTCGCGATTGAACGGGCTGAAATCGAACGTTTGGCGAAAGATCGTGATGCGGAAAGGTCAATTCTAGACCGTAACTTCTACGCGTCCCTTGAAGAGCTCTTGATGGGTCAAAAGGTCACAAGTGCACCTGCTGGTGTGAAAAAAGGGACAAAAGTTACAAAAGCTGTCCTCGATTCACTCTCAAAAGGACAATGGCGTCAAATCACTGTTGAAGATGATGCTGTCATGTCAGCACTTGAGTCAGCGAAGCAATATCATGATGAGCGTGTAACGTTCCTTCAAGCGCGTTTTGAAGATAAAGTTGAAAAGCTGCGCCGTGGAGACGAGTTGCAAACAGGTGTTCTCAAGAAAGTCGTTGTGTTCGTCGCTGTGAAGCGTAAGCTTCAGCCAGGAGATAAGATGGCAGGACGTCACGGAAACAAGGGCGTTGTCTCTCGTATTGTTCCCATTGAAGACATGCCACATCTTGAAGATGGAACGCCCGTTGATATCGTCCTGAACCCGCTTGGACTGCCGTCTCGTATGAACGTCGGACAAATCCTTGAAACCCACTTAGGGTGGGCGGCAGCTGGACTTGGGCGTCAAATTAATGATGCGCTTTCCAAAATGGCCATCGAAGACCATAAGGATATTGGTCTCTTAAGAACAACTCTTGATCATGTGTATGAAGATGATCAAATTGTTAAAGATATCAAAGCCATGTCAGACGATGAAGTTGTTGAACTTGCGACGAACCTAACCGCTGCGGTTCCAATGGCAACCCCCGTCTTTGACGGAGCTCATGAAGCTGATGTGAATCATCAGTTGAAGAAAGCTAACCTTGATACGAGTGGTCAAGTCACCTTGATTGATGGCCGTTCAGGTGAACCTTTTGATCGTAAAGTCACAGTTGGGTACATGTATATGCTTAAACTGCACCATCTTGTGGACGATAAGATCCATGCGCGTTCCGTGGGTCCATACAGCCTTGTGACGCAGCAACCGCTGGGTGGTAAGGCACAGTTCGGTGGTCAACGATTCGGGGAAATGGAAGTCTGGGCACTTGAAGCTTACGGCGCTTCATATACCCTACAGGAAATGCTGACGGTTAAGTCAGACGACGTTTCCGGTCGTACAAAAGTTTACGAATCCATCGTTCGTGGCGATGATAACTTTGAATCAGGTATTCCTGAATCCTTCAACGTGCTTATGAAAGAGCTTCGCTCTTTGGGCTTGAATGTAGAATTAGGAAAAAATGAATAGTCATTTAGGAGAACGGCATGCGTGATGTAATGAATCTCTTTGGGCAAGTCACAGGACCCCAGCATTTTGATGATATCAGAATTGCGATAGCAAGTCCTGAACAGGTGCGCTCATGGTCCTTTGGTGAAATAAAAAAGCCAGAGACGATTAACTATCGGACATTTAAACCAGAGAGGGACGGGCTATTCTGTGCCCGTATTTTTGGTCCTATCAAGGATTACGAATGTTTGTGCGGTAAGTACAAGCGCATGAAATATCGCGGAATTATCTGCGAAAAGTGCGGAGTTGAAGTCACGCTCACAAAAGTACGTCGTGAACGTATGGGCCACATTGAGCTTGCCTCTCCGGTCGCGCATATCTGGTTTACGAAGTCACTTCCAAGTCGTATTGGCCTCCTTTTAGACATGATGTTGAAGGATCTTGAAAAGGTTCTTTATTTTGAAAATTACATCGTAACTGAGCCAGGCCTTACAACACTCAAACGGGGTCAACTTCTTGGAGAAGAAGAATACTATCGCTATCAAGACGAATTTGGTGTTGATGCGTTCGAAGCCAGCATCGGTGCTGAAGCTTTGCGCGATATGCTCAAAGGTATCGATCTTGAAAAAGAACAAGCTCAACTTCGTGAAAATCTATTTGAGACTAAATCTGAGCTTAAGCGTAAAAAGTACGTAAAACGCTTGAAATTAGTTGAAGCCTTCATTAATTCTGGAAGTCGCCCAGAGTGGATGATTATGGAAGTGATTCCTGTGATTCCGCCGGAACTTCGTCCATTGGTTCCCCTCGATGGTGGACGTTTCGCAACGTCAGATCTGAATGATCTCTATCGTCGTGTGATTAACAGAAACAATCGTTTGAAGCGCTTGATTGAGCTTCGCGCCCCTGACATTATCGTACGCAACGAAAAGAGAATGCTTCAAGAATCAGTAGATGCGCTCTTTGATAACGGACGTCGTGGACGTGTTATCACGGGGACGAACCGTCGTCCATTAAAGTCACTCTCTGATATGTTGAAGGGGAAACAAGGTCGTTTCCGTCAAAACCTTCTCGGAAAGCGTGTGGACTATTCAGGTCGTTCCGTTATCGTCGTAGGTCCTGAACTTAAGCTTCACCAATGTGGTTTGCCTAAGAAAATGGCGCTTGAGCTCTTTAAGCCCTTTATTTACTCACGTCTTGAACGCTACGGCCTTGCAAACACGATTAAGGCTGCAAAGCGGATGGTCGAAAAAGAACGTCCTGAAGTGTGGGATATCTTAGAAGAAGTCATTCGTGAGCACCCCGTTTTGCTTAACCGCGCGCCAACCTTGCACCGTCTTGGAATTCAAGCGTTTGAACCTGTTCTGATTGAAGGGAAGGCGATTCAGTTGCACCCTCTCGTCTGTACAGCCTACAACGCTGACTTTGACGGAGACCAAATGGCCGTTCACGTGCCGTTGTCTCTAGAAGCCCAGCTCGAAGCGCGTGTGTTGATGATGTCGACAAACAACATCCTTCACCCTGCGAACGGTAAGCCGATTATTACGCCATCAAAGGACATCGTTCTTGGTCTTTACTATCTGACGATGGATAGGGAAGGGGAGCTTGGCGAGGGGACTGTATTTGGGACTCTCTATGAAATTGAACAAGCTCTTAACAACAAGACTGTTTCCCTTCACGCCCGTATTACGGCACGTTATGAATCAATTGATGAAAAAGGAAATAAAGTTATCCAACGCGGTCTGACAACGCCAGGTCGCATGCTGTTATGGGATATTATGCCTAAACATCAAGGGGTTAAGTTTGAAGTTATTAACCAGCTTTTGACTCAAACTGAAATTTCCAAAATTGTTGACATGGTCTACCGTAACTGTGGTCAGAAAGATGCTGTTATCTTCTCCGATCGTTTGATGGGCCTTGGATTCAAGTATGCAACCGTATCCGGAATCTCATTCGGTAAGGATGACCTTAAGGTTCCTGAAGAAAAGAAGAAACTCGTTGCGGATACCCGTGAGACAATTGGTGAATACCAACAACAGTACATGGACGGTTTGATCACCAATGGTGAACGGTACAACAAGGTAACGGACGCTTGGACACAGTGTACAGAAAAAGTCGCCGACGCCATGATGAAGGATATCTCTGAGATTAAACCAGGTGAGCCGGTGAACTCTGTTTACATGATGGCCCATTCTCGTGCGCGTGGTTCTGCTGCCCAAATGCGTCAGTTGGCTGCCATGAGAGGCTTGATTGCTAAAACATCTGGTGAAATTATCGAGACACCCATTATTTCGAACTTCAAGGAAGGACTTAACGTTCTTGAATACTTCAACTCGGCTCACGGAGCGCGTAAGGGACTGACGGACACAGCTTTGAAAACGGCGAACTCTGGATACCTAACCCGTCGTCTTGTTGACGTTGCTCAAGATTGTATCATTGTTGAAAACGATTGCGGTACGGAAAAAGGTCTTACGATTCGTGCGGTTATTGAGGGTGGTGAAGTGATTACGCCTCTCGGTGATCGGATTTTGGGACGTACGGCGGCTGTCGATATTGTTGATCCTATCGCGAACAAAATTATCGTGCAAGCAGGCGTTCTTATCGAAGAATCCCATGTTGAGGCGTTAGAAAAGACAAGCGTTGACGAAGTCCTCATTCGCTCAGTTCTGACATGTGAAACGAAAGACGGCATTTGTGGAAAATGTTATGGCCGTGACTTGGCCCGCGGTACACCTGTTAATATCGGTGAAGCCGTTGGTGTTATCGCAGCGCAATCAATCGGTGAACCAGGAACCCAGCTGACCATGAGAACCTTCCACATCGGAGGTGCAGCACAGCTTGCTGTTGAGCAATCCAGTGTTGAAGCCTCAGTTGAAGGGTCAATTCTCATCAAAAACCGGAGTGTTGTCAAAAACAGTGCGGGTGAGAACATCGTGATGAGCCGTTATTCTGAAATGAGTATCTTGGACAAGAACAGTCTTGAGCGAGCGAGCTATAAGCTTCCTTACGGTGCCCGTTTGCTCGTCGATGATGGAGAAAAGGTAAAGCCTGGCCATAAGCTTGCAGATTGGGATCCTTATACACTTCCCATTATTTCAGAAGTCGGCGGCGTTGTTCACTATGTCGACTTGGTCGAAAGCTTGTCTATCCGTGAAGCTGTCGATGAATCCACGGGGCTCACAAAACGCGTTGTCGCAGACTGGAAACAGTATGCAAGAGCTGCAGAACTTAAACCACGTCTTGTCTTGCGGGATAAGGATGGTAACCCACTCCTTTTCGCAAATGGTGCAGAGGCTCGTTACTTCTTGTCCGTAGATGCGGTTCTTGTTGTTGAAAACAACCAGACCATTCAAGCGGGTGACGTCTTGACGCGTGTTCCTCGTGAATCCACGAAGACACGTGACATTACAGGAGGTCTTCCTCGTGTGGCTGAGCTCTTCGAAGCCCGTCGTCCAAAGGATGCTGCTATTATCAGTGAAATCGATGGGCGGATCGAATTTGGTAAAGATCATAAAACCAAGCGTCGTCTTCTCCTCGTCCCAGACGATGAGACAATGCCACCCGTTGAATACTTAATTCCAAAAGGAAAGCATATCACCGTTCAAGAAGGTGAACGCGTGAAGGCCGGTGACATTCTTATGGACGGAAACATGGTTCCTCATGATATCTTGCGTATTCTCGGCATTGAGCCACTCGCGAGATATCTGATTAACGAAATCCAAGAAGTTTACCGTTTGCAGGGTGTTCCTATCAACGATAAGCACATTGAAGTGATCGTACGGCAAATGATGCAAAAGGTTGAAATCACCGATCCTCGTGAGACAACGTTCTTACTCGGTGAACAGGTTGATCGCGCTGAATTTGCTGAAGTAAACGCACAAGCCGTAGCCGAAGGACGTCGTCCTGCGGACTGTCATGCGGTTCTTCAAGGAATCACAAAGGCCAGCTTGCAGACCAAGTCCTTCTTCTCTGCAGCCTCCTTCCAAGAGACAACACGTGTTCTTACAGAAGCCGCCGTCTCCGGTAAGGTTGACGAACTCAAGGGCCTGAAAGAAAACATCATCGTTGGTCGCTTGATTCCTGTTGGAACAGGCAGCGTGGTCAATCGCTTGAAGCAAATTGCGGCAGATCGTGATCAAGTCGTGATCAACGATAAAGCAGCAAAGACAGCAGCCCTAACCCACGCCGCTCAAGACGAACAAGTCATGCAGCAATAAATTCTTCACCTCTCCCCTGTGTGGGAGAGGTCGACGCGCAGCGGCGGGTGAGGGGGTTCTTCTATCATGTGTTAGGTTTTTACAAATTTGACCCATTAGAGAAAATCTGCTAAAAATAAGCAGATAATCAAATAATTGATTATTTCAATAATGGAGAACGAAAATGAAAAAATTTTTGCTAAGTAGTGCGATATTATTTGCGTTGGTAACACCTGCCAGTGCGAATGATGGTCATTGCCCTAATTCAGGTGAGCTAACAAAAATCTTGAAAACAAAAGAAACAGACCTTGGGACTAAGGGCTTTACATTTGACTTCGAGTCAAAAAATCAAGCCGGAACAAGTACGGATAAGTGGGAAGCAAGTAATATTACACTTATCGGAAAAGGTTCCTTGGATGAGGCCCTTAGCTTACCCGTAAACTATAATACAAAACCAAATGATTCAAGTTGGTGCCTTGCACAATTTACTCATGACGGAGCAAACAAGTTAACAATTCATCTCAAAAAAGTTAACAAGTAGACTGAACCACCAGTCTCAACGATGAACGGCCCCTAGTGGGGCCGTTTTTGTAACGGTATGAGGATCTAATGTTTAGGGAACGCAACGCTCCCACCAGCGTCATCCCACTGCCATTAAGTTAAGCAAAACAGCCCACCACCTGGGTCGTCCTGGGAATGAGAATTTCTTGAGCTTTGCTCAAGATTTCTCATTGCCCGGGATCCAGGAGCAAAACTATTGCGTAAGCAATACAACGCTCCTTTATAAAGAAAATCATTGCATTCCTACGGAATGAATTATTAGCCCTGGATCCCCGACCCGCGCTTCGCGCTCTCGAGGACGACCCCAGCGGGGGAGGGCTTTCCCTTAACTTAATGGCAGTGGGATGACGCCCCGGCTGGGCTGGGGTGTCTCTACTGTTTTGCTGCGTTTACAGTGCGTTTGTGACCGTCCTTCACATTTATAGACTCATGAGTATAATACTCTAGAGTATATAAAATGAGGGAGTCTACTTCTGCTCCGCTCTTGACTGATTTTCCTTTTGCATCAGCTCAAAACTTGAAAGACCCGCCTCGTTCGCACGATTGATCAAGTCAATAGCACCTTTATAATTCTTAGCAACAGCGGCTTTTATAAAGGAATCAAATCGCTCCTGATCTTTCAAATGACGACAACAAACTCGCGCAGCACAATACTCCATAAATCCGCTCGAATCCAAGGGTATTCCCAGTGATAAGTAACGAAGAGCTTCATTATAATCACTCGTATCCAAATATAATTTTGCTATGTGCACAAATAACATTCTCGGGTTTTGTTGTAATGGCATATTTATTGTGTTTTCATCAATACCAAATTGTCTTGCTTTAATCCGCCAAAGACCCTGCACTGCCTCCAAGTGGCCTTTCAATAGTGCACTTTCATAATAGGGTATCGCTCTATTCACACTTCCCATCTCCTCAAAACAAGCAGCTATGCAGTGTAGCGAAGCACCTCTACCGTCCTTTTTCATTTGCTCAATGATGCCTTGCATCTTTTTATCATCATTAACTTGATGATAGAGTTTCAAAAGATTACGTAAGGCAAATATTTTGTAGTCATCAATGTTTTGTAGCGAATGATCTTGAGCCATCGCTGCTGCTATTTCAGCAGCATCGCCGTAGAAGTGTTCAAAATTATTTTCATTATATTTAGTAAATTCATCAGAGCGATTACTGAAAGATAATAGTCGGAGTAAATAACTTTCTACTTCTTTTACATGTTCAGGATGAAAACCAAAGACTCTTTCCTGTGATTTCATTTCAAACATGTCAACCAAGTGGTGTAATACCACCATCGTAGGGCAAAAACTGAACGCATTACTCGCGAGATATCTCAGAACAGCAAGTTTAGTTTTAAAAGTTTTATCCGTATTGAAATAATTTCTCGCCTCATCCTCATCTTTTAAAAGAATCTCGACTTTGTGTGATCCATTAAACGGTATAAGTCGTCTTCCAGGCTCCTTCAGAGCAAGCACAGGCTTGGCAACGCGCTCCCAAACTGTAGTTGCGATATTTTCACAATCATCATGGCGAGACGCATTGGATGTGACTAAATGAGCCAAATTCACAAGATAATCTGGATTAGGTGTCCTTCTGATGAGTTGCTTTACAACCTCAGCCCATAAATCCATATCCACTTTACCCATTCTATGCTTCACAGGAAATGATTCATTCGGAAAAGCTCTAGCTAAAAAGTCATCTTTAGACGTATATTTATCAATTAATTTTGAATATAGGATCATTTCTAAAGCGAGAGGGTCAAGTCGTCGCGTATATTCTCTTAAATCTTCGTTGAATTTACCGGCAACTTTACCGCCAGCTTTCAGCAGTTCTTCCTGATTAAAAAAAGGACTCACCTGATGACGTTGGACAGTCCAAAAGGAAGCCATTAAAGGGTGAATAGATGCGTAATATTGGGCCCGATGGGTATAGAAATTTGATTCAGTTTGATCAAATAAAGTTTTGTCCATTTCGTGACAATCGCGAACACCACTGAAGCAGTCGTGTAATAAGTCCTCTCTCATGAGATGGGAAAGTGTAAATCTTCGATTGTTGAATGGTCCCTCAAGCTTAAATGGGACGGCAATAACAGCACCAAGAAAGCAGTTACTTTCACTTATAGAATGAGGACGCTTTTTGATGAGCTCTTCTCCCAGCGCCAAGAACTGTGTATTCGTTGAAAACAATACAATAAAATCCCGTAGAGATAATAAGTTCCCAACACCTGCCCATAGATCTCGGTGCACTTTTCCCCAAATCTTAGGAGCTTCAGGTAATGACGCAACCAGCTCCGTATTATGAGTTTTGATTTTCTTTCTTTTGTCTTGAAGTAGTAAACGCTTTTTACTCGGTTGCGATATCTTAACTTTCTTTTCTACTCTATTATCCGGATCGACCACTTCATTACGATCATTCTTTCCAGCAGAAGCTGTTGAAAGAATCGATGTGCCGAGAAGAAGCGACAGTGACAACGCAAGTGCAACATTAGATTTAAACATAATATACTCCTAATTTAAAAGATACTATACATTAAATAGTATCGCATTTGAAATTAGTCAATATGTAAAGTAAAAAAATCAGTTTCTGTCTTTCTGAACACTGAACACTGAACACTGAACACTGTTAATTGCCCATATCCTCCCCCAGGGATTGACGAATTTCAGATGTATGTCATCCTGACCTCGATAGATTGGGAAGGAAGCATGGATGTGTGGAGTTCCCAGTATATTATGCGGAATGAGCTTTTTGAAGCGAATTTCGGGGAGGTCTAAAGCGCGCAAGACCCCGGATTTCCTAGAATGGCAAAACCCGTGCAAAGCAGGAGAGGGAGGCGTCAATTTATACCCTGATCTTCCCTACACTGCGGTGTTGCAACACCATTTTTGTATAAGGAAGGGGAAAAAAGAAGGAAAGATAGAAAAGACATCGTTCAATACATCAAAAGAAAATATAAGGTTTCAGTTTCAAGTAAGTTACTGATTATAAAGAAAGAAAATAGTTGCATGATACATACAACTTTCTAAATGTATACCCTGAGAAGTCCATGAGGTGAGATTCGATACCCTACAGCCAAGTCTATTGCCTATCCAGGCTCCTCCAGCAAGTCTTAATTCTGTAAGTTCACATGAAGAGAATGCTTGACTCCAAAATTTCCTCGGATTAATATCCGCCCGTCATTACAGAGTTGGTGGTAGGCAAACCGTCTAAACGCTGCTCGGAATTTGGCATAAAGTTATAACTTGTATTTTATATGGCTGAGGGCTATGCTTCGCCATAAATTTGAACACCATGTGAAAGGAAACGGTTTTAATGCCGACGATTAACCAATTGATCAGGAAGCCACGGCAGGAAAAGAGTGAGCGTAACACAGTTCCTGCCTTGCAAGGAAACCCGCAAAAGCGCGGCGTTTGTACGAGGGTTTTTACAATGACACCGAAAAAGCCTAACTCGGCTTTGCGGAAGGTTGCTCGTATTCGTTTGACCAATGGTTTTGAAGTCTCAGGTTATATTCCGGGTGAAGGTCACAACCTCCAAGAGCACTCCGTTGTGCTGATTCGTGGAGGCCGTGTACGCGACTTGCCAGGTGTTCGTTATCATATTATCCGCGGTACTCTCGATACCCAAGGCGTTGCAAAACGTAAACAGGGTCGTTCGAAGTACGGCGCAAAGCGTCCGAAGTAGGAGAACTGAAATATGTCTAGAAGGCACAAAGCTGAGAAACGACCCGTAATGCCAGACGCCAAGTATGGTGATGTCGTTGTCTCAAAATTTATGAGTTGTCTTATGTATGAAGGCAAAAGATCAGTCGCTGAAAACATTGTTTACGGAGCACTGGATCAAGTCAAAACAAAGACAGGCGGAGATTCTATCCAACTTTTCCATGAGGCGCTTGAAAATGTGAAGCCTTCAGTTGAAGTTCGCTCACGCCGAGTCGGGGGTGCGACCTACCAAGTTCCCGTTGAAGTTCGGACGGAAAGAGCGCAAGCCTTAGGAATTCGCTGGATCATTAACAGTACACGGAATCGGTCTGAAACAACGATGACCGCACGCCTTGCTGCAGAGCTCATGGACGCTGCTAACAATCGTGGGGCTGCTGTGAAAAAGCGCGAAGATACACACAAGATGGCAGAGGCTAACAAAGCCTTCTCCCACTTTAGATGGTAAGGGGTTATTAAGATGTCACGTCAAACTCCCCTTGAGAAATATCGCAATATCGGCATTATGGCCCATATTGATGCAGGGAAGACCACAACAACCGAACGCGTATTGTATTATACCGGAAAGTCCCACAAAATTGGTGAAGTCCACGAAGGGGCTGCAACCATGGACTGGATGGAGCAAGAGCAAGAACGCGGTATTACGATTACGTCTGCCGCGACAACGTGCTTCTGGAATAACCACCGTATTAACATTATTGACACACCCGGTCACGTGGACTTCACAATTGAAGTTGAGCGTTCATTGCGCGTTCTTGACGGTGCTGTTGCTGTATTTGACTCTGTTGCAGGTGTTGAGCCTCAATCTGAAACAGTTTGGCGTCAGGCTGACAAATATCACGTCCCCCGCATTTGTTTTGTCAACAAAATGGACAGAATCGGTGCAAACTTCTTCCGTACAGTCGATATGATCATCGATCGTCTGGGAGCTGTGCCGCTCGTCATGCATCTGCCTATTGGATCTGAAGCTGACTTTACCGGCCTTGTTGATCTCGTCCAAATGAAAGCGATTCGTTGGAAAGATGAGACGATGGGCGCCGAATATGTTATCGAAGAAATCCCTGAAAATTTAAAGGCTCAAGCAGCTGAATACCATGCAAAGCTTGTTGAGACAGCCGTTGAGCAGGACGACACGGCTCTTGAAGCTTACCTTGCTGGAGAAGAGCCATCCATTGAAACGTTGAAGAAGTGTATTCGTAAAGGAACTTTAGGCGCGAAATTTGTTCCTATCCTCTGTGGATCTGCCTTTAAGAACAAAGGCGTACAGCCTCTCCTTGATGCTGTCGTTGATTTCCTTCCATCCCCACTCGATATCGGAGACGTAAAGGGTGAGTCCCTTGATGGCGAGACAGAAATTATCCGCAGCCCATCTGACGATCAACCGTTTGCTGGGCTTGCCTTTAAAATAATGACGGATCCATTTGTAGGATCTCTCTCATTCGTTCGTGTTTATTCGGGAGTTCTGACCTCAGGATCTTACACCTTAAATTCAATTAAGGATGAAAAGGAACGTGTTGGCCGTATGCTTCTCATGCATGCAAACTCACGCGAAGATATTAAGGAAGCACGAGCTGGTGATATTGTGGCCTTGTGTGGTTTAAAGAATACGACCACGGGCGATACACTTTGCGATCCAAATAAGCCCATGATTCTTGAACCTATGATTTTCCAAGAGCCTGTGATCGAAATGGCAGTTGAGCCAAAAACGAAGGCAGACCAAGAAAAGATGGGTATTGCCTTATCTCGTCTTGCAGCAGAAGATCCGACATTCCGAGTCTCGACAGATTTTGAATCAGGTCAAACAATCATAAAGGGAATGGGCGAGCTCCATCTCGATATTAAAGTCGATATTATGCGTCGTGACTATAAAGTCGATGTTAATGTGGGTGAACCGCAAGTGGCTTACCGCGAAACGATTACGAAGAAGGCAGAAGTCGATTACACGCACAAAAAGCAAACCGGTGGTGCCGGGCAGTTTGCGAGAATCAAACTTCGCTTTGAACCTCAAGAACCAGGCGTTGGGTATATATTTAAGAACTCAATCGTTGGAGGATCTGTTCCAAAGGAATACATTCCAGGCGTTGAAAAGGGATTGCTTCAAGCAAGCCAAGCCGGTGTTATTGCCGGGTTCCCTATGATTGACTACATGGTAACGTTGTATGACGGTGCCTACCATGATGTGGACTCAAGTGTGCTTGCTTTCGAAATTGCAGCACGTGCTGCCTTCCGCGAAGGTATTCCAAAGGCTGATCCTCGACTTCTAGAACCAATCATGAAGGTTGAAGTTGTGACGCCAGAAGAGTATATGGGTGATATCATTGGTGACTTGAATAGTCGCCGTGGTCAAGTTGCAGGCATGGATCAACGTGGAAATGCCAGAGTTATAGATGCTTTCGTTCCCCTTGCATCTATGTTTGGATATGTCAGTACTCTGCGCTCAATGAGCCAAGGACGGGCCCAGTTCACAATGACCTTTGATCATTATGAGCAAGTTCCCCAGCATGTCGCTGATGAAGTTAAGACTAAATACGCATAGAAACGGAGAGAGAAAATGGCAAAAGAGAAATTTGAGAGAAATAAACCGCATTGTAACATCGGAACGATTGGTCACGTTGACCATGGTAAGACGACGCTAACAGCGGCGATCACGAAGGTATTGTCAGAGGTTGGTGGCGCAAGCTTCACAGCTTACGACCAAATCGACAAGGCGCCTGAAGAAAAAGCACGTGGAATCACGATTTCAACAGCCCACGTTGAGTATGAGACAAAAAATCGTCACTATGCGCACGTTGACTGTCCAGGACACGCTGACTACGTCAAAAATATGATCACAGGTGCGGCTCAGATGGACGGAGCGATCCTTGTTGTGTCAGCTGCTGACGGTCCTATGCCTCAAACACGTGAGCACATCCTTCTTGCACGGCAAGTCGGTGTTCCTGCTCTCGTTGTATTCATGAACAAGGTTGACCAAGTTGATGACCCAGAATTGCTTGAACTCGTTGAGATGGAAATCCGTGAGCTTCTTTCATCCTACGGTTTCCCAGGTGATGATATTCCTATCATTAAGGGATCTGCTCTTTGCGCTCTTGAAGGCCGTGAAGATCCAATCGGAAAAGATGCGATTAACGAGCTGATGACTGCAGTGGATACTTATATTCCACAACCAGAACGCGCGATTGACAAACCATTCCTGATGCCAATTGAAGACGTTTTCTCAATTTCAGGACGTGGAACGGTTGTGACCGGACGTGTTGAGAGCGGCGTTGTTAAAGTTGGAGAAGAGTGCGAAATTATCGGCCTCAAGCCAACAGTGAAGACAGTTGTAACCGGCGTTGAAATGTTCCGTAAGCTTCTTGACCAAGGTCAAGCCGGAGACAACGTTGGAGCGCTTCTTCGTGGAACAAAACGTGAAGATGTTGAACGTGGTCAAGTTTTGGCAAAGCCAGGATCCATCACACCACACACAAACTTCAAGTGTGAAGCTTACATCCTGAAAAAGGAAGAGGGCGGACGCCACACTCCATTCTTTGGAAACTACCGTCCACAGTTTTACTTCCGTACAACGGACGTAACCGGAACGGTAAAGCTACCAGATGGCGTTGAAATGGTTATGCCAGGTGACAACGTAACGATGGAAGTCGAATTGATTGCACCGATTGCGATGAATGATGGTCTCCGTTTCGCAATCCGTGAAGGCGGCCGTACAGTTGGCGCAGGCGTCGTTGCTTCAATTGTGAAGTAGTTTAGTTATCCGTGCTCAATTGGGGTGCACGAAAAGGAAGTAAAAATGAGTGAAAACCAAAATATACGTATACGCCTTCAGGCCTATGACTATCGTGTCTTAGACCAGTCGACGAGTGAAATTGTCAATACAGCGAAGAGAACGGGCGCAAAAGTTTGCGGTCCTATTCCCCTTCCGACTGATATTGAAAAGTTTTGCGTATTGCGCGGACCCCATATTGACAAAAAGTCTCGTGAGCAGTTCGAAATGAGAACGCACAAGAGACTTTTGGATATTACGGAATGGTCACCTCAGACAGTTGATGCTTTGATGAAGCTCGACCTGCCTGCTGGTGTTGATGTTGAAATTAAACTCTAGGGGCACCCAGAAATGCGTACAGGCTTGATCGCTGAAAAATTAGGGATGACTCGACTCTTAACTGAGAAGGGCGAGCATATTCCCATAACACTTCTGAAGGTGGATAACTGTCAGGTTGTGGCTACAAAAACGACTGAGAAGGACGGCTATACTGCTTTGCAGTTGGGCGTTGGACTCGCAAAAGTGAAACGTGTTTCAAACTCAATGCGCGGACACTATGCAAAAGCAAAAGTGGAACCAAAGAGGAAACTCGTTGAATTTCGTGTCGCAGAAGACGCTATTCTCAATGTAGGTGACCAACTCTCTGTAGAGCATTTCCTGAACGGTCAATATGTTGATGTGGTCGGTACATCTGTCGGTAAAGGTTTTGCTGGTGTGATGAAAAGACATAACTTTGGTGGACTTCGTGCGAGCCATGGTGTGTCAGTCTCTCACAGAAGCCACGGTTCTACCGGACAAAGGCAAGATCCAGGTAAAGTCTTTAAAGGCAAGAAAATGGCAGGTCACATGGGTGATACTCGCGTGACAGTGCAAAATCTTGAAGTCGTCTTAACCGACCCGGTCAATGGCTTTATTGGTATTAAGGGTGCTATTCCTGGAAGTGCCGGAAGCTATGTTTTGATCCAAGATGCTGTGAAGAGAAAAGCACCAAAAGGCCTTCCTTATCCTGCAGCTCTCATGAATGCGCCATCACAAAAGCCAGAAACGGCAGCTCCTGTTGAACAAGCTCCAACAGAGTCAGCAAGTCCTGAGCAAGAACCAACTGTTGAGGCAGAGTAAGATGAAGTATGAAGTTAAAAATTTTGATAATAAAAAAGTAGGCGAGATTCAGATTAATCCTGAAATCTTCTCTGCGCCACTCCGCCAAGATATCTTAGCAAGAATGGTCCATTGGCAACTCGCAAAGAGGCGCGCAGGGACACATTCAACAAAAGGTATCAGCCAAATTAGCGGCACAACACGGAAGCCATGGAAACAGAAAGGTACGGGTCGTGCGCGTGCTGGTAGCTTAAGGTCCCCTCAATTCCGTGGAGGTGCGACCATATTTGGACCTCTTCCGCGTGATCATGGGTATAAACTACCAAAGAAAGTGCGTCAGATTGCCTTAAAAACAGCCTTGTCCTCTAAAATTGCGAGTGGTGAGCTTCTTATTGTTGAAGACCTCAATGCAGGAACAACGAAGACAAAAGAGTTGATTCAGAAATTTAAAGCGATGGGGTTACGTTCGGCCTTGATTATTGATGGCGCAGAGGTTAATAAAGACTTTGCACGTACGGCCGCCAATCTTCCGGGTGTTGACGTTCTTCCTCAACAAGGAATTAACGTCTATGACATTTTACGTCATGAGCACCTCGTATTGACGAAAGCTGCCATTGATAATTTAGAGAGCAGACTAAAATGAGTAAGGAAGCAAAGAAAAAATCGAGCCCAGTGACTGAAAGGCTCTATCAGGTGATTACATCTCCGATCGTGACTGAAAAGTCAACCCAGGGGAGTGAACATAATAAATTCACATTTAATGTTGCTTTAGATGCAACTAAACCTGAAATTAAAACGGCAATTGAGGAAATATTTAAAGTAAAAGTAAAGGCTGTAAATACTCTTCGTGTTAAAGGTAAAGTTAAGCGCTTCAAAGGAAGACTGGGCCAGAGATCAGATCGTAAAAAGGCCGTTGTAACTTTGGTTGAAGGAAGTTCAATTGATATTGGATCAGGATTATAAAAAATGAGTTTGAAACATTATAAACCAGTCAATTCTTCACAACGTGGTCTTATCCTCGTCGATAGAAGTGAGCTTTGGAAAGGGTCTCCTGTTAAGTCATTGACAGAAGGTCTGAAAAAAAGAGGCGGTCGTAACAACTTAGGTCGTATCACGACACACCATCAAGGTGGTGGACACAAGCGTCGTTACCGCTTAGTTGATTTCAAAAGAACAAAGCGTGATGTTCCTGCGATTGTTGAGCGTTTGGAGTATGACCCAAATCGCACAGCCTTTATTGCGCTCATAAAGTATACGGACGGAGAACAAAACTATATTTTGGCGCCGCAACGTCTTACAGCGGGTGATCAAGTTATTGCAGCGGAGAAAGCTGATATTAAACCAGGCAATGCGATGCCACTCAAGAGTATGCCTGTAGGAACGATTGTTCATAATGTGGAAATGAAGCCAGGTAAAGGCGGCCAGATGGCAAGATCAGCTGGTACATACATTCAGTTGGTCGGTCGAGATGGACCTGCTGCTATTCTAAAGCTGACTTCAGGTGAAGTCCGCAAGGTAAGCGGTGAATGCTTGGCAACAGTTGGGGCGCTTTCAAACCCCGATCAAAAGAACATCAATCTAGCAAAAGCTGGACGTTCACGTTGGTTAGGTATACGTCCTACAGTTCGAGGTGTTGCGATGAACCCAATCGATCACCCTCACGGTGGTGGTGAAGGAAGAACCTCAGGCGGCCGTCACCCATGTACACCTTGGGGTAAACCAACAAAAGGTAAGAAAACACGTAACAAAAAGAAAGCATCGTCTAGCCAAATCGTTAGACGTCGTAAGTAAGAGGAGCAAGGTAAGTGGCACGTTCAGTTTGGAAAGGACCTTTCATTGATGGTTATCTGCTTAAGAAAGCAGAGACAAGCCGTGAGTCAGGTCGCAAAGAAGTTATTAAATCGTGGTCGCGTCGGTCAACCATTTTGCCACAGTTTGTTGGTCTCACTTTTGGGGTTTACAATGGGCACAAATTTATACCGGTGCTTGTCACAGAAAATATGATTGGCCATAAGTTTGGTGAATTTTCACCAACACGTACATATTATGGACACTCAGCGGATAAGAAGGCGAAAAGAGGATAGAGATGTCAAAGCCAAAAACTCCCAGAAGTTTACCAGATCATTCAGCAATAGCAAAATTACAAATGGTTCGTGTGAGCCCACGTAAATTAAATCTTGTTGCGCAAATGATTCGTGGTAAAAAAGTAGGTAAGGCACTTGATAGTCTTACATTCTCGCCGAAAAGAATTGCAATTGAAGTCAAAAAGACGTTATTGTCAGCGATTGCTAATGCAGAAAACAATCACGGCCTAGATATTGATAGGTTGTATGTTTCAGAAGCTTCAGTGGGAAAAGCATTGGTGATGAAAAGATTAGATATTAGAGGACGAAGTAAGGCTGGGCGCATAACAAAGCCCTTCAGTCATCTTCGCATCATTGTTAGTGAAACTGGAGAAACGGCGTAATGGGTCAGAAGGTCAATCCAATAGGTTTACGGCTTGGGATCAACAGGACATGGGATTCCAGATGGTTTGCACGCCATGATTATGGTAAATTGCTCCATCAAGATTTGAAGCTTAGAGATTTTATCAAAGTTCGTCTTGCCCAGGCAGGCATTTCCAAGATTGTCATTGAGCGTCCTGCAAAGAAAGCACGCGTAACAATTCATACGGCACGTCCTGGAATCGTTATTGGTAAAAAAGGTGCTGATATTGAAAAGCTTAAAGCTGAGCTTTCCAAGATTGCTGGAACAGAGGTCAGCCTCAATATTCTGGAAATACGTAAACCAGAATTAGATGCTAAACTTGCAGCTGATTCAATTGCACAACAGCTTGAGCGTCGTGTTACGTTCCGCCGTGCAATGAAAAGAGCGATGCAATCTGCTATGAAGCTAGGCGCTAAGGGCATTCGTATTAATGTCAGTGGACGTCTTGGTGGATCAGAAATTGCAAGAATGGAATGGTACCGTGAAGGACAAGTGCCTTTGCATACTTTCCGTGCCGATATCGACTATGGTGAAGGAACGGCTAAGACAACTTACGGCACCATTGGGATAAAGGTTTGGATTTATAAGGGTGATATCATGGAGCATGATCCTATGGCTCTAGATAAAAGAAACGCCCAACACACAGTTAATCGTACGGCTAGTTAGAGGACCCGCGACACATGTTAGCGCCTAAAAAAACAAAATACAGAAAAGGCTTTAAGGGCCGGATTCACGGTAACGCTAAAGGCGGAACCAGCTTGAACTTTGGTGCATTTGGTCTAAAAGCCATTGCTCCTGAACGGGTAACAGCCCGCCAAATTGAAGCAGCGAGACGCGCTATTACGCGTCATATTAAGCGTGCAGGACGCGTATGGATAAGAATATTTCCAGACGTTCCTGTATCAGCGAAACCTGCTGAAGTTCGGATGGGAAGCGGTAAGGGGTCCACAGAATTTTGGGCCTGCCGCGTTCACCCAGGCCGTATCATGTTTGAACTTGACGGTGTGTCAGAGGAACTTGCAAAAGAAGCTTTTCAATTGGCGGCTGCAAAGTTACCACTGGCCACTAAATTTATCTCTCGAGATACAAGAGGAATTGAATAATGAAATGGCATGATATCAAACAGTTAGACGAAGCCACACTGAAGGCTAAGGTCATTGAATTGAGAAAAGAAACGATGGGACTTCGCTTTAAAAGAGCGACGTCTCAGATTGAAAAAACGCATCAATTTTCTAGTGCTCGTAAAACGATTGCGCGCATTAAAACGTTGTTGAGTCAGCGCACAAAGACAGTTTGAGGAGTTTCAGATGCCAAAGCGTGTTTTAAAAGGAACGATTGTCAGCGCAAAGTGCGATAAGACAGTAACGGTTAAGGTTGAGAGGCGTGTAAAGCACCCCCTTTACCATAAGTTTATTACACGGTCGAAAAAGTATGCGGCCCATGATGAACTAAATCGTTTTAAGGAAGGTGAAGAGGTTAGCATTAGAGAATGTAAGCCCATTTCAAAATCCAAGACGTGGGAAGTTGTTATTGAAGGAACTAGCTAATACAATTAGGTATTAGTAGGAAAGGAAGTAAACTATGATACAGATGCAAACCAACCTGAAGGTAGCCGATAATTCCGGTGCCCGTCGGGTGCAGTGCATCAAGGTTCTGGGTGGTTCTAAGCGTAAAACCGCATCAGTCGGCGATGTAATTGTTGTTTCCGTTAAAGACGCAATCCCTCGGGGTCGTGTTAAAAAGGGAGCCGTTCATCGGGCTGTTATTGTGCGTACTGCGAAAGAAATCCGGCGTCCTGATGGTACTGCGATTCGTTTTGATGATAATGCGGCAGTTCTTATTAACCAACAAGGTGAGCCTATTGGAACTCGTATTTTTGGTCCAGTCACACGTGAGCTCCGCGGTAAAGAGTTTATGAAGATTATTTCTCTTGCACCAGAGGTATTGTAATGACACAAAAATTTCGTATTAAAAAAGGTGACACTGTAAGTGTAATTACGGGTAGAGATAAGGGCCGCTCTGGCGTTGTCTTGAAAGTTTTACGTGAGGACAATCGACTGATTGTTCAAGGTGTTAATCTTGTAAAAAGACATCAAAAACAGTCTATGGGCAGTGAAGGTGGGATTATTGAAAAAGAAGCCTCACTCCATATTTCTAATGTGGCCCATATTGATCCAAAATCAAAGAAACCAACACGCGTTGGTATGAAATTCCTCAAAGACGGAAGTAAGGTACGAGTTGCCAAGCGTTCCGGCGAAACGATTGAGAGTTAGGGATAACATGGCACGTTTAAAAGAACATTATGAGAAAGTTCTCAAGCAAGCACTGGTCAAGGATATGGGATATACAAACCCTTTCCAAGCACCAAAGCTTGAGAAAATCGTGATTAACATGGGGCTTGGTGAAGCCGCACAAGATAACCGTAAGGCAGCAGGTGCTCTCGAAGAGCTCGCGCTTATTGCTGGACAAAAGCCAACGCTCACAAAGGCTAAGAAGTCAATTGCTGGCTTTAAGCTTCGTGAAGGCATGAACATTGGAGCACGTGTAACATTAAGGCGTGAGAGGATGTATGAATTCCTAGACCGCCTGGTAAACATTGCAATGCCTCGTATTCGTGACTTCCGTGGGATTTCACCTAAGAGTTTCGACGGCAGAGGAAATTATACGTTTGGCATTAAAGAGCATATCGTGTTCCCTGAGATTAACTATGATAAGGTTGATCAAATTCGTGGAATGGATATTACACTTGTCACAACAGCAAAAACTGATGCTGAAGGGCTCGCCTTGTTAAAGGGTTTTGATTTGCCCTTTACAGGACAGAAGTAGGGGTAGGAGAAACAAATGGCTAAAACAAGTTCAATTGAAAAGAATCTCCGCCGTGAACGGATGGTAAAGCAGTACGCACCACGTCGTGAACGTTTGAAGGATATAGCAAATAATGAGACTTTGCCTCCTGAAGAGCGCTTTCGTGCAAGGTTAAAGCTGTCTGAGCTTCCTCGGAATAGTTCTTCAACGCGTGTAAGGTCACGTTGTCTTCTGTCAGGTCGACCACGTGCCGTATATCGTAAATTTAAACTCTCTAGAATCGCTTTACGCGGTCTAGCGTCAGCCGGGTTGATTCCCGGTATGACAAAGTCAAGCTGGTAGGAGGAACACACATGTCGTTCTCAGATCCATTAGGAGATATGCTAACCCGGATTCGCAATGGTCAAAAGGCTAGGAAGTCTGTCATTACGTCTCCTGCATCCAAGCTTCGCACCAATGTGCTTGAAGTTTTAAAGCAAGAAGGTTACATCAGAGGATATTCTCAGGAAAAAGTTTCTGAGGGTATTGAGCAGATTAAAATCGAACTAAAGTATTACGAAAATCAACCTGTGATTCGAAACGTTGACAGAGTTTCAAAACCAGGTCGTCGTGTATACACAAAAATTAAAGACCTAAAACCCATTAACAACGGCTTAGGAATTCTCGTCCTTTCAACGCCTAAAGGTGTCCTTTCCGATGGGAAGGCCCGTGAGTTGAATGTTGGCGGCGAAGTCCTCTGCAACGTATTCTAAGGATAGAAGATGTCACGTGTTGGAAAACATCCGGTAGCTGTTCCTCAAGGAGTGACCTGTACATTAAACGGTCAGGAAATTGTGATTAAGGGCAAAAACGGTGAACTTACGGCTCAAACGAGCAAGGAAGTTGTAGTAAAGTACGAGAACGATGGTATTCTTGTGAGACCACGAGACGACTCTCAGCAAGCTCGCATGTTATGGGGCACTTGGAAAAATCGTATTAAGAACATGGTTCAAGGTGTTCATGAAGGATTTACAATTCGCCTTGATATCAATGGCGTTGGATACCGTGCTGCAGTTGAAGGTAATAAACTGAAGCTTCAGCTTGGATATAGTCATGATATTTTATATCCAATTCCTCAAGGAATACAGATTAAGTGTGATAAGCCAACGTCAATTGCTGTATCCGGTGCCGATAGGCAGCGTGTGGGGCAAGTTGCAGCGGAAATTCGCTCTTATCGCAAGCCTGAACCTTATAAAGGTAAGGGTATTAAGTATGAAAATGAACATATCGTTCGTAAAGAAGGTAAGAAGAAATAAGCCATGATACATGAGAAAAAATTATTTGAGCGTCGTAAAAACCGTACACGGTTTAAGATCGCTAAAGTAACAACGGATAGGCCGCGTTTGTCAGTCTTCCGTTCAAAAAATCATATCTATGCTCAGATCATTGATGATCAAAAGCACAGTACGCTTGCTATGGCTTCAACGCTTGATAAAGACTTGAAGAAAAAGCTCAAGAAAACATCAGACGTAGCTGCTGCAGAAGTCGTTGGAAAACTTGTTGCTGAACGCGCCGTTAAGGTTGGCGTTAAAGAAGTTGTATTTGATCGTGGTGGATATCTCTATCACGGTCGTGTAAAGGCACTAGCTGATGCGGCACGCACGGCTGGTCTTTCATTTTAGGAAGTAGAGAAAATGGCAAGAGACGCAAAACAAAACGGTAGACCACAACGGGCAGATCGCGAAGAGAGTGAACTAGTTGAAAAACTGGTTGCAATTAATCGTGTCGCAAAAGTTGTTAAAGGCGGTAAGAACTTTAGCTTTTCAGCTATTGTTGTTGTCGGTGATGGAAAAGGTCGGGTGGGTCATGGGACGGGGAAGTCTCGCGAAGTTCCTGAAGCGATTCAAAAGGCAACCGAGCAAGCAAAGCGTTACATGGTAAGAATCCCCCTCCGTGAAGGACGCACACTTCATCATGATGTGACAGCATCCTTTGGTGCGGGTAAGGTTCATATGCGCGCAGCAGTCCCAGGTACAGGTATTATTGCCGGTGGTCCAATGCGTGCCGTTTGTGAAGCGCTTGGCATTCAAGACGTTGTCAGTAAGTCTATTGGTTCCTCAAACCCACACAACATGGTGAGAGCGACATTTAAGGCCTTGCAAATGATTAGTGCTCCTCGTGCCGTTGCTGCTCGTCGTGGAAAGAAAGTCGGCGAACTTGTTGGACGTCGTTCCGCAGGGGAGGCGTAAGTCATGACTAAAGATACAAAAAAGACGCTTGTTGTAGTCCAAACAGGAAGTCCCATACGGAGAGAAGCCTCACAAAGAGCGACTCTTATAGGGCTTGGTCTCAATAAGATTGGAAGAACCCGTGAACTTGAGGACACTCCCTCAGTCCGTGGAATGATTAACAAAGTTAAACATATGGTAAGGGTTGAAGGAGAGGCGTAAGGCCTCTTCCAACATTGGGAAGAAAAACGATGAAACTAAATGAAATTCGCGATAATCCAGGAGCCCGTCGTCCAAGAATGCGCATCGGTCGTGGTATTGGATCAGGCAAAGGAAAAACTGGTGGACGGGGCGGTAAAGGTCAAACAGCTCGTACAGGTGTGTCCATTAATGGCTTCGAGGGAGGTCAAATGCCTTTATACAGGCGTTTACCGAAACGAGGATTTACAAATATATTTGCATTAAAGTTTTCAGAAGTCACGCTTGGTAGACTACAGACAGCTATTGATAATGGCAAAGTAGATGCAAAAAAGACGATTACACAGGAAGTATTGGTTGCTTCAGGATTGATCCGGAGAATTCGTGATGGAATTCGTCTTTTAGGAACAGGTGAACTTAAAGCTAAAGTTTCACTTGAAGTTACGGGCGCAACGAAGTCCGCAATTGCTGCTGTAGAGAAGGCAGGAGGATCTATTAAGGTCACTCCGGCAAAACTCACAGAGGCAAAAGCAAAAAAGAAATCTGCAGAAAAGGCTGAAAGAGCTGTAAAGGCGACTCCAGCAAAAACTACAGAGGCCCCAAAGAAAGAGAAATCTGTAGAAAAGGCTGAAGAACCTGTAAAGGTTACTCCGGCAAAAACTACTGAGGACGAAACAAAAGAGCAATAAACTAAAGGGTTATCATGGCATCGGCCGCAGAACAACTGGCAGCGAATATAAACATTAAGGCTTTTGCAAAAGCAGAAGATCTTAAAAAACGTATATGGTTTACCCTCGGTGTACTTATTGTATACCGTTTAGGGACATATATCCCTTTGCCTGGGATTAACCCAGCGGTTATGGCTGAATTTGCAAAGTCCCATGGCGGCGGCATATTTGGTATGGTTGATATGTTCTCTGGAGGTGCGCTGAGTCGTATGTCTATTATGGCTTTGAACATTATGCCATATATCTCTGCAAGCATTATCGTGCAATTAATGACAGCTATCGTTCCGACATTTGAAGCCTTAAAAAAAGAAGGCGAGTCAGGAAGGCGTAAGTTAAATCAATATACAAGGTACTTAACGGTCTTTATTGCCGTGTTACAATCATATGGCGCTGCTGTTGGACTGGAATCTCTACAAGGAGCTGCTGGCTCAGCTGTTGTTGATCCCGGCTATTTCTTTAGGTTGACCACTGTTGTGACTATCGTTGGTGCGACGTTATTCTTAATGTGGCTCGGTGAACAAATCACGAGTCGTGGTATCGGAAACGGCATATCACTTGTGATTTTCGCAGGTATCGTTGCTAACCTGCCATCCTCTATCATTAATGCTTTGGAATTAGGAAGAACAGGGGCTTTGTCCTATCTTTTCATCTTATTTATTCTGATCTTTTCCATTGGGATGATGGCTTTCATTGTCTTTATGGAGCGTGCCCAAAGGCGTGTTCTTATTCAATATCCGAAACGCCAAGTGGGCAATAAAATGTTCGGCGGTGATAGTTCACACTTACCCATTAAGTTGAACAGTACAGGTGTGATCCCACCAATCTTTGCAAGCTCATTGTTATTATTACCAATTTCTATCGCTCAGTTTTCCAGTGCGGGAAGCGGCCCTGAATGGTTACAATGGATACTTGGAAGTTTACATAAAGGTGGCGCATTTTACATCTGTCTATACTTGTTTTTAATTGTTTTCTTTGCGTTCTTCTATACATCTATTGTATTCAACCCGCAAGAAACAGCTGAGAACTTGAAAAAGAATGGTGGATTTATCGCAGGCTATCGCCCAGGTAAAAATACAGCCGATTATCTGGACACTTTGATCACGCGACTCACTGTTATGGGGGCTGCTTATTTGGCCTTTGTTTGCGCAGTTCCTGAATTCTTTTATGCAGCTTATGCGTTACCGTTCTATCTGGGAGGAACGACATTTTTGATTGCTGTCAGTGTTCCTATGGATACGGTTGCTCAAATCCAATCTCACCTTCTTGCCCATCAGTATGAGGGACTATTGAAGAAAACCCGCCTAAAGGGGGCTCGGAAATGAATATCGTACTCTTAGGGCCTCCAGGTGCTGGGAAAGGAACACAATCTCGAATTATACAAGACAAATATCACCTTGTTCATATTTCGACGGGTGATATGTGTCGTGATGAAGTTAAAAGAGCCTCTCCCATTGGGAAAGAAATTCAACAGATCATCGACTCGGGTCGTTTTCCCTCAGATGAGATTATTTTATCTCTTTTTGAAAATCACTTGATAGAATTAAAAGGGCAGGGGGTTATCCTTGATGGTATTCCCCGGACACTTAATCAAGCCCAGAAGATTAAGGAAATATTTGCAAGATTGGACCGAACTCTTGATGGAGTCATCCAAATTGCGGTGAAGGATGAAGAGTTAATTCAACGACTTTCACACAGATATATTTGTAGAAATTGTGGCGCGTCCTATACAGAGGAGATTCATCCTCATGTTCAAGGTGTATGCGACAAGTGTTCAAGTCATGACTTTTTTCGACGTCCTGATGATGAACCTGACGCCATAAGAACTCGGTTAGAAGTTTATAATGAGCAGACAAAACCGCTTATTAAATTTTATGCTGAGGAAGGAAAATTAAAGGTAATTGATGGAATGGGATCCGTTGAAGCGGTGACAGCAGAGATCGAATCTCATTTAAGTGAATTCCAAGTGTTGACAAGCAAGTCAGGATGCCTATACTCCGCACAGGATATTTAGGATTCTTGAGAACATAGTATTAAGGAGAAGCGAGTGGCTCGTATAGCTGGCGTAAACATACCGACTCAAAAAAGAGTAGAAATTGGACTCCGTTCCATTTATGGAATTGGACCAACGAAGTCAAAAGAAATCTGTACGAAGCTTGGAATACCGGCTGAACGTCGTGTACACCAATTGACGGATGCTGAAGTTCTGAAAATCAGAGAGTCAATTGACCATGAGTATAAGGTTGAAGGTGATCTTCGTCGTGAGATATCCCTTAATATTAAACGTCTGATGGACTTAGGGTGCTATCGTGGCCTTCGTCACCGTAAGGGCCTTCCTGTAAGGGGTCAAAGGACACATACCAATGCACGTACGCGCAAAGGTAAAGCTGTTGCAATTGCCGGTAAGAAAAAGTAAAAGGTTAGGATTATAGATGGCACAGAAACCAGCACAAAGAGTTCGTCGTAGAGAGAGAAAGAATATCGTCTCTGGCGTCGCACATGTAAATGCATCGTTCAACAATACGGTGGTGACCATAACAGATGCACAAGGAAATACGATTTCTTGGTCATCTTCGGGAACCAAAGGATTTAAAGGATCCCGTAAATCAACACCGTATGCAGCTCAGATGGCTGCAGAAGATGCTGCAAAGAAGGCTCAAGAACATGGGATGAAATCCCTTGAAATTGAAGTGAAAGGCCCAGGATCTGGACGTGAGTCCGCCCTTCGTGCCCTTCAAGCGACTGGGTTCGTGATAACGTCCATACGGGACGTTACACCTATTCCACACAACGGTTGCCGCCCTAAAAAGCGTCGTCGTGTATAGACCATTGTTATTAACAGAAATATTTTTGCCGAGAGGGTAGACCCGTGATACAAAAGAATTGGCAGGCTCTGATTAGGCCGTACAAGTTGAATCTTGATCATAGTGAAGATCCTGATTATGTGGCTATTATAACCGCAGATCCGTTAGAACCGGGTTTTGGTATGACCTTAGGAAGTGCACTCAGAAGAGTGTTGCTTTCCTCATTACAAGGGTCTGCTATCACTTCCGTTCAAATTGAAGGAGTCTTACATGAGTTCTCAACCCTTCCAGGGGTCAGTGAGGATGTAACTGATATCGTTCTGAACTTGAAGGGCGTTGTTACGAAACTCCATAAGGATGGACCTGTTCGTGTGAAGCTTCAAGCTGAAGGACCATGCGTCGTTACAGCAGGAAACATTGAAACACCAGCGGATCTTGAGATCTTAAATAAAGATCACTACATCTGTACGGTGAGTGCAGGCGCTAAAGTTTCTATGGAACTGACCATCAATACAGGTAAGGGTTACGTACCTGCTGAAAGCAACAAAAAAGCTGATGCCCCGATTGGACTTGTTCCGATTGATGCGCTGTATAGCCCTGTCAGAAAAGTCTCTTACAAGATTGAAAACACACGTGTTGGTCAGCAAACAAACTACGACAAGCTGATCCTTCGCGTTGAAACAGATGGAACTGTGCGTCCTGATGATGCGGTAGCTTTGGCTGCGCGTATCTTGCAAGACCAACTCCAGAAGTTCATTAACTTTGAAGAGCCAAAAGAACACTATCCAGAGAAAGAAGAATCAATTCTTCCGTTTAACAGAGCGTTGCTCAGAAAAGTGGATGAACTTGAGCTTTCTGTTAGATCTGCAAACTGTTTGAAGAATGATAACCTGATCTACATCGGTGACCTCGTTCAGAAAACGGAATCAGAAATGCTGAGAACACCTAACTTTGGACGGAAGTCTTTGAATGAAATCAAAGAAGTTCTTGTTCAAATGGGATTGAATTTGGGCATGGAAATTCCAGGATGGCCACCCGAAAATATTGAAGAATTAATCAAAAAGCTCGATGAGCCTTTTTAAGAAAGAATAAGGAGTAATCAATCATGCGTCATGGTGTTAGCGGCCGTAAACTGAATCGGCATTCAGATGAGAGAAAGGCCCTTTTCAAGTGCCTTGCTGGATCATTGTTGAAGCATGAGCAAATCAAAACAACACTGCCGAAGGCAAAAGATCTTCGTCCGATTGTTGAGAAGATGATTACTCTTGGCAAACGTGGTGGTCTAGGCTGTCGTCGTCAAGCGATCTCCTTCCTAGGGGATGTAGAGCTTGCCGCAAAACTTATGGGACCCCTTGCAGAGCGTTATAAGAACCGCTCTGGTGGTTATGTCCGCATCATTAAAGCAGGACACCGCCATGGCGATAACGCATCCGTTGCTATTATTGAGCTTGTCGACAGAGATTTGAGCGCAAAGGGCAAAGATTCAGGACCGACTGCGGAGCAAGTTGAAGAAGAAGCTGCTGAAGCTTAACTTAAATATGATAGCCTCCTTGAATCAAAGACAAGGAGGCTTTTGTTTCTTAACTACTCTTTCTGATAGAAAGCTCTTGTTTTTATTTTTCCAAGGATGGCCTTGATAAAATAGAATTAACCATTGCTGTTCTTTTAAACATTTCAAACTGAAATCTATAGTAATCTATGCTAATATCCGACTCTTCTTCAAGATCTTCAAAAAATTCCTTATAGTCTTGATAGAATTTATGAAACAAATGCTCTTCAACATCAGCGATGGCAACATCCTTTAAAGGATTAATTTTGTGTGCTCGTAATTCCTTCTTTAAATCCTTCCAGATACTACTCTTATTTACTAAAGTGCGTAATGGACGACTAGTCATTTCTAGGCTTGCTACCGATCGAGCATCGAGTTTCTCTATGATGAGTGAAGGACGGATGGCAAGGACGCTCATGAATCCAGCAGGATCCTTTACTTCTGCAGTTAAATCCTTTTGTTTAGACGTTTTCTTGGCACCCTCATCGTTTTTTACAGGCCTCTTCAAATAACGACCTTTTGATACATTAGAATGTTGTAAGATCTTATTTTCCCATTCTTCTATCTTAACCTCGACTGAAGTGTTTTTTTCTTTTCCTCCTCCTGCAAGAACAGCATGTGAGGCTCCCATTAAAGCTACAAGCGTAACCAGAGAGACAAAACCTTTCTTAAAGCATAAATTACTCATAAACATAATAACTCCTATATTAATATATGCACAAATTTGATATAATAACTAAACATTATAATTGCAAATAAAATATGAAAAAAGCCATATTAATATACTTAACGAACCTACTGGCATTCTCGTGGGTGTACATGCGCGGCCATTAACCTTCTATAAACTCAAATGTGATAGCCTCCTAGTAACGAATACAAGGAGGCTTTTTCATGCGCGAAGATATCAAACCGGGAGCTATATTCCCAGACTTCGAATTACCGGATCATACAAATACAAAGCGGAAGCTTTCACTTCTCCAAGGTGAAGATCCCATGGTTCTTATGCTGGGGCGAGGGATATATTGCCCGAAGGATCGCAATCAACTCCATCAACTCGTGAAGTTTTCAGCCCAATGTGATGTTGGATTTACACGCATGGTCACGATTAATTGTGATGATTTAAGGCTTATCAACGACTTGAGGCTGGGAGTAGGGGCTCACTGGCCTTTCCTGTATGATCAAGAGAAGATTATTATGAATGATCTTGGGATACATGAGTATACGGATACTTTGAATCATGTCATGATTCCTCATACATTTGTTCTTGAACCTGGCCTTAAGATTCACAAGATCTATAATGGGTATTGGTATTGGGGCCGTCCCTCAACGGCAGAGCTGCACCAAGATCTACGTGCCATCTCGATGAAGTATCGTCCTGACTTTAAAATTGACACCCCTGAAATGCGCGCAAAATGGGAGAGCGGTGATCGTAAAGACTTCTACCCCTACGGCAAGACGTGGGAGCAGGTCTTTATCCGCATGGCAGGGGAAGTTGAGAAATTTTAAATAGGGACACAATACGCTGATGTTATATTTAGGATGTTATCATAAAATTGTTTTTTGTGAAGAGGTGCTCCTCTTGCAGAATTGCCCATAAAAAAAACCTGGGGTTTAGCCCAGGTTTTATTTAGTCATATCAACAAGGTTCCTATTTCTTAAATGACTCAAGCGCTTTTTTTGCAAGATCATCGCCTTGATCAGCAGCTTTTTGCAGCCATTCGCGGGATTGAGTCTCATCTTGCTTAGTGCCTTTGCCTTTCGCATACATAACGCCCACATTGTATTGTGCTGCTGATAGTCCTTGCTTTGCGGCTTTCATAAGCCATTCGAAAGCAATGGCATCATCTGGTTTCACGCCTTTACCCTCAATATACATGTTCCCAACATTATATTGGGCTCCGGCGTTGCCATTATCAGCAGCGAGTTTGTACCACTTAAGAGCTTCAGCATAATCCTGTTTGACGCCCTCAGCATGATAATACATATCCCCTAAATTTCCTTGAGCGAGTGCAAAATTTTGAGCGGCTGATTTTTGAAACCATTCTACAGCTTTCGCTGGATCTTTTGGGGCACCAATCCCTTTAAGATAGGCATAGCCGATATTGTTTTGAGCTCTATCCAGTCCTTGATCTGCTGCCTTTTGAAACCATGTGACTGCTTGCGCATCATCTTGTCTAACACCTTTTCCTGTCTGATACATGACGCCGATATTGTACTGAGAAATAGAATCACCTTGATCAGCAGCTTTTGTGTAGAAAGTTAAAGCTTTTGCGTAGTCTTGTTTTACACCGATACCAAAATCATACATATTTGCGATATTATATTGAGCGAGAACATTCCCTTGCTCGGCAGCTTTAATAAACCATATGAGAGCTTGAGCATAATCTTGCTTAACGCCTTGTCCGTTATAATACAAAGTTCCCAAATTGTTTTGCGCTTCTGCATCCCCTGTGTCTGCTTGCTTTTGGAGCTCTTGCAAATTGGGTGTTTGAGCCTGAGCCATACAGGCGACAGTTGGCGTCATAAAGGCAATAAGTGTTGCTAGTAATATTTTCTTGTTCATTTTTATCACTCCCTGTGATTTTTGATTTTGTAATTAAGGGTGAGTATATCAGAAAATTAGGCACATTAGAAGAGGGGGGCTCCTTCACCTCTCCCCGTTGTGGGAGAGGTCGATCCGAAGGATCGGGTGAGGGGGCGCTAACACATACTGCAAAACGATAATATTGGTTTCACTTGTGGGAGAAAACACGTGATTGAAAAGGATGATTTTAAAGACCCCTCACCCGACTCTTCGAGTCGACCTCTCCCACAACGGGGAGAGGTTAAGGTCAGAACTGATACCCGACCCGTAGGAGGGCTTCGCCTATGTCGAGGCCGCTGCCACATTGGGCATAGACATTTCCAGAGACATAGAGGCCGTTTGGAAACTGAGCGATGAGGCCTAAGCCAGGGGCGATTTGGTTGTAGACCTTGTTTGCTCCAGTAACGACGAGGGTTGAAGGCTGGTTGATGAAGCCTCCTTTGACGTTGTTTTTATTGTCTCCAATGGGGCGTCTCTGGACCCAGCCTAGCTCAGCTGTGGGGCGGAAGAGAATGTCGTCTACAACAAATGTTTTGTAAACCATTGCTCCCAGTTCTCCTTGAAAGAATTGTGAGGTTCTGGATTTGATGTGCATATTTAAGCTGCCGGCCCCTGTCTCAGTATATTTGCCTTCATTCAAAACCATATAATCGGCTATGATAAAGGGTTGGAAGGTGGCATCACCCGTGGGTATGGCATAGCCGAATTCTACATTACCTGTGAATTGGAAGGCATTGTGGGTTTCTCTTGCGGTGCGATTGATGGTTGAATAATTAATTTTGCGGGCTGTTTTAAACTTGTCCCCACCGAAGAACGCTTGTCCCTCAGCATAGAAACCGCAGTTCTCTTTCCAGGCCCCGTAAAGTCCACCAAAGCCGCTGTTCATGTGACCCCAGCCTCGATTTCCATTCCAAGTGAAGGGAGTTGTTGAAGATCCGCCTAAAAGTCCCAGGATTGCATTCTTGGAGATTTCATAATCCGCACCCATGGTAAGTCCGCCCAACCGGCTCCTAAGATTTGGGTTCCCGTTGCTGTTCCCTTTTATCCTCGCGAACTGTCCGTAAGGTTGGATCCAGATATTTGCTTTTCCGACTTGAATACGTCCTGCGAGAGGATGGGGGTTTACTTGTGAGGGACTGTTGGCAAGAGCCATCTCGCCGAGTAATCCTTTCTTTTGAGGGGTTCTTCCGCGGTTGTTAAAGAGAGTCGACAAATCTCCTTCGCTCATATGCTTTGTGACGAGTTGCTCAAATAGAGCCATTCGTCCTGGCGCAATGTTTAATGTCGAATGGCTGAACATTTGTTTTGTTGTCCACGCTTGAATTTGAGTGTGCCCGATTTCAGTAACAGCGGTCATGTTGTTGAAACTGATGCTCGGCAGTGCCTCAAGTTGTGAGGGTTGGATTGTGTTGAGGGCATTTTGATACCCTGAAGTATTTCCGGCCAAGATAAAGTCGTTGAGGACAATAAAGGCAGGATCGCCTGTAAGATTAGAAAGTGTATCTAGATATTGTGCGATTTTGTATGCGTTCGATCCTCCACCTCCAACATACCCAGAGAAGCTTTGATCAACATTGGGTATTACCGTGACTCTCATTGGACCCGAATAATCATAGACAACAGTGTATTTGATTAGACTTGATGATGTGAGCTTACCATAAGTGCCCGAAATTATACTTGGATTAAACCCAGCACCTGTTGCCGTATCCAAGATGACATAAGAGCTTCCCACCAATGTGCTGGGCGAGGCTGCACTCACAACATCAAGAATAGCTCCATTTAAAGTCGCTGTGGAAGTACCTGTAGCGGTAATAGGCGTGGACATTCGAACCGGTAAGCTTCCAACACCAATTGCCGCTTGGTGGGTGGCTGTTGATGAGGAAAAGGTGAGGTTACCTGAGTATCCTTGGCCAAAGTAACTCCCACCAAATGTGACGCCATTTACGCCAGAGGAAAAAATACCTGTGCCAGAGAATTTCAACTCTGTTCCAAGAGCGGCTTTGGCTTCATTCATGTAAATTGTGCCACCAGTTATTGAGTTAGTCATTGTGCCAGTTCCAGTATTGACAAAGCCGGTAGCTCCGTTCGTAAAGGAAATTGTTCCTCCGGAGATATTGTTCGTCATCGTGCTCGTGTCTTCGTTTACAAAACCCCACGTAACAGGTTTTGAATAAGACAGGGTACCGCCTGAGATATTATTTGTCTGAACTGATGCGGTCTTGTTAACAAAGCATTTGCTCCCAAAAAGTGTAATGCTTCCCCCAGAAATATTGTTGATTTGAAGGCCACCCCCAAAATTATTTAAGGGAGGTAAAACATTGTTCGTGAAAGTTATCGTTCCTCCAGAAATATTGTTAATTTGGGTGCCTGTGCCTGCGTTACCAAAGCCGCTTCCTCCGGCGAAGTTGAAAGTACCACCCATGACGTTATTGATCATTTTTCCTGCCCCTCCATTCCCAATGCCACTCAGGAAAGGCAGACTGAAAGTTCCACCCGTGAACGTGTTAATCATAGTGCCTGTGCCTTGGTTTACAATGCCGCTATCGATATCAAAAGTGTAGTTTCCCGCTGCAAAGGTGTTAATCATGGTGCCTGAACTTCGATTAAACAAGCCAGATCTTAGAAAGGTAATGGAACCATTCCCATTGAATGTAGTGCCAGCCGTCCCGTTGCCGCTATTTGAGATAGCATAAATAGGTAACACTCCATGTGTATTTCCTACAATTGTGAATCCAACCCCAGAGTTATCGATTGTGACCATATTTGTTAAACCAGCGGGAAGCGGGACATCGCCGAGAAGTTGACAGGTTTGACCAGCCGCTCCAGCAGAAAAGGTCACTGGATTAGAATTGATGTTAGCTTGGGCGAGCTCATATGGAAATGACCCTGGTCCAGCTGAGTTGCCATTCGTCACGACATTCGCTGCGTTCGCTTGGCTTGAGCTTAAGAGAAGCATTAGCCCTGTCATTAGATGAAGTCTTTTGGATGGATGTAGGCTCATTTGATGCCCCTCTGTTATTTTTTTATTTGTACTATCTACAATATTTTTTGGGGCTTCAAGCCCAATTGTTCTTTCATGACTTTGTTCTGTACAGCCTTGACTTGACCTTGTTCTAGTGTTCCCAATTGAAAGGGGCCAAAGCTAATGCGGATCAAGCGGCTGACGGGCCAGCCGAGGTGTTCGAATACGCGGCGGAGTTCACGGTTTTTGCCTTCTTGAAGGCTGACGGCAAGCCAGGCATTGTCGCCTTGTTGACGCTCTAACGTTGCTGTAATCGGGCCATAATGGATGCCCTCAACCGTAATGCCCTTCTTAAGCGGTAGAAGATCATTGGGATCGATCTTGCCATTGACGCGGACTCTATATCTGCGAATCCAACCCGTTGACGGGAGTTCGAGGTGGCGCGCGAGTTCTCCATCATTGGTAAGAAGCAACAAACCCTCGCTGTTTAAATCCAGACGACCCACAGAGATGACACGAGGCATATCAGGGGGGAGAGACTCGAAAATAGTGCGCCGGCCCATCTCATCCCGATGGGTCGTAACCAGGCCTCTAGGCTTATTATAAAGCCAAAGGCGGGTGGGCTCAGCAGAGGGGAGGGGCTTGCCGTCAACAACAATGCGACTCTTTGAGGTAATGCAAAAGGCAGGGCTTTCTAATACTTTCCCATCGACTTTGACACGGCCGTCAAGAATCCACGCTTCCGCATCTCTTCGAGAGCACAGACCCGCACGCGCCATGACTTTAGCGATTCGCTCTCCTTTATCCATGAGAGGCCTCAATAAAGGCGTTCAAAATGATTTTATCGCTTGAGGTAATGAGAAACTCGGGGTGCCATTGAAGTCCAAGACAGAATTTGTAGGCCGGAACTTCAAATCCCTCAACGATCCCGTCAGGTGCGATTGCATTCAGCACTGCATCCCCAGCAAGCTTCTTTACGGCTTGATGGTGAGCACTATTGACGGAGATCGTTTTTTCTCCAATGAGTTTATAGAGAAATGTATCTGTAATAATTTTCACTGGGTGACTTGCTTCATGACGCGGATTTGGCTGCTCGTGCTGTATTTCGCTCGGTAATTCATCGGGGATGTGTTGGATAAGTGTTCCGCCGAGGGCGACATTGATCAATTGATGGCCTCCGCAAATTCCAAGAACGGGGATGTTCTTTTTAAGAGCTGCACGAACCATCGTCATTTCAAATTCTGTTCGCGTGGTTTTTAACTTAACAGTCGCATGACGGGTTGTCTCACCATATAAAGCAGGATCGAGGTCAAAATCGCCGCCGGTGACCAAAAGTCCGTCGATAAGGTTCAGATACTCTTGCGTGAGGGCTAAATCATGGGTAAGGGGGATCGGCACACCGCCAGTTTCCACAATGCTTGAGCAGTAGTTCTCGCGAAGGGCGTACCAGGGATACTTGGAATAATGACCAGGATCTTGGGAGTCAAAGGTAATACCAATAAGGGGTTTTTTAGGCATAGAAATTCATTTCCAATTGTAATAAGTTCAAACTACAATATCCTAGCAATTCTGCTGTGTCACCATTAAGGTGCACAAAAATGAACATTAATATAGGTTTGAAAATGGAAAACTTAACTGAACTTGCTCAAACATCTCAAGCTTGGCCCTTTGAGGAGGCTCGCAAAATATTGAGCCGTCTTGGGGGAAAGCCGCCTGAAAAAGGATTTGTGTTGTTTGAGACAGGGTATGGGCCTTCAGGGCTTCCCCATATTGGCACCTTTGGTGAGGTTGTTCGGACGACCATGGTTCGTCAAGCCTTTCAGATACTATCTGATATTCCCACAAAGCTCTATGCTGTTTCCGATGATATGGACGGCCTGCGCAAGATCCCAGACAATCTGCCGAACCAGGATATGATTCGTGAGCATCTTGGAAAGCCGCTCACACGCATTCCTGATCCCTTTGGAACCCATGAGAGTTTTGGACATCATAATAATGCTCGGCTTCAAGCCTTCTTGGATACCTTTGGGTTCCAGTATGAATTTGTGAGCTCATCTGAGTGTTACACCTCAGGGCGTTTTGATCCCATGCTTCTGAATGTGTTGAAGCATTATGATGAAATTATCAACATTATCCTGCCCACTTTAGGCCCAGAGAGGCGTGCGACTTATAGTCCTTTCCTGCCGGTTGATGCTGAGTCAGGGATTGTCCTTCAAGTCCCCGTTGTAGAGCGCAATGAAAAAGCGGGTACCATTGTTTATAAGCGTGAAGACGGAAAGCTTATTGAAACCCCCGTCACAGGTGGTCATTGCAAGCTTCAATGGAAGGTGGATTGGGGCATGCGTTGGGCAGCCTTTGGCGTTGATTATGAGATGTCGGGTAAAGACCTCATTGATTCAGTGAAACTTTCGAGTCAAGTGTGTAAGGTGCTGGGGGCGCGCCCTCCCGAGGGGTTTAATTATGAGCTTTTCTTAGATGCGGATGGAACGAAGATTTCGAAGTCAAAAGGGAATGGCCTTACCATTGAGGAATGGCTTAAATATGCGCCTGAGGAAAGCCTTGCCTATTATATGTTCCAATCTCCGCGGAAGGCAAAGCGTCTCTATTTTGATGTGATTCCGCGCGCTGTGGATGAGTACTTAAGCTTCCTTGAGAAGTTCCCCGAGCAACCTGATGAACAGAAACTCGGTAATCCTGCCTGGCATGTGCATAATGGGACGCCTCCAAAAGAAGAGCTTCCCTTGAGTTTTGGTATTTTATTAAATCTTGCCAGTGTGACCAATACAGAAGACAAAGCCGTTCTGTGGGGTTTTATAAGTCGGTATGCGCCGAATGCAAGTCCAAAGGCTATGCCTATGGTGGATCGTCTTGTTGGATATGCCATTGCCTATTACAGGGACTTTGTGAAGCCAAATAAGCATTACCGAGCACCCACTGTTGAAGAGCGGAAAGCTCTGGAAGATCTCGCTCAAAGTCTGCAAAAGCTGACCCCAGATGTTGATGCGATTCAAACAGAAGTCTTTGAGGTTGGAAAGCGGCATAATTACGAGAATCTGAGGGATTGGTTTAAGACGCTCTATCAAGTGTTGTTGGGGCAGGACGAAGGCCCCCGCATGGGATCATTCATTGCGCTTTATGGTTTGGATGAGACGGTGGCTTTGATAGAAGGGGCGTTGAAGAGGTAGGTATCGTCTGATGAGCTGACTTTACGGAGTTTTGTTAAACGGTCTTCATCACCCGCACACGTGACGGTTTTAACGTCCTCAACCCCCGTATCAATAAATTGAGTATAGATATTGAAAATATGCATCAATAGATCATTGAGTTCATTGGGGTTATATTTGTTGTTCGTATTTCTGCTCTTGCTCTTTCTCCTGTTGCTCAGGAGGTGCTTTCTTTGAGCAATGGCTTTGGGCCACTCTTTAACATTAAGAGACATTTTATTGATAAGTTTACCCGTTTTTCCTTGAGTCTCATCATCGAGCCTTGGATCAAAGTAGAGGCGATCTAAAATGCATAGAGCTGCATCTGAACTGCTACTTTCTGCAATTTGTAGGCGAGCATCTGCAGAGAGAGGAGTTGCTTTCGTGTACGCTTCTTTTAAGCGGGCTAGAATTGTTTCAGCATAGGGTATATATGAATCTAAAGGATGGTTTTGAGATGTATAGTCTTTTAGAAAGGTTATAAAATTGTCTATGTCAAAAGACTGAACGAAATAGCTGACATCTAGGTGACGCATAAAATCAAGGGTTGTTTGATCAATTTGAAAGCCATGATTGAGGTAGTATGTTAAGCGGTTCGGCATATTACCGAGATGAGTTGTGCCGTCATAGTCGGAACATTGTAAGGATAAACAGTCATAAAAATCACTTTGTCTTGCAAGGCTCTGTGCCAGCATGATTGTTAAATCAAGAGCTGTGCTTCCATAGCCTTTCCCTTGGTACGGGTCCATAATTTTAATAAAGTGCAGGGTAAATTTTCCATCAGGTCCGGGATTGACGTCATCTTCAATGAGAACGATATGGCCTAGGGGGGTAAGAGGCTTGTCATTCTCGAAGGCGGCATTAATGAGTAGTTTTGTTCTGCGATAATTTATTTTGGATTTATCCTTTGAAGACGTCATTCTTTCAAGTTGAAGTGACAAAGGGGCTTTTAATTTGACGCCTTCAGGAAGGGGATATCCTTACAA
>JABDDK010000012.1:43384-43456 GCA_013287665.1 Alphaproteobacteria bacterium
TCATAATTTGTCTGAGATGCGTTCGTAAATGAATGGAGAACGTTCCTAAAGGCCTCATCTGCAAGGGGAGGC
>JABDDK010000013.1 GCA_013287665.1 Alphaproteobacteria bacterium
CAAGGTGAAATAGCGAATGGCTCCCAGAATACAAGATGGGCGAGTCGCGTTAACCGACTTAATGATTTAGAAAAGACACCAGCTGATAACCTTGCAAAATTTAAGATGCTCCTTGGAGATCGTAGAAAAGGCAAAATTGCTCAAACAGCTAGTGTATTTGTAAAAGCTAGTCCAGAAAGAGAACATAAAATTAATGTAGCCGCTCAAATTGCAGGTTTGGAAGACTTCAACGCCAGCATGCAACCCAGACTCGCGCAAGGTGGTGGTCTTTCTGCAGAAGATTTGAAACTCATAAAGCTTACGATAAGTACTAGCAATGCACAGCTTCCTCAATTAAAGAAACTGTTGGAACTTGGTATTACTGAAATCGAAGGGGGAGCTAATCTTGCAGAGCTCATTAGCCAGGCTGAAGGAAGAGCCTCTTCACCTCATCATTCAAATCTTGAACAACAAGCTGAAGCTAACGTCGCTCCTTCCGTCCATACTCCATACGGCATACGTGTAGACCTCTTTATCAAAAGAGCTGAGTGGGATCTTAAAAATACCCCGGAAAGCTTTGAAGCAGCAACACAGGCACTTCGCGATATGAAGTATTATGAGAGCCTTGGCATTGTAGGCTTCGTTGACGCGGCTGACCTTGAAGCTCAAGTCCGTGCAAAGGGTGGAGTCATTCAAAGTGATGAGCCCGCAGTTGCGCCAGCCCCTGTTTCTGCTGCTGAACCCAATGATGAGCTTGCAAACCTTGAATTTGCACTGACGCTTGCTGAAACTGAACGTGAAAGAAGCCCTATTAAGGCACAAATTGCAAAATTGAAGCCCCAACCTGCCGAAGCCGTTGCGAATTCAAACATTCAGACACCTCAACCTCCAGCTCCACAACCCGTAGGGCGTAACGTTGAGGAGAACATACAGTTCTGTCTAGCCGTTATCCAGAGTGATTCCCCCGCACGTGAAAAAGGAATCTACAGGGCGAAGCTTGCAAAACTTGAAGCAGCTAAAAGAGCTGGGGTCGTCATATTTGATAGAGAGGAAGATCTCATACCATTTATGCCCGCAAGCGCTGTGATCAAGGGAGTGAAGGAAAACGCTCCAAGTGTTCTGAATGTTGTTCAAGATGAATACATAAGCGTCACAGGACAAATTGCGAAAATCAATGCAATTCTTCCTACTTTAGCTGGTGGGGATAGAGAACTTTACAATGCCTACCTTCAAATGCATACAGCTGCATTAGAGTATGGGATTGACGTATACTCCAACCCTAATGAGCTTGAAGGACGACTCCGTGAGCATAATTATAGAGGAGAAATAGTCCGTCCAAACAACAATGCCGACGGACTAAACAACTCGAGGAACTAAACCCAGACTCGTCATTGCGCGGAGCGTGAATTCCGCGCAATGACGCCCCCCTTTACACTTATTTAATCATTTTTCCTTATATTTATGGTGTAACCATAAGAATGAGAAACCCATGATCATCGGTGTCCCAAAAGAAATAAAAAACAATGAATACCGTGTGGGACTTGTCCCCTCGTCGGTCAGAGAGCTTATTCATCATGGCCATCAAGTCCTTGTTGAAGCGGGTGCGGGCCTTGGCATTGGCATCCATGACGAGGACTACACAATTGCGGGCGCTAAGATTATCGCACAGCATGAGGATGTGTTTGCACAAGCTGAGATGATCGTGAAAGTCAAGGAACCTCAACCCCGAGAAATCAAGCTTCTTCAGCCTGGGCAACTTCTCTTCACGTTTCTGCACCTGGCTGCGGATCATGAACAAACCCAAGGGTTGATTGATTCTGGGTGCATTGCAATTGCTTATGAAACGGTGACCTCTGCTAAAGGCGGCCTCCCCCTTCTCATGCCGATGAGTGAAGTAGCAGGACGCATGTCGATTCAAGTTGGCGCCCATTGCCTCGAAAAGGAGACAGGGGGATCTGGAGTGCTCTTAAGTGGCGTTCCAGGCGTTAAGCCAGGCAATGTCACAATCCTTGGTGGAGGCATCGTAGGAACCAATGCCGCCCGCATAGCGATTGGGCTCGGCGCAAATGTGACAATATTGGACAAGTCTATCCATCGCTTAACAGAACTCGACACGATTTTTGGGGGATCCATTCGCACCCTCTATGCCACCATTGAAGCCATTGAAACCTGCGTGATTGAATCGGATCTTGTCATCGGCGCTGTCCTTGTTCCAGGTGCGGTTACGCCAAAACTCGTCACAGAAGAGATGATTAAAAAGATGCGGACTGGGTCAGTGCTTGTAGACGTCGCGATTGATCAAGGCGGGTGCTTTGAAACCAGCCGCCCCACAACCTTTGCCCACCCAACCTATATCGAACACGGCGTTGTTCATTACTGCGTAACGAATATGCCAGGAGCGGTTGCGCGAACATCAACCTTTGCCCTCAATAATTCGACATTGCCCTTTGTTTTAGACTTGGCGTCAAAGGGGTACAGAACGGCCCTTCTGGAAGATCCTTACCTTCGGGAAGGATTGAATGTGTTTAAAGGAAACATCACCTATCAAGCGGTCGCGAGGGATTTAGGGTTTGCGTTCGTTGAGGCGATGGAGCTTCTGAATATGCAGGCGGCTTGAGGGTCTGATTATTGTTGCACCAGTCCGCCTTCGCTAAAGCTTCGTCGGACAGCCTCCGCCCTACATGGACTCCGGCTGGCTTGCCAGCCGAAGCCCAAAGGGCGAAGGCTGGCGGGAGTGACGGGACTTGAACCCGCGGCCTCCGGCGTGACAGGCCGGCGCTCTAACCAACTGAGCTACACCCCCCCAAAGAGGTGTTCTTGAGATACCTTTCCCTAAAGCTATTGTCAAGTGCAATTCAATACTTCTTTCTGTGCAGGAGCCAACCGGCTCCCATGACACCAATCGCAACAGCTGTTATAATAATGGTCGCAAGGGCATTGATTTGGGGGCTAATCCCAAAACGGATGCTTGAAAATATTACCATGGGTAATGTTGAGGATCCAGGGCCGGCGACAAAGCTTGCGAGAACGAGATCGTCAAGTGAGAGAACAAAGGCTAAAAGCCATCCTGAAACAAGTGCAGGGGAAATCAAGGGCAACGTTATAGCTGTAAATACCTTTAAGGGACGGGCGCCCAGATCACGGGCTGCCTCTTCAAGGGAGAGATCCAACTCCGCAAGCCGTCCCCGCACAAGGATGGTCACGTAAGCCATACACAGGGTTGTGTGAGCGATTGTGATCGTCAGGATCCCCCTCCCCTTTGGCCATCCGATCATTTGCTCGAGCCCAACGAAAAGAAGCAATAAAGCGAGACCGGTGATGACTTCAGGCATGACCAAGGGAGCCGTTGTCAGGATTCCAAAGAACTGACGGCCCCTAAACCGACCGAGCCTTACCAGAGCTACTGCCGCTAGAGTTCCCAGGATGACTGCAAAAGTCGCGGCTAATGTGGCGACCTGAAGGCTGACCCACGCTGATTTAAGAAGCACATCATCTTGCAAAAGTGAGACATACCACTTGGTTGAAAAACCTTGCCAAACGGTCACAAGGCGGGATGAGTTAAAAGAGAAGACGATCAATGTGATGATAGGCACATACAAGAAGGCATACCCAAGAATCATGCAGGTTTTTAAAAAGGGGGACAGTTTAGTCGGCATCTAAGAACCTCACTTGTCGCTCTTGGATACGCTGGAAGATCGCGATCGGTGTCACAAGCAAAATTAGCATGAGGACGGCAAGGGCTGAGGCTACCGGCCAATCCCGATTCGTGAAAAACTCATTCCACAGAACCTTACCTATCATCAGCGTCTGAGAGCCACCGAGCAGCTCTGGGATCACGAACTCCCCTACCGCAGGGATCAGAACCAGCATCGATCCTGCGATGACACCCGGCCTGGAAAGTGGCCATATCACACGCCTGAAGGCCTGTATGGGGCGCGCTCCTAAATCGTAGGCCGCTTCCATCAACGTGTAATCAATTTTCTCGAGGGAGGCATAAAGGGGTAATATCATAAAAGGTAAATAGCAATATACGATGCCAATAATCGTTGCATAAGTTGTATCTAATATTGACAATGGACTTGATATGATTCCAACTTTCATTAACGCTGTATTTAACAAACCACTTGTACTTAAGATCCCAATCCAGGCATAGACGCGTAACAGAAAAGACGTCCAGAACGGCAAGATAACAAGCATCAGAAGAAGCGTGCGAAACGGGGGCTTTGCTTTCGCAATACCGTAAGCCATGGGATATCCAATCAAAAGACACCCTATCGTTCCTAAAACGGCAATCACGAGAGATTCCAGATAGGAGAATAGGTAAAGCGAATCGGTCCCAATGAAGGCGAAATTTGTGAAGTTTAGCTTGATGACAAGCACCCCCTCCTCCACCCACTCTAGGAGAGGCCCGTAGGGGGGTAAGCCAACCTTCAAATCAGAAAAGCTGATTTTGAGAACAATCAGAAAGGGTATCATGAAAAAGAGAAGAATCCACGCGTAGGGTATAATGAGCGCGAGGTAAGATCCCGCATAGGAATCCTGTATCTTTTTCCAAAGTTCTCTCATGTCATCAGTACAATGCTATTTTCAGCACGCCAATAGAGGTACACTTCATCATCCCATGTCACCGGACGTTCTGCGAGCCTTACCAGATTAGGCTGAGTTGCGAGCACAATTTTCCCGGAAGCAAGCTCAACGTGGTAAATCGAAACGTCCCCTAAGTATCCGATGTCCTTTACAATCCCGCGCGTTGAATTGCGCTTTTGCTCAGGGGGACTTGTTGAAATCATGACCTTTTCGGGACGGATCGCAACCTTTACTTGAGATCCGATAGGAACGTCAGCTGAATGACTAACATAAAGCTCACAGCCGGCTTCTTCTGATTCAACTAAAATATGGTCCGTTTCATCTTCAGCCACACGGCCTTCGAACTTGTTAATGCTTCCAATAAAATCAGCGACATAGTCAGAGTTTGGATACTCATATATTTCATTCGGCGTTCCGATTTGACGCATACGTCCATGGTCCATAACCCCAAGACGCGTTGACATTGTCATGGCTTCTTCTTGATCGTGCGTTACCATAATAAAGGTAACACCCACCTTTTCTTGAATCGTCACAAGCTCAAACTGGGTTTGTTCCCGAAGGCGTTTATCAAGGGCCGCCAAAGGCTCATCCAGAAGCAAAAGTTTCGGGCGCTTAACAAGACTCCGGGCAAGGGCAACACGTTGTTTTTGACCGCCTGAAAGCTGATGAGGGGCACGTTTCCCGTAGGTTTCCATCTGAACTAGCCGCAAGGCATCCTTGACGCGCTCATTGATCTCTGATCGAGAGATGCGCTCTTGTTTCAACCCAAAAGCAACGTTCTTCTCAACATTCATATGGGGGAAAAGGGCATACGACTGGAACATCATATTCACAGGCCTATCATAGGCGGGCCGCCGCGTTACATCGACACCATCGATGTAAATTTTTCCCTGGCTTGGCATTTCAAGACCCGCAAGCATGCGCAGCAGCGTTGTCTTTCCACAGCCGGAGGGACCAAGCAGGGAAAAGAACTCCCCTTGGAAGACAGAAAGGGTTACGGAATCTACGGCAACGTGCCCGTCAAAGTCCTTGGAAACACCCTCAATATGGATGTAGGGCTTTGCTTTCGGATCTTGCCAAGGCTGAAGGTCAATTCGCTTCTTTGGTTTTTTTACCATGTTTACCGAGGCCCCCTTTTGGTTCGGTCACCTCTCCCCTTGTGGGAGAGGTCGACTCGAAGAGTCGGGTGAGGGGTCGCTAAGACTCCCTTCCGCACATCGTTATTCCGTGTCCGTTGGTTCTCATACCCCTCACCCGCCCTTTGGGCGACCTCTCCCACAAGGGGAGAGGTGAAAGAGTCGGCTTTCATTGTACCCATATCTACCTTCCAATCTTGACGCGTGTCCACTCACGAAGCCTTAGGCGCTCATACTTCGGTGGATAGTTTCTATCTACATATAACTTTTCTTGGAGTTCTTTTGAAGGATAAATGAGCGGGTTCGACTTAATGCTCTCTTCAATATACTCACCAGAGGCGGGCACGCTATTGGCTGTCTCGAATCCATTTGTCACTTTTGCAATAATCTCAGGCTTAAGCATAAAGTTGATAAAAGCATGGGCTTCAGGGATATGATGAGCATCAATGGGGATAGCGAAAGCATCAAGCCACATGCCAGACCCTTCGTCAGGAATGACATAAATGATATCCATGCCGCTTTCTTTCCCAAGATTTTGAGCGAGTGACATCTCCCCTGAAAACCCTTCGACAAGACAATAATCGCCTGACGTCAAATCTCTAGCCGTAGGCACTGGCTGAAATTTCTTCACATAAGGGCGTAACTTCCCCAAGGCTTCACTTGCGAGCTTCAAGTCTTCAATGCTGTCCGAATTCGGATCTTTCTTCAGATATTTCAGCATGGCAGGAAACACGTCCACAGGCGAGTCAATCAGCATCACGCCGCAATCTGCAAATTTAGCAACGACCGCTGGATCAAAAAGCATCGCAAAACTGTGAATAGGAGCGTCAGGAAAGCGCTCAAGAATTTTCTTGACGTTAATCCCAAATCCATTCGTTCCCCAGAGAAAAGGCAAGGCGAACCTGTTACCAGGATCGGTTTTTTCAGCCATCCTTTTCAACAGCAATTCCTCAAGGCCCGCACGATTTGGAATAAGCTCAAGATTTAAGGGCTGGTATAGATTGGCTTCCAACTGACGAGCAAGATAAGGCCAAACCGTCACCCCCACAACATCATACCCTGATTGCCCTGCGAGGAGCTTCGTTTCAGCAACCTCTGAGCTATCATAAACATCATAGTTGACCTTAATCCCCGTTTCTTTTTCAAACTGTTGGAGTATTTCAGGCGTGATGACATACGCCCAGTTATAGACGTTCACAATCCGCTGAGGAGCCGCATTTAGGGAAAGCCCGAAAGTAAGACACAGCAATAATTTCAAAAGAAATGAACGCATGGGGTCCTGTGTCCTTTACAATGTATGTGTAATGAATTCTTTATCACAAATGTGCAATTCATCAAGTGATTTATTTGGTGATTTGATTTCTAACTTACCTCATTCAAAAAACCGCGCGCGCTTCTTCTTTCTGTCTATATTCTTTGAAGGTAGTCTCTGTATAAGTATATGAAGTTGCAAAATGCGACGTCGACTGTGCAAATTGCGACGTCGACGTTGCAAAATGCGCAGTCGAGTTTTCTTAAGCTTTCGAGGTCTTAAACCGTTCTTCCGCGATCAAATCGGCCGCTTCACTCGTTGGGATTCCCAGTTTTTCGGCTTTGTGAAAAACATCAAGCAATGTATCATGAATGCGTTCAACATGCCTCGTTACAATTTGCTCGTTATAGTTAGGGCCTTCGTAAAAGACATCAATCAGCCCCCCCGCATTCACCACATAATCGGGTGCATAGAGAATATTCAGTTTAGACAGTCGCTCCCCATCCTTAGCCGTTTTCAATTGGTTGTTGGCGGATCCTGCTATAACTGTGCATTTAAAGAGAGGAATCGTCTTTTCATTAATGGTCGCCCCCAGGGCACAGGGCGCGTAAACATCAACGTCTTGTTCATAAATCGCATCCGGTGCAACCGCTTTTGCTCGAAACTCATTCACGGCTTTTTCTACAAGGCCTCTATCAATATCCGTCACAATAAGCTCAGCTCCAGATCCCCAAAGGAGCTCGCATAAGGCATAGCCGACATGCCCCAAACCTTGCAACGCGATTTTAATCCCCTTTAATTCTCTTTTTTGAAGTCTGTGGTACACTGCCGCGCGAATGCTTTGATACACACCGATTGCTGTAAAGGGCGACGGATCACCGCTCCCCCCAGGAAGCCCCACCACAAAGAGGGTTGTATCATGGATTGTTGCCATATCCTCAACGGACATACCGACATCTTCAGCTGTGATGTATAGCCCATGAATACTTTCCACACACCGTCCAAATGCCTTGAGGAGTTCTGGCGTTTTATCCTTATGGGAATCTCCGATGATGACAGCCTTCCCTCCTCCGAGCGGCAAGTGAGCAATGGCAGCCTTATAGGTCATCCCGCGCGACAAGCGCAACACATCTGTAACGGCCTCCTGTTCATCCTCATAAGGCCACATTCTGACGCCCCCGAGTGCTGGTCCCAGCTTTGTATTATGGATAGCAATGACGCACTTTAGCCCTGTTTCTTTATCATAAAAATAGTGAACTTGCTCGTGATCATCAAAATCAACGGCACCAAAAATAGACATTATGTGGATTCTCCCTAAGGTTTTTATTGGTTAATTTGAACATAAACCGAGACAGGATGCAATGAAAACAGCAGGGGAGAGTCTTCACCTCTCCCCAGCGTGGGAGAGGTCGACTCGAAGAGGCGGGTGAGGGGGACTTTATATCAATCCTTCTCAAGAAAATGTAACTGGTAATTTAGGTCTCTTGCGTCCTCCATCTCCTTGAGAATATGTGTTGACGCCCCCTCACCCGCCCTCACGGGCGACCTCTCCCACGCCGGGGAGAGGTGATGGTGCCACATTTTCATGAGATGTCAGTCTGTCAAAATACCCCCTTGAAACATCCGCTTTATATTTCTATGGTAATTCATCATAATTTTTTTGGAGTTTTTCTGATGCTACATTTTCCCTCATTCAACAAAAGTCTTCCTTGTTTATTGGCGCTTCTGCTTTTAGGCACACCCGCATTTGCTGTGGGAAACAGTCCGGGCACGGTCCTTGAAGAGGGAATCGTCCTCGGCCCATCCTTTGTGAGTAGGAAAAATAATGAGCAAATTCTGGAGACAAAAAAACACGATATCGAAACCGTATTAAAGGAGGCAAAGGAAGGCAAGCCAGAAGCCCAATTCAAACTCGGGCAACAATTGATAGTTGGAGTGTCGTTACAGCAAAATAACGAACTGGGCTTACACTATCTGCTTCTGGCCGCTGACCAAGATCAATCAGATGCTCTTATTTATCTTGGTGAGTGCTACTTGAATGGGAAATCTGTTACGGATAAGCCAGCCCCTGCAACGGCCTTAGAATATTTTAAACGGGCAAAAAACAATGATGTTGCCAGATTGTATCTCGCGAATATGATGTTACGTGGGATAGGCTGCCCTAAAGATCCTAAAGCTGCACTTGAGTACTTACATCCCTTTTCTGATGGTGATAACGCAGCAGCGCTGTATGCTATTGCGAAGGCATATTATGAGCAAAATGATTTTGCCAAGGCAAGTGAATTTTATAGACGCGTTATGAAAGGAAAATGGGAATTTTGTGATAAGAAAATACGAGGGAAATCTGAGTACATGCAAGCGAAACTAAGTCTTAAAGGTTTCGGCGAAAAACTCGCTCCTCAAGAAGTCAAAGAGAAATTCGAAACAGCAGCTGAAGCGGGCGTTGTAAAAGCAATTTGTGATCTCGCCAACCTCTACAGAAACGGAATGGCTTGCGTGCCAAATATTGAAAAGGCTCGGGCTTTATACAAAGAAGCTAAAAAGGAGGGAAGTGACCAAGCGAAAGGAGGTCTTTTTGATTTAGCTAAAGCTGGGAAAGGGATTCAGAAACCTCTTACTCGATTACAAGACAAATTGAAGAAGTTGTGTTGGAACGCAGGGACTTCTAGTGATTTTTTCAACAGGCAGCCCGACACGTTTTTCTTTGATCCTAAAACAATCAAAATCGTACAACAATATACGGATGAATTGTGCCAGCTCAGGGATTATCTTACTTTTCCTCAGTCTGTTTTTGTGACATCTGTGACAGATCCTGCTGCAGCTCAAGACTACTTATCTAAGGAAACAAAGCTGGGAACTCTACATGAAACGAAATTTGACGGTCAGTCCTATTATACAGTTGTCAATAAGTTCGACATTGATGATCCTATTGTTGATCCCGCAATCGAAGACAAAGACATTGATGAATCAGATTTTAGGTTCGTGAGTCAGAAGCTTACATCCTTGAATTTATTTACTGAAAGAGTCCCGTTTGAGGGAGATACTTTTAAAAGCATATCAGCCTATCTCTGCGATCGAGCTCTATGGTCTTACACCCAATCCTGGTCCTTTCATCATCCCTTTTTTGAATTACCTCCTCTCCTAAAAACAGGAGGCAAGCCCAAGACAGATGAGCTCCCCAAGCTGACATGTGTTGCGCAATTACCTGATTATCTGAAGTTTATACAGGCAAAATATGAGGATGCTCTTGAGATCCTGGAAGCTAAAAAGAAGGAAGCCAAGAAAGGGCCAAAAGTTATTGTTGTTCAAATTGAACGCTGGGCAAAAAACACTCCCGCCTCTGATTGGGATAAAGAATATAATGCAGACTTGCGAGCACAATACAACATGATGCGTGAGACTGAAAATGGGGTCCTCGATGCATACAATAAGGGCGTCAACAAAGCCCTTAAAACAGCAAAAAAAGAGCTGAAGGCAAAAGTCAAGCTTGCAAAGGAAGCAACGGCACTCATGGATAAGGTCGTGAACAGACTTCACACGCGCCTTAAGAATGCCAAAGATCGCAACGAGACTTTTGCGAATGATCCTCGCTTTGAAGGACTTCGACGTGCTTTACCTGCCGCGCTTAAGGAAAAGGATGAATAATCTCTCGTTGTAGCCCCTCCCCTATTTGAGGCTAAGGAAAGCTTGGACGACGCCTGTGGAGTTGGGACTTACTTCATTTATTTAAAGTGAATTCGAAGTGTTTGGCACACTCTGAGAAAGATGCATGATACACACAACTATTTGTATCACTAGCCAGTGATACGAAATGGATTGATTGAGTACAAAGGGCTCAATGACGTTGATTATTGTGTATCGACAGTTTTTCCATCATAATAATTCTTAAAGGGCGTCTCTCTCGGCATCATCACGCATGTGAGCTCGTCGCCATCTTTCAATTGATGGATAAAGTCTATGCGTTCTGTTTTAAAGCCAGTATATCGAGCATCATGATAAATGAGTTGGTTACCCAAGACGACGTGGAAATTTATGCGGTAATCAGGCTCGAGTGCGTCGATAAGCCTTTTAACGAATTCACCCCTCAACATGCCTTCACGCAAGGTAATCAATGCGCTTTTCTTTGGTGTTTCCTTCTTTTTCAAATCGTCATATGAGACAACTAGATGTATAGGGATTGTTCTTTCGATTGCATCTTCCCTGGCGTTTTTCTGACCCAACCTTTCATTTTCGGCATGTAATCTTTCAACCAAAGGATCCTCCATTCTAAAGGCGAATGTGTTATAGCGGTACTCGAGCTGTTGTCTGTATTCTTCATATCTTTGGGAAGGCATTTTCATATTGCTACCCCCTTGTCTCAGTTCGATGATAGCTCCCAATGTGAGTTGCTGCATTTCATAGGCATCTCTGGGGTGTACCTTTGGATCATTTTGTCTTAAGCAAATATAGGGTTCAAGAACTCTACTAACAACATGTCTCGTTTCATAATCAAGCCTTGATTCAAAATCCCAAGCGTCTGAAATATTGAGATAGCGCAGCTTTCTATTTTGGAACAAAATTAGGGGCGTATCCACGTCCACGCCGAAGTCATCAGAAAGCGTAAGGCTGCAGAGCTTCCCTTTCTCATTTGCCGCCTTCAAGACAGAATTCAGATCTGTTGCTCTTTTTTCCGTCTTCTTTAGCTCGCTAGTGAATAACACGACTCTTTTGATGTGATCATTACAGAGCAATATCATCATTGATTCTGTTGATAAGACTTGTTCAGTCCCATACCTAGAAAAGTCAATTTCTACACCAGAAACAAAGCTTACAGGATTGGAGATCACCTTCACAAAGTCATTTGCGGAAGGCAACACATTGTCTTTACCAACCTTAGGTTGCATTAGGATGGAATCAATCTTAATTCTTAGGCCTGGAAACTTTTTAGCTTGGGCCTGCATATCCAAGAGTAAAGTCTTTGAGGCTTGAGAGAGGAGCCGCACAGGTGCATGGTGCTGATAAAAATAAGCTCTCACATCCGCTGGAAAACGTCCAAATGAACCTAAGACCACTCCCTCGTCAGTTGGGGGATTCATACAATGAGCGGAGAGAGTAGCCAGGAGGGTTAATACACCTACAAACGATGAAATTTTAACATTCATAATTGGACTCATATTTTTCATAATAACCTTATAACAATAAATAGTGTTGATTTATTGATTGCGCCAGTTTTATTTTTCAAATTTTCAAATTGTAGCTTGGTAGTGCATCAACTTGGAATCTCGAGCTTGATTATCGGCTGTTAATTACTTATATATTTAATCGAACTCTCTTTTTTTTTAAGGAAAAAAATCGCATGACCTCTTCACCCCTCCCCTCTTCAAAAGCATTAGCTGGGCCCATGTTTAATATCAACAAATTCTTGACTTCTGCTCTCGCTCTCTCATTTGTTCTCGGTGCGAATATCGTGCAAGCTAATCCCTTGATTATTAAGGCTGAGGGGAATGGGAAAAATAAGGAAATCAGAGAAAAGTTTGAGCAACTTGAAAAACAGTCGAAAATTAAGGATAACAAAGTAGCTGCTCTTGCTTTCTTTCAAATGGCAGAAATGTTGATTGAGGGATTTTATGATCATGCACCTTCAAATGGGGTATTAGCTTTAGATCAATATGAGAATGTTGTTAAATTCCTTCACTTAATGCCTCATGTTAAGGAACCTTCTGAAGAACACCTCTGTTCCAATTGCGTTTCCTCTGAAGTGTTAGATCAACTGAGAAGGGCAAGGGTTACATCCATTAATCGACTGACAGACTTATATCTTAAACGTGATCAAATTGAAGGTGGGGCGCACGTCTGTGTTTATGAAAAATTTGATCGAGTCGTGGAGCTTCAAGAATCAATCCTTAAAGACAAGGATTTGTATACGGCCGATGAACAGGCAGAAGCTTATTTTCAGCTTGGCCTCCTGGCGCCTGAAGGTAAAAGAAAATATTTTAAATGCTTAGAACGTGCTGCTGAATTAAATCATGAAGGCGCGATCTCAACTCTTGCAAGCTATGCTGAAGACAAAACGACTAAATTGCAGGAAGCATTAAGAAGAGTTACGAAAGGCAAACCTGTTTATGATTCTTTTTCAGATGAACAAAGGACAAGGTTTCATAAAGAGATATTTATAAGATATGCCATGGCTCAAGTCACCCACAGTAAAAAATTAGACCGATTCATAGAGGCACTCCCCCCCGATGGCATATTCCCTAACGACGATCAGTTCCTTACCTATGCAATCAAACGTCTCGTTAAGGAAGAGATGAATCAAGCAACGGAAAGGTGCAATGCTTTAGTTTCTCGTGATCAATTAGGCTTAGAAAATTTGAGGCTCAGCAATAAAATCACAGCGCTTACGAGACTTGATTATGTGGCCCTCTCGGGTCTTTATAAGCAAGAAGCTGAGAGATTAGATAAAAGAGCTGCTGCCGTACGTGCATCAAAGTTGGAAGAGAAAGCACCGGCCGTTCGAGCACCGGTGAGTCACAGCAACCTCGAAGAGGATCGTATATAATTCGATTGTGAAGCGAGCAATGACGAGTGTAGGGAGCGTTTCCCCTTACTTCGTCTTCCAGGTCACCAGCTGAGCGGTCGCAAGCTTTGCGTCGAGGATCTGACAAAAATGAAAGAGCCTCAAGTTCTCTGTAAGGTTTGAATAATCAAGCTTGGTTGACCCCCTATTTTCCTTCTCCTGAAAGTCTTTCTCAGAAAGTGCGGCGATTAGGCTTTTGTGACCGATTGGTCCTAAAAGATCACTCATCTTTAATTGACCCAACTTTTCAGGCAAAAGCGTTTTTTCAAAATCTTCAGCATTTTGTGATGTCAAAAGCCTTGTGACGTCTTCATCTTGAACCAAGGTCCCGGGGTCCACGATAAAGGACCTCACATCAGTCTTTGTGCTTACCTTCAGCGTGAAAGCACAGACGCCGGAAGGTTTCTTCATAAACTGAGCATCGATATCTGCTGTTTTTCCCTTAAAGAGGGGGACGATGCTAAGATTTGGATCTTTATCCGCAAATAATACTCTTGGGTCGACAAGGAAAGCTTGGAGAGGTAAGTGATCAGGGAGTCGGTCCAGGAGCTGTTCCATAGTTGTTTTCTTTTTACCGTGGTACTCTTCATTTCGAATCACTTCTCTATGCCAGACTCTATAAAATTCCTTTAGTGAGTCCTCGTGCAACAGATCACGAAGGGGCATTTCCAAAAGCTGTTGCCTTAAGGTTTGTGTTGAAACCTCTTCTTGGTGAACATCTTTTGTAGGATCGTATCCAATTTTGACTTGCGCCTTATCTGATAACTTAAAGAAGGCGTAATGGAACACGAGTCTAGAACCCTCATACATTCTCACATTTAATCGAGGACCACTTAATGGAATAAATTCAACAACGGTTTTGAGATTTTCATCAACCTGGATAAGCTGGAAAAAGTTTATCTTTGAGACAACTCGATCTTCATCTCCGGAAATATCGATCAATTGAACGCCGCCAACGGCTTGAGCAATGGGACTAAAAGCAGATAAAAGCGTTAGAATGACGAGTGATTTCTTTAACATTAGACAGTCTCCTATTCGATTGTAAGTAACTGTAGGACAGCGGTTGTTTCTGTGTCAATAAATGAATGCAAAGTAGTTGCATGATACATACAACTACCTGAAATAGGAGATAAACGATCTGAACATTCCCAAAATTCTTTTATACAATAGACTCATTCTTCACTTGCAGTTCGTAAGAGAATCGGCTAGCAGTGTTTTAAGTTATTTATCCATAGCGAGGGAATGATGCCGAAACAAATCCCGCTTATCCTTGATTGTGATCCCGGAATTGACGATTTTATCGCGATTTTAATGATTCTGGCTGCGCCTGAGCGGTTTAACTTGCTCGGGATCAGTGTTTCTGGGGGGAATGTTCCTGTAAAGTATACCGCTCTTAATGCTTTGAAAGCGTGTGAACTAGCTGGACGGCGGGATGTTAAGGTGTATGCAGGGTGTCCTGGGCCAATGTTGCGTCCTCTGGAACTTCAGGATGAGGTTCACGGCGAAACGGGGCTTAAGGGCTACGATCTCCCCGCACCTTCAATGACTTTGGAATCCAAGCATGGTGTGGACTTTTTGATCGACACCATACTGGCATCCTCTGAAAAAGTGACGCTTGCAACGACAGGGCCTGTGACGAATGTGGCTGTTGCGATCGTTCGGGAACCGCGCATCTTGGATAACATTGAGGAAATCGTCACCATGGGTGGGTCTATGGCGTTGGGGAATATAACGCCCGCTGCGGAGTACAATTTTTATGCGGATCCCGATGCGGCCCATATTCTTTATACTTGCGGAAAGAAGATCACGACCGTCAGTATTGATATCACCCATACTGCCGTCACATCACTCGAATGGCTTGATCACATTGAAACGCTCGGACATGTTGGAAAAGTCGTCTCTGCTCTTATCCGGCCGATTCATGAATGGGATGTTGCGAACTTTGACACGGAAGGGGGCGCTATTCACGACCCTTGTGTGATTGGGTATCTGTTAGACCCGACTCTCTTTAAGGGACAGGATGTTCATGTCGAGATTAATACGGCTTTTGATGTCGGGCGTGGCCGCTCCATTGTGGATTGGTGGCACAAACGCAGTCTTCCCGCTAACACCCACTATTTCAATGAAATCAATTCAAAGGGTTTCTATGAGCTTCTCACAGGACTTATCTCTCGCTTTCAGAATTTGCCAAAAATAAATGAGGTGCGGTCATGAAAAAGCTTCCCCTTATTATGGATTGCGATCCGGGTTTGGATGACGCCATTGCGCTTTTATTTGCTTTGGCTTGTCCCGATGAAATCAATATACTTGGTATTACAACGGTTTTTGGAAACGGCCCTGCGAGCCAAACTCAAGCCAATGCGCGGCGTATTTGTGAACTTGCGGGTCTCACCGATTTGAAGGTATTTGGGGGATGTCCTCGTTCATTCTTTATGAGAAATCCTACGAACGATTCTACCTATATGGCTGATATCCATGGGGAGACGGGCCTCGGTGGTTGTAAACTTGCCGTCCCAACAATGCCTCTCGGGCCTCAGGATTCTGTTCGATTTATCATCGACACACTGTTAAACGCTAGCGAGCCTGTGACTCTTGCTCCCATTGGACCTCTCACAAATATTGCGTGCGCCTTTATTATGGAACCTAAAATAAAAACGAATGTGAAAGAAATTGTGCTTATGGGGGGGAGTATGGGACTTGGAAATATTAACCCCTCTGCAGAATATAACTTCTCCTGCGATCCTCAGGCTGCCTATGTTGTTTTCACATCTGGTGTTCCTATTGTGATGATGGGACTTGATGTCACTCGTCAAATTCAAACATCGGAAGACTGGCTTCAAACCCTTACAAAAATGGGAACGCCTGTTGCACAAGCTGTGGTTGATATGCTGTCTTATTTCTACCGACCGAACGCTATCCTTGAGCCGGGCGTTAAAGGTGGTGTTCTGCATGATCCCAATGTGATTGGTTATCTTCTCAAGCCAGAGCTTTATAAAGGCCGTCATGTGTATGTTGAAATTGATGTTTCACCCACAATTATGGCGGGGAGAAGTACAGTGGATTGGTACCATAAGTTGGGGAAGGAACCAAATGCGCTGGTCATGAATCAGGTCAATGCGCCTGGATTCTTTGAGCTTTTGACCGAACGCTTAAGTCGTTATCCTAACGTGAGGGCCCAGTGATGGAGCCCGCAATCGCCCTCAACCCCCTTCCCTTACATGCAACGGGGATATTAGAGATCAATACAAAGGCTATTGCCCATAATTACAATACAATGCGTGCTTTATTACAGGGGAGTATTTGTGCCGCTGTCTTGAAGGCAAATGCCTATGGATTTGGGGCAAATGCCGTAGCCAGGACATTAGCGCAGGAAGGGTGTGAGCATTTCTTTGTCGCGCATCTGGAAGAAGGGTTGGAGCTAAGGCATATTCTCAAATCCGCTCATATATATGTTCTGTCAGGGCTTCTTCCTGGAACGGCGGATCTCTTCGTTGAGCATGCTCTCACCCCTATTCTGAATGACTATGGCATGGCGAGAGAATGGGCTCGGAGAGGAAGAAAGCTCCCCTGTGGATTGCATTTTGATACAGGCATGCACCGCAATGGATTTGACAAGGCCGATACAGCACAACTCTTTGATTCTATTGATGTTTTAGATGCACTTGATGTGCAGTTTGTCATGAGTCATTTGGTGTCCTCCCATGATTCAAAAGATCCCCTGAACAAGCAACAAAAGGACTTATTTGATACGATACGTAAACGATTCCCTGAAGCAAAAGCAAGCCTTGCCGATACCGGGGGGGTGTATTTAAGGTCTGACTATCATTATGATATTGCGCGCGTTGGGAAAGGTCTCTTTGGTCTGTTTCCGCCTCCTCACAATGAAGCTCCCCTCCTCGCCTGCGCAAAGCTTCTGGGACGTATTCTGCAAGTCCGCACAGCGTCTTGTGGCGAGAGTGTCGGCTATGGAGCCACCCATACATTGATGCGTGACAGTAAGCTTGCAACGATCGGTATCGGCTTTGCGGATGGGTTTGATAGACGATTACAGAATTCACAGGCTGAGATTCATGGCCATAAGGCTCTCGTTGTAGGCCGCATATCGATGGACTATACGGTTATTGATGTGACAGATGTTCCAGAAGCCTTGTGTGAGGTGGGTGCATGGGCAGAACTCGTCAATGAAACGCTGACTCTTGATGCGCTCGCAACTTCTATTGGAACCATCTCACGTGAGCTTTCAACAGGCTTTGGAGATAGGCTGCATCGGGTTTATGTGTAAATACAATTTTGAGGGGGGTTATGGCCAAGGTCTTACTCGTTGATGACGAGCCAGATATTGAATTACTAGCCACGCAGAAGTTTCGGAAACAAATCGCAAGCGGTATGTTTGAGTTGTTGTTTGCTCAAAATGGCAGGGAAGCGCTTGATATGATCAAACAGGATCCTGAAATTGCCGTTGTCGTCTCTGACGTCAATATGCCTGAAATGGATGGTCTCACGCTGCTTGATAAGCTTAAGGAAATTAATCCGAGCGTGAAAACCATTGTTGTGACTGCCTACGGTGATACAAAAACCCTTCAAGCAGCTATGAACAAGGGAGCCGTTGACTTTGAAACAAAACCTATTAATTTCAATACCTTAGGCGAGTCCATAGAGCGTGTTTTGAATGAATACCACAGGCTTCTGTGCAATTAGGTAGTTGGTTTTTCTCGTAACATGAAATGCAGAACCTTCACCTCTCCCCCTGTGGGAGAGGTCGCCCTTTAGGGCGGGTGAGGGGTAGCCGTACGCAGTGTCATTTGGCATTTCTTCAGAGCTATATTTCCCCCTCACCCGACCCTACGGGTCGACCTCTCCCACGTAGGGGAGAGGTGATGGTGCCTCACAATTTCATTCGGTGGCCTTGCCGTTCGGAAAATAATCACGATATATTAAGGCACATAAAAAAATGCCCGCTTGGTGCGCATCATAGAGAGGCGTAGCAGGCTTATGGAATATTATTATATTTATTTCTAACAAAGCGTCAAGAACCAGATTTTCGGGACTGTATAGCAATCCTCTCCCTTGCTGTTTTCACCAAAATCAGCTATAGAAGCCCTCTAGAGCAAGACAACTTGTGGGATTATGGCTTACATTGTCCAGAAATTTGGGGGCACTTCTATTGCCACCGTTGATTTAATCAAGAAGGTAGCCCTGAGAGTAAAGTCTGAGGTTGAGGCGGGCCATCATGTTGTCGTCGTTGTCTCGGCCATGTCAGGAACAACGAATAAGCTTGTTGATTATGTCAGAGAGCTCTCCCCAACTTATGACCGCGCTGAGTATGATGCGGTTGTTTCTTCAGGAGAGCAAGTCACCGCGGGACTTCTTGCTATTGCTCTTCAAAGCATCGGTATCCCTGCCCGTTCATGGTTTGGCTGGCAAATCCCCATTCAAACGAATTCACAGTATGCTCATGCAACTATTGAACATATTGACGGAGCTCATCTTATAGCTGACCTTAATCAGGGCAGAGTTGCCATTGTTTCGGGGTTTCAAGGGGTGAGTCCGGAAGGTCGTGTCACGACCTTAGGTCGTGGGGGATCGGATACGACTGCCGTTGCCATCGCTGCCGCCATTAATGCTGAACGCTGCGATATTTTTACGGATGTTGATGGCATTTATACAGCTGATCCTCGGTATGTAACATCTGCTGGTCGGCTCGATCACATTGCTTACCAAGAAATGCTCGAACTTTCAGCGCAAGGTGCGAAAGTCTTGCAAAGAGAATCGGTTGAGTTTGCAATGAAGCATCAGGTTCGTTTGCGGGTTCTTTCAAGTCTATCCGAAGCCCCTGGCACTCTCGTCACATCAGATGATGAGCTTGTCTTACAGAAGAAGAAAATTAGCGGCCTTGCTCATACTTTAAATGAGGTAAAACTAACCTTGACCTCTCTCCCCCAGTCAAATCCTCAGCTTGAAATCATTAAGGAACTTCTTGAAGCCCAGCACATCGCCTTCGATATGCTTCACAGCACCCTATCCACTTGTGGACAACACCTCGATTGTTCCTTTACAGTGCTCGCAACAGAGGGGGAGCGTGCTATAGACATTTTAATGAAAGCAAAAAATAATTTAGATTTTAATGATTTGTTAAGAGATTCTGATGTAGCAAAGGTGTCGGTGATAGGATCTGGGTTACAAACGGGCCATAGTCCTTCTCACAAATTGTTTCAAACCTTACATATGGAAGGAATTGAGGTGCAAGCTGTCTCAGCTTCAGATATAAAGCTAAGTGTTTTGGTACCTGCAAAGAATGCGGGTCGAGCGGTTGCAAGCTTGCACACCGTTTATCAATTGGATGTAGAGGATTGTTAATGCAGACGCCTGAAAATAGATTAAACGACTTATGGTCAGTTGGAAGAAAATTCCTAGGTGTAAAACACGCCATTTTAGGCGGAGCCATGACGTGGGTGTCTGAACGGAATCTTGTTTCTTCCATTTCAAACGCCGGAGGATTTGGCGTGATTGCCTCTGGTGCTATGTCCCCTCAGCTTTTGCGGGAAGAAATCAAGGCAACACAAGCCCTTACTCCCCATCCTTTTGGCGTTAATCTTATCACGCTTCACCCTCAACTCCTTGAATTAATTGATGTTTGTGTTGATCAGGACGTTACCCATGTCGTTCTCGCAGGGGGCTTGCCTCCCGCAGCTGCCATTACAAAATTAAAAGATAAGGGTGTCAAAGTCATTTGCTTTGCTCCCGCCTTTGTTATTGCGAAGAAATTAATGAAAATAGGCGTTGATGCGCTTATTATCGAGGGCATGGAAGCTGGTGGACATATTGGGCCAGTTTCTACAAGCGTATTGGTTCAAGAGATACTTCCTCAAGTCACTGAAATTCCTGTCTTTGTTGCAGGAGGAATTGGCCGAGGAGAAACGATTGTGTCTTACCTTGAAATGGGAGCCGCTGGATGTCAGCTGGGCACTCGCTTTGTTTGTGCTACTGAGAGTATTGCACATCCTAAATTTAAAAAAGCCTTTATTAGCGCCCAAGCCAGGGACGCCATAACCTCTCCTCAATTGGATTCACGCTTTCCTGTCATACCCGTACGGGCTTTAACAAACCAAGCCACAAAAGATTTTATGACATACCAAAAGGAATTGATTGCAAAAGTCGACAACCAAGAACTCGATCTCAAGGAAGCTCAATTGAATATTGAGCATTTTTGGGCAGGTGCCTTGCGTAGGGCTGTTATTGACGGCGATATCGAGCGAGGATCACTCATGGCGGGTCAAAGCGTCGGCCTTGTCACAAAAGAACAAACAACAAATGAGGTTATTGAAGAACTTCTCACCCAAGCTAAGCAGGCCCTTCTGTTTAGGTCCCATCTTGATCAAAGGCATATGACGCAATGCTAGCCCTCGCTGCTTCTCGTATACAGTCTCCCTTACAGAGCCTCATCGAAAAGCTCAATGATGTCTTATCAAGCACACAAACGCTTCAGGTGCGCCTCACGATTGCAATGAAAACACTCGCCCAAGACATGGGCGCGGATACGGCCATCCTCTATCTCTTAACGCCTGATCATTATTTAGAGGTCTATGCCTGCTATGATTCAGTCACGCCGGATCATAAAAAAATTAGGTTTCGTGTGGGTGAAGGAATCGTTGGGCTTATTGCTGCCAATGGCAAAAGCCTTATTTGTGATAATATCTCTCGTCATCCCAACTTTCTTCATCGTCCTGGCATTGCAGATCAAGTCAACTTATCACTTCTCGGCGTCCCTTTAATTTCTTCCAGAGGCATCATAGGGGTGCTTAATCTGCAAAATCCACCGTCAAAGCCCTTTGAAGTGTGGAGAGAAAAAAGTTTGTGGGAAGTCGGAAATTACTTAGGCTCCCTTCCTGATCTTGATCGTTTTCCCGCATTAAATTCTAATGATGGAAAAATTGAGGGAGTGCAGACCCTGCAAGGAACATCATTTAACCCAGGTATTGCCATTGGAACTGCGGTTATTCACCAGCCTTATTCATGGAAAGAAAGCGCTTTTTGTGAAAATACAAAAGATGAAAGCGAACGGTTGAAAGACGCTATCCGGAACATGATAGAGTCCATTGATCGCCTCAAGGAAACAACACCCAATCTTGATAAGCATACGGAAGACGTTCTCACCTCTTATCAAATGATCGCGGCCGATCGAGGATGGGTCCGCAAGATTCAAGAATATATTCAAAAGGGTTTTGCAGCTGAGGCCGCTGTCCAAAAGGTGAGACGTCATACCCGTGAACGCTATGCCCAGATTGGGGATTCCATACTGAAAGGACGGCTGTCTGACTTTGAAGATCTTGCAAGTCGACTCTTAAAACACCTCTCAGGAAAAGACGCTGTATCTGAAGACTTGCCTGAATCGACGATTCTTGTCGCTCAGAACTTAGGACCAGCTGAACTCCTCGATTATGACCGTCGGTTTATCAAGGGCCTGGTCTTGGAAGAAGGCGTTCACACAGCTCACGTCGCAATCATTGCTAGAGCCCTTGATATACCTGTCGTTGGGCGCGTCCCCCTTCTCTTATCACGCGTCTCAGCAGGAGATAAACTCATTGTGGACGGCGCATTGGGTACAGTCAAAGTTAACCCTAAGTCTGAGGACCTGCTTGAAGCGCGTGAGAAGATCGTCCAGCTTAAAAAAGGACAGGTCATCAATAAGGAACTTCAGGATAAGCCTTGTGTCACTCAAGAAGGAATTCCTGTTACTTTAACATTAAATGCGGGCCTTCCCATTGATTTGCATCATTTGGAAGAGCTTCATTTTGAGGGTGTTGGCCTCTACCGGACTGAAATTCCATTTATGATGCGCTCCAGCTTTCCGGATGTAAAAACACAAACGGAAATCTATCGAGATGTTATTGAGCAAGCTAAAGGGTTGCCTGTTACATTTCGTACCCTGGATATCGGGGGCGACAAAGTTGTTCCTTATATGTGGCGTGTTCAGGACGAAAACCCTGTTTTAGGCTGGCGCGCTATTCGTGTGGCACTTGATAAGCCCGCGATTTTACGCCAGCAAGTGAGAGCCCTTATTAGAGCTAGTGAGGGTCAGGATTTACGTATCCTCTTTCCTTTGGTGACAGATCTTACCGAATACCGTGACGCTCGCCAGTACGTTGCTCAAGAATGGGAACGAGCCAAACAACATCAAGCTGTTCTTCCCAAATCTCTCTCTTATGGTGTCATGCTTGAAGTTCCCTCGATTGTTGACCAGTTAGAGCCTCTCCTTAAAGAGGTAGACTTTATTTCCATCGGAACAAATGATCTGTTCCAATTCTATTTTGCGTGTGACCGGACGAATCCAACCGTATCCAATCGGTATGACCCCCTTTCTACCACTTTCTTAAAGTACTTAAGGAATATTCTTTACGCCTGCAATAAAGCGAAAATCCCTGTCAGTATCTGCGGCGAAATGGCCGGGAAGCCCATGGAAGCTTTAGCCCTCCTCGCTATTGGCTTTCGAAATTTATCGGCATCAGGCCCCTCCTCAGGCGCTCTTAAAAAGATGATATTGAGCCTTCCCTTAAAAGAAGCCTCTACATTTATGGAAGCAGCTCTCGAGGACTACGCTCCCACGTTGCGCCCTGCCCTTCTGGACTTTGCGAAGAAGCATAAGGTTTTTGTTTAGGGCCTTGCACAAACGCCTCTTTTATTCTATTTAGTAACGAGTTCAAATATTGGAGGTTTCATGTTGGTCAAGAAAACTATAGTTTCTCTTCTCACCTTTTGCGTTCTTATAGGTTCGTCGCAACTTTGTTTTGCAATGAAGGGAGATGATGAGGATCCCGTTGGGGGCAATCTTCGCAAAGCCAACGAGCCTCAAGAAGAGGATATAGATTTTAAGAACTTTTTTTCGCATCAAGGTCATGTAGGCCTTCTAGACGCAAAAGGTGAAGAAGCGAAAAAGCCATTTAAGAGGGCTACTTATGCTTTTTATCTAAAAACACCGCATTTAACATCTGAGTGGGACGAGTGTGGGCATGTTTTCAACGATTTTTCTTTGTGTATCATTAACGCCCTGTGTAGTCTTTCCGAACCGGCTGATTATTCTAAAGTTCTTCCGTTTATTTCACCAGAAACAAAAAGATTTCAAATTGTAAATATGTTGAGAGGACTCAACTACTTGGCATCGAACGAAGCCTGTAGTCCCGAAGTCTTTCTGTCCACAATCTCCCGCTTCATCCCTGATTTTTTTAAAGAACATGAAGTATTGTCATTTAATAAAGCCTTGGCTGCATTAGGTAAGGATATCGAGTCAGTTTTCACAATTATTGGTAAGTACAACCTTACTAAACAATGGGAAATTCCTAGTGCAAAAGACATTTTAGAACCTCTCCAAAAAATAGTGGCATTAGGGGATGAAAGAGTTGAAATTTTAACTTTGACTGATGATATATTAAGCGCCTCCCAGCTTGAATGTTACCCTGATGATTTTATGAAAGTAGCTGCATTATTAAAAGAAGCTGCGAAATCACGAAAAGATGTGTGTGCAAATGTTAAAAAGAAAATCGAAGAAACCCCAAACCTTGATATCGAAGCTCTTATAAGTATTACAAAAAGAACCCTTAGGGAGTTTTTATATCCAGAGGACTGAGCTGAGCACGCCTCACCCATAGCGTTGCAGTATATCACAATATACTATTGCGCTCATTCTTATCCTATGGTATCTTTTGGTATACTATTTAAGAGGGATCATGGCGCAATTATTATGGGGAAAGGTTTACTTTAAAGACACATTCGCAGGCTACTTAAGACAAGAACCTGGCGAAAGGTTTCTGTTCACCTATGACGAATCCTATTTGAACTCCAATAACCCACCCATATCTTATACAATGCCACTCAGTGCTGAACCCTTCATTTCTGAATATGGGCTTCATCCTTTCTTTGACAATCTCGTATCAGAAGGCTGGCTTGAGCATGCACAGGCGCGTCTTATCGGGAAAAGAATGTGGAGCCGATTTGAGCTTCTTCTCGCCTTTGGATTGGATCTCGCAGGAGCTGTATCCATCATCGACCCAGAAGCCGTAAAGTTAAAAGCACTTACCGCCGATACTTATGACGCTAAGACTTTTGCCGTTATGCAGGGGAGAGCCTCTCTCTCAGGGATTCAGCCCAAACTTACCCTCATCAAGGAGAACAATAAGTTTCGACCTTCTCATAGCAATGAGTTAAGCACTTATATAGGAAAGTTTCCTTCCCCTCAGTTGCCTGATATCATTGAAAATGAATATCTAACAACGATCGCGTGTAAAAAACTTTTCCCTGAAGATCAGTTTGTTGATCTCCATATTGATTCTGTTGAAGGAATTGCAGAGAAAGCGCTTCTCATAAAGCGATTTGATAGAACGCCCCAAGGAACCAGAATTCATTTTGAAGAATTTAATCAACTCTTGGAAAAACCTTCTCGTGATAAGTATGAAGGATCATACAAAGATATGGCTGACTTCCTAAGAAAAACCCCCGAGGCAATGCCTTTGGACATAATCAGGCTTTTCACGAGGATAATCATGGGAATTGCTGTTGGTAATACGGACATGCATTTCAAAAATTTCGCCTTAATCTATACAAATCAAGGATTGAGGCTAAGTCCGAACTATGACTTAGTGTCAGCAGCAGCTTACTATCCCTCTTATCAATCAATGGCACTAACCATTGGAGGTGCACAAGACTTGGCCATAAGTGCACTGAAGCCTAAAAATATACTGGCTCTGGCTAAAGAATTTGAATTATTAAAACAGGCTATTCAATTTGTCCTTGAGCAATTAAGGCATAATATCCCCAACGCTCAAGAAACTGTATTGGAAGCGCCTTATGGGACGCCTTTTCTTAAAGATCAAATCATTAAACAAATGGATAAAAGATGGAACGGAACATTCAGCTTGATTGGCAAGCTCTTGTCGGAGAAGCTATAAAGCGGCGGAAAGAGAATCGGCTTACTCAGAAACATCTAGCAGCCATTGCGGGGGTGAATCACCTTGGCGTCATCAAGTTTGAAAAAATGCAGGAAAATCTTGAGTTGAAGACGGTTTTTTCCATTTTAAGGGTGTTGGGGTTAATGAAGCTGAATTCCTAAGCCACGCCTTCACCTCTCCCCAGCGTGGGAGAGGTCGATCAGAAGGATCGGGTGAGGGGGATATATGACTTTAAAGAAACGTCAAAGAACATTGCGTACGGCCTACCCCTCACCCGCTCTTCGAGCCACTGCCATTAAGTTAAGCAAACTGCCCACCCCTAGGGTCGTCCTCGAGAGCGCGAAGCGCGGGTCGGGGATCCAGGGCCAATAACTCTTTCCGCAGGAATGTAATAATTTTCTTTATAAAAAAGCGTTTCATTGCTTACGCAATAGTATTGCTCCTGGATCCCGGGCAATGAGAAATCTTGAGCTTTGCTCAAGAAATTCTCATTCCCAGGACGACCCAACTGGGGGGCATTTTTTCCTTAACTTAATGGCAGTGGCTCTTCGAGCGACCTCTCCCACAAGGGGAGAGGTGACGAGCTCGTCAATGTTTTCCTGTCTCAGGGGCCACTGTGGTGAACGTTGTTGGTTGAAGAAACCCAGCGGTTTTGCCTTTGTGGGTTAGGATGGGAGTCCGAGGATTCAGGCTCTCATATTGGTCCTCACTTAACACACCTAATGTTTTTAATATGGCTAAGAAGGCAATTTCCTTGGCTTTCGTATTCCCATCATCAATTTTCAAAGCTATTCCAAGCCCGAGCGAAGGGATGATCCCAATTTCGACACCCGCAGCTCCTCCTTTGCAAATCACATTGCCTTGGGTCAGCTTCATCAGGATCGTATCGAAGCCATCTGTGCCCGATATCATGTCTGGGTAGGCTTTAATCGCCTCAATAATGCGGTGAATCGCCTTTTGGCGAGGGTAATGAAGGTGAGTCGGATCTGCGAATCGGGCCATAGCTAAAGCGATGTTATAGAGAGGAATAGCAAAGGCCGGGATGCCGCACCCATCAACTCCATGGGGAGCATGCAAAATATCTATACTCGTCATCTCTCCTAACGTTTGTTCAACGCGTCTTTGTGCGGGGTGATCCTTTGCTATGTAGCCCTCAGGATTTTCTTTACGATGCAAAGCGGTGGTAATAAAGCCTAAGTGTTTACCAGAACAAGCATTATGGAGCTGAGAAGGTTTATCAGCAAAGGATGGTTTTTTCGGAGAATGATAAGGCTTATGAACGCCGCATTCTAGAATACGTTCATCCTTCCCCAACTTATGAAGCCATTCTTCAAGGACTTTCACGTGCATGGCTTCCCCATGATGGGACGCACATGCAAGCGCGATTTCTTGCTGCGTCAAACCATAAGCATCAGCCGCCCCGCTTTCAATCAAGGGCAGAGCCTGGATAAGCTTTAGGGCCGATCTTCCAAAAATAGGGTCGTAAATGGCCCCCCAGCTTCTGATGACGTGCCCAAGGGAATCAACAACAGCTGCAACGCCACGATGTTTCGTTTCAACAAAATGCCCTCGGGTGGACTCTACCATGACTGGATTAACCATTTAACCTTCCCCAAATTTATTTTCAACGAGGTTTACAAGAGCGATCACTGCAACATCAGCATCTTCTCCTTCACCTTCGATAATAAGATGAGACCCATGGCCTGCACCCAACATGAGAAGGCTCATAATAGAGCACGCTGGTGCCCGCATATCTTGAAAGCAAAAATAAGTCTCTGATTGAAAAGTCTCGGCTAACATGACAACTTGGGCTGATGCACGGGCATGTAAGCCTTTTCGATTTTGGATGACGGCTTCTTGTTTAAATGCTTTCGACATGAGGTTCATTGAGAATGTGAGACGCAACGTGAATGTATTTACGCCCGGCTTCCTGAGCTAAATAAACCGCTTCCTCTATTGGCTTTGTCTTTCTAACACTTGCGAGTTTTACAAGAAGGGGGAGATTTACGCCTGCAACAATTTCAACGCCTTCTTGGTCTAACAAGGAGTGTGCTAGGTTCGAGGGTGTTCCCCCAAACATATCCGTCAAAATAACAACTCCCTGGCCATTATTAACACTATCGGCGGCTCTTATAATTTCTTCTCTTTTTGCTTCAATGTCGTCATTTGGAAATAAGCTCACCGAAATCAACTGACTTTGCTTACCGACAACGTGTTCGAGTGCCGCTGCAAACTCTTGTGCTAAATTTCCGTGTGTTACAAGTACGAGTCCAATCATGATGTTTTTCTCTTTTTTAAATCTCGATGTTTTAATTTTACATTATTTTTTGTCGATTGTAACCACTCAGAAAGTGTTTTTGCGATATAAACTGAACGATGTTGCCCACCGGTGCATCCAACAGCGATCGTTAGATACCCCCTACCCTCTTCTTCAAAGCATGGTAATGACGTCGAAACAAGGGATTGAATTGACTTTAAATAAGCTGGCAGGACCTTATCTTTTTTAATAAAATCAGCAACTTCCGAATCTTCACCTGAAAGTGGGCGAAGATCTTCATCATAAAAAGGATTCTTCAGGAGCCGCGCATCAAAAACCATATCAGCTTCTCGAGGCAAACCATGCCTGTAGGAAAAAGACATAACAAATATGCTAAGGCCTGGTGCTTTTTTAGGGAGGAAATGTCCTCTTAATTGTCCTCTCAAGTCAGCCGTTGAGAGAAGACTTGTATCGATGACGATGTGTGCAACGTCACGAAGGGGCTCTATAAGGTTTCTTTCTAATCGAATTCCATCCTTAACGGGACGTTCATGGGCTAAAGGATGAAGCCTTCGAGATTCATTATATCGTCTCGCTATCACATCATCATCACAATCAATGAAAACAAGCTGTGTACTTATCTGAGAATCATTTGTGAGCTTTTCTAATTCTTGCAAAAAAGGCCCCGTTGAAAAGTCTCGAGTTCTCACATCAACTGAAACACCCAAGGGGCGTTGTACATTACGATTTGCGAGTGCGACGGAGCCTAGGAGAGAGAGGGGCAGATTATCAATCGTCTCATATCCCATATCCTCAAGTGTTTTCAGAGCAAAGGAACGCCCTGATCCCGACATTCCTGTGATGAGAACAACAGACTTTGTATTCAATGGCTTAGGCATGAGAGTCATCTTCCTGGCTCAGTTTTAACTCGATTTTAATCGCACCCAATGGATCACCCCGCATCAGCTTTAAAAGGGGTATCCTGCTTTCATAATACGCAATAAATGTGGGTTCTGGCAATCGTTCATAGGAATCGTCATCACAAATTTCAACGCTCAAGACGAGGGGTGATTTTTCTTGAAACGGGTAGGAAATAAGTCCAACTCCCCTCACTTCCAGGAGTCCTTGTATAGTTTGTGGAGGATGAGCAACAAGCTGGCCTTCAGTATAGGTTATCAGTGTCTGGTCATCCGCAACAAGGATAGCGCCACGATCGATCAATTGTAAAGCTATGGAGGACTTACCTGACCCAGGACTGCCTGTGATCAAAACGGCTTTTCCATTTATGGCGACGCATGTCCCATGAACTGCGAGCGAAGTCATTCCACCCTCTTCACAAACTTTGCTGCAAAAAAGCCGTCCGTTTCATTCTTCAGGGGGGAGAGTGACAAATAGTCCTCACCATTGATGCCACAGGGATCAAGAGAAAACTCTGGATGCTTTTCTAGAAAGGACTGAGCAACATCCTCATTCTCTTCGCAGAGAAGGGAACATGTCGCATACACCAGAGATCCGCCCTTTTTAACGAGAGGCGCTGCTGTTTCTAAAAGACTTTGTTGGAGAGCCGCAAGCTCAATAATATCCTGAGGTCCAATATTCCATTTTTGATCTGGATTTCGTCGCCAAGTCCCACTTCCTGAACAAGGGGCATCAACGAGTACATGGTCGAACCGTTCCTTTTGACGCTTCAGATACTTATCTTGATGACCTGAAATGGGGCGAAGTTCGACATTGCAAGCCCCTGCCCGCTTTAAACGCTCTTTTGTTCTTTTAAGTCTCCACTCAGCTGTATCTGTCGCAACAACGCGCCCCTTATTCTCAAGCTTTGCTGCAAGGGCAAGAGTTTTCCCTCCCGCTCCTGCACAGAGATCGAGTACAGATTGGCCAGGGCTTACATCCATGAGACTGACAACGAGTTGAGATCCTTCATCTTGGACTTCAACAATGCCGTCACGGAATGCTGTCGTTTGAGTTATGTTCTCGCGACCCTCTATTCGAAGGCCAAGAGGGGCAAGCTTCGTTGGTCCGACGGCAAGACCCGTATTTTTAAGATTTTCCAGCGCTTCTTCTCGCGTTGCTTTTAAGGTATTCACCCGTAAGTCTACTGGGGCTTGGCTGAGAAAGGCCTGCATTTCAGCTTTTAAATCATCCCCAAACCTTCGTCTCAGAAAGGGGAGAAGCCACTCTGGGTACTCTCCCTCAACCCAAGGTGAAAGCTTATCAAGCTCGGGAAGCTTTACAAATATTGATCTTTCTTTATCCGTGAGGATCTCTGGGGCGTATTTTTCCCCTGAGAATAAAATACCAATTTGATCACGCGCTGTTTTTTCAAAGAGCCAAAGATACGCCAGCAATCGAATGCGAGCCGCATCATAAGACCCCATCAGAAGCGGTGAAAGCCCTCTTTCAAGGCCCCACCAATCACAAGACGCGCGATGACGCATAACGCCATAAACATAAGCAGAGATGGCTTGGCGATCTTTTGAACCTATGTACCTGCGTGCTTTAAAATACCCGTGACAAATTTGATCAAGCGGCTTATTTTCTGCCCCATGATAGGTCAAAATTTCTAAGGCGCTTTCTATACGTGCAGGTTCCATCATGGTCTAAACCTCAAGGCTACAACAAACATCTCCGCTGAGTCAGACCGACTTGCTGGAGGTTTAAAATGAGTTACTTTTTCAAAATGTTTTTTGAGAAGAGACAAAAGGTCTTTTTCTGTTCCACCACGGAGGACTTTTGCAACAAAAACACCGTTATGAGCTAGGACCTCTACTGCAAAGGCAAAGGCTTCCTCCGCAAGTCCCATAATGCGGATATGGTCTGTTTGGGGATGCCCCGTGCTGGGAGCTGCCATATCACTTAATACAATGTTGACTGGACCCGGTAATTCCGCTTTTAACTGTTCCAATACCTGAGGATCACAAAAGTCACCGCAGATAAGCTGAGCACCCTCTATCGAATCCATAGGGGTTAAGTCTATTCCGACGACATTGCCCTTTTTCCCTACCTTTTCAAGAGCAACTTGAGTCCAGCCTCCTGGGGCTGCCCCCAAATCAACAACAGTTAAACCTGGTTTAAAGATCTTAAATTTGTCATCAATTCCAAGCAGTTTAAAAGCGGCCCTGGATCGATATCCCGAAGTCTTGGCTTGTTGCACAAAGGGATCATTCAATTGACGTGTCAGCCACCTTTGAGATGAGACGGTACGACCCCGAGAGGATTTTAAACGGACAAAGAGGGGGCGTCCTGAAGACGATTTTGTACTCATTTTTGCATCAAGTCCACGAGTATACCCTCGCGAACGCCGCGATCCGCGACACGAACGGGGTTAATGGGAAACACATCGTAAATCCCCTCAAAAATAGCAACGCCTCCCATCACTAGATCGGCTCTTAAGGGACCAATGCAGGGGTGAAGCAATCTTTCATTCGATGTCATCCCATAAAGAGTTGAGATGGTTTGCTTCACGATCTCAGGCGTTAACTTTAGACCATTCACCAGAGTCCGATCATATCGATCTAAATTCATATAAAGAGCAGCAAGTGTCGTAACTGTTCCACTCGTTCCGATGAGCTGGATATTTTGTTTTCTTAACTGAGGATAAATGAACGCCTTATCACAAAAGGATTTCATTTCCAGAGCAACAGCTTTCCTTACTTTCATGAGAAAGTCTTTGGGAGAAGGCTCATTACGTAAGGTTTCGGCCACAGTAACAACCCCTAAAGGGAGAGATGTCCACTGTATGATTTCAGGAAGCTTACCCGGAAACAATTCCATCCACATAACTTCCGTACTCCCGCCACCAATGTCGAAAGCAATGGCGTACCGTGTACTCATATCAAGAAGATCGGAACATCCAACAATTGCAAGACGGGCTTCCTCTGCACTGGAGATGACCTCTAGCTCAAGCCCAGTGTTCTTACGAATCGCTTCTAAAAACTCATCCCGATTTGAGGCTGTCCGGCAAGCTGCCGTTGCAACACAGCGCATACGAGACACTTTATGCATACTCAATTTTTCTGAACAGACTTTAAGTGCAGAAATGGCCCTTAGACTGGCTTCCTTCGATATATGACCTTTCGTTGCAAGCTCATCTCCAAGTCGAAGAACTCTTACATAGGAATCAACGATATGAGATCCTTTTGAGGATACTTCAGCAATAAGAAGGCGACACGTCGTCGTTCCCAAATCAATCGCTGCTATGGTCTCGACCGGGCCGGTGTGCTCATTATGATGCGATATCGTTTCAACCATAATTATTCCTAGTTCGACTGTTAAGAGTCGGCTCTATGTATATAGAGCACAAAGCAAGAATTTTAAAGAGCAATGAATTGTTTTTCCCTTTAATTTATGATAATAAGAGAGTCATGGAGTTTTTTTTGAACTCTGATAAATAAAATATAAACAGAAAAAGGGAAGTTTTTTAAATGAAAACATCAACATTAACGGCAATTATTGCAACAGCATTCACTCTCGCAGCATTTGAAGCAGCTCAAGCTGACGACATCGTATCAACTATAGAAGGCGGCATTGCTGATGCAGGAGCCTCTTCTTGTGGTGGATCAGAATGTGGTGGCAGCACCCCAGAAAAAGTTTCTGCAAATCCAGGAGCAGCTGGCGCAAGTCAAAAGATTGATACAACAGCTCAATAAAAGTATTTAGTGAGTACTCATTTATCAAATAATGAAGAATTAGTGGGGGTTGGCTTACGCCACCCTCATTTTTCTTATGTTCTCGAGAATAAACCTCGCGTTGGTTGGTTTGAAGTTCATAGTGAGAATTTCTTCCAAAAGGGTGGGCCGTCCCCTGCTTTTTTGAAAGAAATTAGAGAACACTACCCTCTCAGTCTTCATGGCGTTGGGCTTTCATTAGGATCCGCAGAAGGCCTAAATCTCAGTCATCTTGAGAAAATTAAACAACTTATCGATTGCACCTCTCCCTTTCTTGTCTCTGAGCATCTCTCCTGGTCAACGGTAAGCAGTGTCTTTCTTCCTGATCTATTGCCTGTTCCTTACACAGAGGAAGCTCTCAACATCCTTTCTAGAAATATAGATCAAGCCCAAACAGCCTTAGGACGTGAGATTTTTATTGAGAATCCCTCCTCCTACATGGAGTATAAGGACTCTACCTATACTGAAATTGACTTTCTCAAAACTCTTTGCAAGAAGACGGGAACAAAATTATTGTTAGATATCAATAATATATTTGTCTCAGCTTCAAACCATGGGTGGGACGCTACCGCTTACATTAAAGAAATACCTTCGGAACTCGTGGGTGAAATCCATCTCGCAGGCCATGCGATGACAACGTTCGAGGACGGCTCGCACCTTCGCGTTGATACCCACGCTTCTCATGTCTGTGATGAAGTATGGGATCTCTTCAGCCAAGCTGTTGGGCAAGGAATTCGTGTCCCGACTCTCATTGAATGGGATTCAGATTTGCCTGACTTTGAAACTCTCCACAATGAAGCGAAAAAAGCTGAGGCTTATCTATGAGTCACTTACTCTCACTTCAACAAGATTTTCTTAAGAGCTTCAGACACGGCTCTTCCTTTGAAGATAATATTATTGTTAACGGTCCCTCTCCACAAAATCGCCTTTCCATTTATCACAATAATATTGTTCAAGCCCTTATCAACTGCCTTTCAATCGCCTATCCGCTGACGTGGAAGCTGATTGGGGAAGATTGTGCCAAGGGAGCGGCTCACACTTATATTCATACTGAGAAAAGACTTCCCCTTGAAGGAAACCTTTATGAATGGGGCGAAGACTTTCCTAACTTCCTCACAAAATATAAACCAACTCAAAAACTGGCCTATCTATCAGACTTTGCAAGATTAGAGTGGCTAATGCACTTATCTTATAGCGCAGAAGATCAGCGCCCCTTAACAGGTGAAGATTTTAAAGATATCAAGCCTGAACAATTTGAAAGTCTCTTATTAATGCTGCATCCGAGTGCCCATCTCTTTTCATCAACGCAACCCCTTGATCAAGTTATGGCGGTGCTTGATGACGAAGTTGAGGGTATTACTCTTGAAAAGAGAGGGTCTTATGCTCTTGTTGTAAGGCCTCTGAGAAAAGTAAATGTTCATTGGATTTCAGAGACTTCCTTTACCCTATATTCACAGCTCCAAAAAGGGGACACCCTTATCGAGGCTCTAGAAAAAATAAGCCTTGAAGGATTTCAATTTCATGAATTCCTTTCCTTTTCTCTCAAAAATGGAGTATTTTCAAACTATGCTTTTAAATCATAAGGAATAAAAAAATGGCATCACATAATCCACGTGTTATTAAACTCTACGTCTCAATAACTCATTTTCTTGAAAAAATCTTAGGCCCCGTTTTGATACTCGGGATTCGGTTTTGGATGGCACAGATCTTTTGGTATTCCGGCCAGTCAAAGATTCAGAGCTGGTCAACAACCCTGATGCTCTTTGAAAATGAATATAAAGTTCCCCTTTTACCACCTGACATTGCTGCTTATATCACAGCAACTTTTGAGCTGACGTGCCCCATTTTCCTTGTCATCGGCCTATTCGCGCGCGTCTCTGTTCTGCCACTTCTCGCGATGACAGCCGTTATTCAATTCACTTATTTGAATTCGAATGAGCACCTTTATTGGGCCTTCTTGCTCGGCATTATTCTTTGCTATGGGCCAGGTAAGATTTCACTCGATAATCTCTTATGCAAATGGCTATATCCGAAAGTAGCTTATTAAATCTCACATGAGAATCGTTGGAGGGTTATTTCGGGGTAAGAAAATCCTTTCGCCTAAACATGAAGGAACGCGCCCCACCTCTGACCGAGCGCGTGAGACGATATTTAATATATTGCTGCACAATCCAGTCTTTGGCTCAAAGGTTGTTTTGCATAAAGATGTATTGGATGTTTTTGCAGGGACTGGTGCCTTAGGGCTTGAAGCCTACTCGAGAGGTGCGAAATCCGTATCCTTTATTGAAAATGACTCTACAGCGCTTTCCGTGTTGGAAGCGAATGTAAAATCCTTTGATTTACCTCACTCCTGCATTCTTCCCCTAGATGCCTTGTATTTAAAAGCAGCCCCCCATCCCTATGATCTCATCTTTTTAGATCCTCCTTATAACAATGCTTTAGTCCTCCCAACACTCGAACAGCTATTGTCCAAAGGATGGATATCAGAAAAAGCCGTTATTGTTATTGAGCTAAGCAAAGCTGAAATGTTAACCCTTCCGCCCTCTTTGATTGTTGAGACCGAACGTGTTATAGGCGCTGCTAAAGTTGTTTTTTGTCGTTACGCTCGACCATACTTATGAACAAAGTCAGTATAGGTAAGTCTTTCAGCACCCTCAGGATTTATGAACAGAGAGAGGGCAAGTACAGTTTCAAAGCTTTTTGATTCAAGGCAAATCGTTTTCCACTCTTGGCCCTTCAGCTGGATAGTAGATAATTCGACTTTCGTTTTATCCTCAAATTTCCTCATATATCTCTGTTTTCTAACCGTAATGGATTCAAAGGACTCCGAATCAAAAAGCGGTGTCTTAAGAGGAAGTTTTATTTTGCTCTTTTTTGAAAATTGACCAATGTGATCAATGTTCTGAATACATTCTTTTATATGGAGTTCATCGCCCCTTACTTTAATGTTTACGCTAGAGTCATATATCCAATAAACATCTTCATTAGCCTTATAGGTATAGGCTTCAGCCTCAAATAAACCTGTCCCAAAATCAATAACCTCAGGCATGAGTTCTTGAGGCCAAAAATATCGAAGCTCATACTTAGTGCCTTTATGATTATGCTTTTTCAAGAATTGAGTAAGGGCATCATTAAATATTTCGACAACCTTGCGTCTTTCCGCATTTTTAAGACTGCTAAAGAGCTGAGACTCAGGCGATATCTTAATAGCTTCGAAGTTCAGATGAGAAAACCCATCAAATAGATTACTGGTTTTCTGTACCAATTGCTTAGACTTCTGAAGCGATGTAAGAGCATCCAATAGCGGTGTCTGTTGTGCCCAAAACTTTATGAGGAATTCTTCAGCATTTAAACTCATCTCCGGCATAGTCTCAACGTGATCTAAAAAGGCACAGGCATAAATCATTAAGCACTCAGAAATATCGATCGTTTTCTGTTGCTTAACTAAGTCCAGTACAAAGGCTTCTGTGTGTGAAAGCTGAATCATTGTCGTTCCATTCGATTTGCATATATCTTATGCCTTCCTTTTCAGTTGTCAATTCAATTTCCTTTTTCCAATACACAATTTTTATATATTAACTATTGCTAAATAGCTTTGTAGTATTCTATAAATAAGACATTAATTGTTTATAGAGGAGAAAACACGATGACACGTGAAGAAGAAGTCCGTAAAAAGGTGAAAGCTTTAAAGATGTTCTACAAAGATCTCATCAATTTTGCGATCGTGAATTCAGTCTTAATCCTTATTTGGTTGACTTTTGACCGAACGGGAACGTTTTGGCCAAAGTATGTTATGCTCGTTTGGGCGATTGCTCTTGTTCTTCGAGCCTCTCGTTCAGGTGTCACACCTTTGATGTTCCATCGCTCTTCTTTTCTCTCTCCTGAATGGGAAGAAAAGAAGGTAAAAGAAATTATGAAACATCATAAATTTCATCCTGACACACCCACAACCAAGGAAAAGAAAGAGAAATAAGTCTTTTCATTGGTGACTGTTGAAGAATATTTTTTCTACCTTTTCACCAACAGGGGTGGACAAAAGCTCAAATTTTATTTATAGAACCTAGCAGGTGGGCCCAGATAGCTCAGCTGGTAGAGCAAGGGACTGAAAATCCCTGTGTCGGGGGTTCAAATCCCTCTCTGGGCACCACCTATATTAATCTGAAGATATCCTATACGGCGGAGTAGCTCAGTTGGTTAGAGCAGCGGAATCATAATCCGTTTGTCGGGGGTTCAAATCCCTCCTCCGCTACCAGCCTTCGCCCTTACGGGCTTCGGCTGGCAAGCCAGCCTAAGGCCGTTAGAGCGGAGGCTGCGCGCCGAAGCCTTGGCGTAGGCGGGCTGGTGCAGAACAGCAGAAATCAGTAATCAGATATCAGAAAAGACCGTCATTGCAATGACGATTTTTAGTCACTTACGAATTCTTAACCTTTCAGGCGTAATTTAGTCTTATTCAGGAAAGGAAAAATAAAAATGAAAATTGAATCAAAAAATATAATCCTATTAGCTGGAGTTGTCTTATTACTCAATAGTTATGGGACTGCAAATGCAGATGCAGCAAACACATCCACACCACAACAAAAGAGTGAAACAAAAAGCACAACTCATCAAAAAGATGGCACGCTCTTATTAACGCCAGAACAACGCTTGAAGAATGAAGAAGAAAATGTAATGGAGCCATTCCCAGGATAGGGATATGAAGAACACACTCCAGTTTAAGATTGATGGAATGCATTGTGTTGCCTGCGCAACCAAGGTTGAAAAAGCTGTAGCCTCTGTTGAAGGCGTGGATAATGCATCCGTCAACTTTGTGAGTGAAAAGGCCTCTGTTGAAACGCTTGCTCCCTCCCCTGCCCTTATTCAAGCGGTTATAGACGCCATTGATCGCGTCGGATATGGAGCAAGGGTCGTTCATGAATCTGCTCCCCACGATCATCATATGAGTCATGGAGGTCCACGGTATTCAGACCTTATTGTTGCCATCCTGTTCAGCCTTCCTCTAATTGTCCATATGTTTGGAGTGCCTGTTTCGCCTTACATTCAACTCATCTGCGCCACCGTCGTTCAGTTTTGGTCAGGGCGGCGCTTCTATAGAGCGGCATGGCATGCTCTCAAGCGATTTACGGCTGATATGGATCTCCTTGTCACATTGGGCACGTCTGCTGCCTACTTTTATAGCGTTGGGGCCGTTATCCTTCATAGCCATGATCTCTATTTTGAAGCCTCAGCTATCGTTATTACCCTGGTTCTTCTTGGTCGAGTTCTCGAAGATAGAGCAAAGCGATCCGCAAATGCCGCCGTTCAATCCCTTATGAAGCTTACACCACCCACCGCACTCGTCTTGAAGGACGGCGCTTATGTGGAAGTCCAGAGCCATGAGATCAGAAAAGGCGATCATATTATGGTCAAGGCATGGCAACGGATTCCTGTTGATGGCGTTATATTCGAAGGAAAAAGTGAGGTCGATGAATCCATGATCACGGGTGAAAGTCTTCCTGTTCTAAAAGAGACAGGCGCTAAAGTCACGGGCGGGACAATAAATGCATCAGGGGTCCTTTACCTTGAAGCCACAACCCTTGGAGATCGTTCAACTCTTTCACGACTCATTCACCTTGTTGAAGTGGCTCAATCCTCACGCGCCCCCATCCAAAAGTTTGTGGATAAGGTTTCTGCTGTTTTTGTACCCGCTGTTCTCGGAATCAGCGTCTTGACCTTTGCAGGATGGTATCTTGCAGGATCAGGTTTTCAATTTGCCCTTATCTCAGCCGTCTCAGTCCTTGTCGTGGCTTGCCCTTGTGCCCTTGGCCTTGCAACACCGACAGCCATTGTTGTGTCCATGGGAGAAGCGGCTAGAAAAGGAATACTTATCAAAGACTTAGAGAGCCTCGAAGCCTTGAGGAAAGTTGACCAAGTTGTGTTTGATAAAACGGGCACCCTTACAGAGGGCAAATTTAGTTTGAGCTTTTTCGAGTCTCTTTCTGAAGTGCGTCAGGATCAAGTCCTTCTCATTGCCGCGTCCCTTCAACGCGGCAGCGAGCATCCTTTAGCCGATGCCTTCATTAAAGCCATTAAGGGCAAGAAGCTATTCACCGTTGAGGATTTCGAATCACTCCCTGGAAAAGGTGTTCAAGGAAAAGTAAATGGCGTCCTCTATTATCTTGGGGCTCAAGAGCTGATGGAAGATCACGGGATCAAGGTTTCAAGCCCTCCTAAGGCTGGACAAACCTCCGTTTACTTAGGTGAAGATTCGAATCTTCTTGCTATCTTTCGTCTGACCGATATGCCCCGAAATAAAGCTTATTCAACGATTGAGACTCTCAAAGAGATGAATCTTAAAACGGTTATGCTTACGGGTGACAATAAGGAAACGGCCATGGCCGTTGGGGCGAAAGTTGGTGTGGATCAAGTTTATGCAGGCCTTAAGCCTCAGGATAAGATCAACTACATTAAGGCTCAAGAGCAACGAGAACATTGGGTGGCTATGGTGGGAGACGGCGTGAATGATGCCCCTGCCCTTGCTGCAGCCACCGTCGGATTTGCCATGGGATCGGGAACGGACGTTGCGATGAATGCGGCCCCCATCACCTTGATGCGTCCCTCACTCGACCTCATCCCCGAGGCCTTTCGCTTGGCAAGACGCACCTTCGCAATTATCCAAGAGAACCTCTTTTGGGCCTTCATCTTTAATGTGGTTGGCATTGGCTTTGCTGCCTTTGGTCACCTCAGCCCCGAAATCGCTGGAGGCGCCATGGCCGCAAGCAGCGTGATGGTTGTGACGAATTCGTTGAGGTTGAAGCTGGGGAGATAAGCTTCTTCACCTCTCCCCCACGTGGGAGAGGTCGACGCGCAGCGGCGGGTGAGGGGGAAATATGACAGGCAGGCTATAAAATACATGGAATTTTAGGAATGATTTTAATCCCCCTCACCCGCCTCTTCGAGGCGACCTCTCCCACGCTGGGGAGAGGTGATGGTGCCTCACAAATTTATTATTGTAAGGACGGCCTTAATTCTTGCACTTCTCTCTCTGCCGCCATCAACAATCCATAGCTGAAGGCGGAGATAAAGAGGCCAATGAACCACGCATAGTGGTACAGAGGAACGAGGAACTGAAAGACGGAGTCTGCAGGAATCACCTTAATCTGCACAAGGAAACCAGGGATGTTAGGAAGAACACCGAGTAACAGGGCAATGATGGCCTTCGGGTTGTACCCATTCACATAAGTGTACTCTCCGTCTCTTCTATAGAGATCCTCGACGTTTAAAACTGTTCGGCGGATGATGAAATAATCCACGAGGATAATGCCAGCTATCGGACCCAAAAGCGCCGAGTATCCAATCAGCCACGTAAAGATATAGCCAGACGGATCAGCAATGAGCTTCCAGGGCATCATGACAATCCCGAGGATTCCTGTAATAAGGCCCCCTCTTGAGAAGTTGATGTAACGGGGGGCAAGGTTTGAGAAGTCATTGGCGGGGCCTACAACGTTGGCTGCGACGTTTGTGGTAAGTGTTGCGAGCAAAACCGTGATGACGGAAAATATAACGACGAGCGGGTTGTCAAACTTCTGAATCAGGATGATAGGATCCCAAATCGCTTCCCCATAGATAGCAAGTGTTGAGCTCGTCACGGCCACACCAATGAACGCAAAGAATGTCATGGTTGTGGGAAGTCCGAATATCTGACCGATAACCTGTGATTTTTGGTCTTTTGCATAGCGAGTGAAGTCAGGGATATTCAAGCTCAACGTTGCCCAGAATCCAATGATTCCGGTGAGGGCGGGGAAGAAGAACCTGTAAAAGTCAGCAGACGTTTCAAACTTAGACTTTGTCTCAAAGACCTGGGTAATGCCATCTGCATTCGTATAGGCCCAATACAGAAGCGCCACTCCGCCGATAATCAAGAACGGTGCACACAGCGCTTCCAGCCATTTAATGGAGTTAAGACCCTTCCACACAAAGAACATGTTCATGAACCAGAAGGTCATGAAACAAAGGAAGGGAATGTAACCAACACCTAAAACTTCGCCGGTGATGTTACGAACGTCAGGAAAGAGTTGCAGGACAAGTGTGTATATAGCCGTCCCACCGATCCAGGTTTGAATCCCAAACCATCCACAGGCAACGAGTGCTCTCAAAAGGGCTGGAATATTGGATCCTAAGATCCCAAAGCTTGCCCGCGTAAAGACAGGATAAGGAATGCCGTACTTCACACCCACATGGCCATTCAGAATCATAGGAATCAACACAATCGCATTTCCAATAAAGATCGTAACCAGCGCCTGGAGCCAATTCATGCCCCCTTCAATAAGGGAGGACGCCATCATATAGGTCGGAATCTGAACGGACATCCCCACCCAGAGAGTAAAGAAGTTAAAGCTGGTCCAATTCTTATTCTTTAAGGAAACGGGCGCGAGATCTTCATTCGCAAGGGTGTTATCCATGTATACATACTCCGAGGTTAACTGTTAGGAACATAAGCATCCTCCCTCTCAAAATCAAGTCGTAAAAAGGGCCTTGGATATTCTTCACCTCTCCCCGTTGTGGGAGAGGTCGCCTCGAAGAGGCGGGTGAGGGGAAGCTCAGATGTCAGAAATCAGATGTCAGTAATCAGAATTTCCACTCCTTAGTGATATTGCGA
>JABDDK010000014.1 GCA_013287665.1 Alphaproteobacteria bacterium
CATACGCGTTCTTGAAGAGGCACCCCTCACCCGCCCATTAGGGCCACTGCCATTAAGTTAAGGGAAAGCCATCCCCGCTGGCGTCGTCCCGGGGATGAGAAATGCTAAGCGAAGCTTAGATTTCTCATAACCCGGGATCCAGGACAACAACTCATTGCGAAGCAATGGTGTAATCTCTTTCTTAAAGATCAGTTGCATTGCTACGCAATAATTAATTGGTCTGGATCCCGGACAACAAGAAGACTTGAGCTTCGCTCAAGATATTCTTGTTTCCGGGACGACCCAGGTGGTGGGCATTTTTCCTTAACTTAATGGCAGTGGGACGACCCCAACGGGGAGGGCTTTCCCCTAACTTAATGGCAGTGGCCCATTAGGGCGACCTCTCCCACAAGGGGAGAGGTGATGGTGCCACCTGTCATTTTACCAGAGAAACTATGTTTTTCCTAAGAACACATTTTCTTAAGATTAGGAAAAATAGAACTGACAATTTGCATTTCCTATCTTAATGTTTTCCTATGAATAGGAAAGATGTATTCAAGTTTTGCAAAAGTTAGTTGCAGCAGGATTCTTCAAATAGAGATTGTTTCTTGAATCTCTGGCTTTCCATAGTCGGCTGCTCCTACTTTTACAATGAGATTGTTACGAGGTGCCCAATAAGCTTTGCTATGTGTATGGCCACAAAGCACTAAAAATTCAATATCTCTATTTTCTTTCGAAATTTGTAATAGGACATCCCCTGTTGCTTTTGAAGTGAAAAAAGGAAGAAAATCATCATTGCTCATCTTTCCTTCATAGAGAGAAGCTTCCGGAAAAGGGGGCACATGGAGGGCAATAATTATTTTCTTAAGGGTTTGATTCTTAATCGCATTGATTAAATTTACTTTAAGATGGTTGGCATCCTTGTCTGCCAATTCTTGCATCTTGTCAAGCAAGGCGTATTTGCCAAGGATTTTGCTTTGAAACAAATCTGCAATCATTCGGCTATCATTCAAAGATACAAGGCTATTTGCATAATCCCCATAACGTCCATCAGCCCAAGTGTCTTGCCCTAGTAAAATGGTTTCATGACCTAAATGTTGCACTCCTGCTATGGGGAGCCAATGCAGCAATGGTTCTTGTTCTGTTAAGGCAATCATCTCTTGCCTTACCAAATCAACACTCCCATGATAGTAGTCATGATTACCGAGAACAAAGTATATTGGTATGTTAATGGCTTTTGCCATTTCTGTTAGCAAACTGGAAATAGAAGGAGCATCTGCAATATCACCAGTGATGACAACTTTGTTGCCAGAGGTTTCCTTAATTTTTTGATAAAAGCTCATTCTGTCTTCTTTATGAAGAAAATTGAGATGAGTATCTGTTAACCAAATTAATTTCATATTATACCTCTGCTTATGGAGCAGTTCTTTTGCAGTTGTCCCTCTTCAATAAGCGGCAAATCCTCTTAAACTGCAGACATTTTGAATATGCATTTCACAAATATGTTTTAACCCCTATTGTAACCGTTTCTTTGGATACAGTGTTGGAGAAACGATCCCTCTCAATCCAAGAGTTAACCTCCTCAAGGGTGGGGAGCTGCTTTTGTTGTCTGATATACCGCATAATCGTTTTCAATTGGTCTCGTGCGAAATTACAATTATTCCATCTCTCATTTATTTTGTTTTCCTCAACAAATGCGGTAGCTTGCCGAAACGCCTCAAGAGGATACGATGTAAATTCACTGATTTGAGGCCACTGTCCGGCGCTACTAAAGGGAGCTGTTCGTTTTAACCATCCGTCAACTTCATCATAATAGTCTATACCTGAAACCCAACTCTGAATGTAACGATAAGAAGGTGATTCATCCCCAAAAATTCTTTGAGCAATTTGAACCGATTTCTGTCGGATTTCAGGGCGATTAACAAATTCATAGATAACTGCCTTGTGACGCCGGTCAGCCTTTCTTGACTCACAGATGGGAACAAAGGACCTTATATAGGTTTCAATAAAATTATCATCCAATTTCATGGCTTTATAGGGCCGTTCTTCAAATGTTCCTCTAGGCGTCCATGCAGACCCTAAACGTTGTGCACAAAATTCATCAAGCTCTTGAAAGAAATGACTGTAACTATCGTTTGGAGAATAAATTTTTCGGCCCTTAAAATCTTCTAACAATGATGTGTGAGCCTTATCTCCAAAGGCTTTTATAACATCTATCAAATAAAGAAATTCATCACTAAAAATACGCGTTAATTTGTATTTTGCACAAAAACTGTCAAAAATAGCTCCTGTATCGCCTTCTTTAAATATTGATCCTATTTGTCTTGCAGCCGTTGCTACTTTACCGAACTCGTCTTTAAATACCGGAAATAAAAAAGTGCTTGTCAAGGAGTTCAAATTCCCGAGAGTTCGAGGTAGATCATCTCCGAAATGTTTAATGGAATTCAAGGATTCCAGAGCTTCAAGAGTGTTCATTGAGGGAGGAATATTTTTTACATCAGGGTCTGCCTTTCTGCTTTCGAAACACCAGTCCTCGTGAAAGAAACGGAAGAAACACTCTTCATTCGCTTTTTTTAAGAGGTCTGCGCGATTCTCTCCCAGATTTTGTATGGCCTGAAGGATTTGATCCTCTTCCCCCAATTGATACTCAGTCGCTAATTTTCGGCAGGCTTCTCTATCGAGTGATACAGGGGTCGTACGGGGAGACGGAACCCTTTGCTCTTCGGGATCCATTGCAAATCCAGCTTGCGACGTTCCCATCAATGCGGCAAGGGTCATAAGAGAGACGAGACGATATTTGATGGGTGAGTGATGCTTTAACATGTAAACCTCCAGAACATTAATACGAGAACAAGAGAGCATGAAGGTTAAAACAAATCAAGGTAAATTACTCCACGGAAGACTGCTTTTTTGATTCTATAATTTGTTCAAATTCAGAGACATCCATATCCGCGGTTAAGAGGGGGAAGGCTTCCTTACAAAGATCTTTAGAGCTTTCCCAAAGCTTTACCACGCGCAGTAGAGTTTCATTTACGTTTAATTCTGTTTTTTTCATGGTATTTGAGAGTAAACAAAGAAGATTATCATCCATTGCTCTTACTTGTTGGATGCTTTGTCTTACGTCATAAAGATTCATATCAGGTGAAATGATGCGTTGAGCCACTGCGGCGATCATTTTGAAATTTGGCCCCCAGAAATCTATATTCATCAGTAAAATGCAAATATCATCAGCATTCATTTCCGGTGTCACTAAACTTTTCACCGCCTGACATTTGTCTACATAATCACCTTCAAGATCACCTACAGCACTTAAGAGGTTGGTGACATTGTGTTCAGTCATCTCGTCTGTCATTAAAACTTTCGTTGCACGGCAAACAGTATGACGATTTTCTTTGAGCTTATTTAAGCGATTTATAAGGAAAACAATATTATCTCCACCGGTTAAGCGTTTATCATTTATGGATTTAAAATGTTTGGCAAAACCATAAGCTAACGTAAGAACTTCTAGTTTATCTATTTCTTCTGTGAAGGGAACTGAATTCCCAAAGCGAGCTATAAATGATACAAGCGGCATGAGGTCTTCTATTGCAACAGTCGTTTTTGGTCGTCTGTGTGAAGAAGGGGAAGTCTCTTCAGAATTTGGGTCCATTGCAAACCCAGCTTGAGAGAGGGTAAGGGTTATGAAAAAAAATAATAAGTGGCGCATTAACATTGTCCTCCGAAAAATTTTACAATGCCGAAGGTAGATCAGGAGTTGCAACGAAGCAAGGTAGAATAGCTGTAAAAAAGACGTCGCCTACTCATCTGACTCCTCAGCGCCTTGACTTTTCTCAAGAGCAAAACGTCCTGCAGTTCTTAAGCCAGTAGCGGCAGCGGGAGTGACTTCATTTTGCTCCGGAGGTGAACTGGGTACTGGTGTTGCATCATTCTTCTTCCTTCGGCTAGGAGAGGGAGATCTTGATGAGGGGGGAGAAAATTTAGGGACTCTCAAAGATTCTGAGGATCGCGTCAAACTAGAGATCACGTTCCCCAATGACTCAGTTAAGGAGCTCCTAGGAGACGTTGAATCCTTCTTCGGAGATCTTGGCGACCGAGGAGACTTTGGAGATTTTGAACCTGATGCCCGAGGTAACTGCAATACAGATCCTGATGAACTTATACGTTTAGGTTCAATTTTAAGTGATTTCTTAAGTGAATTTAATAGATCATTACCTCTCCGTGTTGTTGGGGGAGATGCTTTTGACAGCGAAGGAGAGGAGGGTAACGATCCAAAACCCCCATCGGATCGTGTTAATTGTGGTGATGAAAGTCCAAATGCGCTTGGAGAGCGGTCCATAAGCCAATATAACTTAGACTTTTGATCTACCTGATCCCTGTGATCATAGGCATAGCGGGCCCAGACTCCAAAATCTAATCCACAAGATGATCTATATTTATCAAATGTTTCATTGTTAAGGAGCATTTCCATGTAGGTGATGAGCAAGTCATTTTTAATTACAAAGAGTACTGAGGTTGTTGGAAATGAGGTAACCATTGTTTGAATAACTGACTTTATTTCTTTTGATTGAGCTTGCTCACTTTCTAGCAGACACAAATTCACTAAGAACATACTGCAATAGAGAGGATAAGACAGAGATAAATTTTGTTCTGACAGGGCATCCCTTTTGTGCGCATGGTAATGTTCGCGCTCATAATGAAGATCTTCGGAAGCTCTTGCATTCCTCTTTTCAGGAAGGGGTTTGTCCAGGATTCCTTTGCTTTGCTTTTCACAACACGCCAACACTTGAACAAACCTATAAAGCCTTAAGGTTGCCTCATTATAAGGTTGTGACTCTCTTTCTTTGTTATCTGTGAGCCGTTGTATCACACTTCTATCAGACTCAGTGAGATTGGCCTCAATCGATCTTTGCATAAGAACTCCGGTAAGTTGCATTCCTATACCGTATAATTCAGAGGAATCATTCGCGGTCTTATCAAGGAAAGAATCGATGCCTTTGATACATCTTTGCAAACTGCCCTCATTGCATTCTAATAAGGAAGTTTCCTCTGAAAAGAAATCGGATTTCGTGGTAAAAAAATCAGGCCTTGCGTGGTTTAGCTCTATATCTTCGTCTGTTGCAAATGTATCGTTTTCCTCACCCGCCTTTAAGCTTTGCCTCACTTCTTTTTTCTGGCTTTGATCAGCGTATTCATCCAAGGAACCTTTCTTTAACAATTCACATTTGATGCCATCACGAATGAGTTGGGTAAGATCCTTGCCTTTTTTATTGTTTTGGTTGGATTTAGGCAAAAAATCATCAGCCGTGGGCTTCATTGCAAAAGCTGTTTGGTGAGCAAAAATCAAAATAATGAAAAGTATTTTTTTTAACATAGGGTCCTCCAGAATAATACCAACTATAGAAATATTCTTTAACTTAGGACGATTTGTACTTGGAAGCAAGGATGAAATTTACTTCCTTTGAAACACCATATAGGCGCACACTTTGCCCGCTTTGAGGGCCTTTTGTTCATACCGAGTTGGTGGCCACCCTTCAGGACGTGGACCCCATGTTGAGGGATCGGGAGAGGGCGGTCCATCCAATAAGGTAAGGACGGGGTGGTGATACAGAACATCCTGAATTTGCTCTACATAAGGGGCATCATCGCTTGCGACATAGAGACGAGCGCCGCTCTTAAGTTTGGGGAGGAGTTCGTCCATAAACGGCTTGGAAATAAGACGACGAAAGTGATGGCGCTTCTTCGGCCAAGGATCAGGAAATAAAATAAAGGCGCGTTCGAAATAACCATCAGGAATTTTCTCGAGTAAAATCCTTACGTCTTCATGCCAAACTCTCACGCGACCGTAATCTTTGGGGGAAAGATGGGTCAGAAATTTTGCAACGCCATTCAGAAAGGGCTCACACCCAATCATGGAAATATCAGGGTTTTGATCGAGTTGTGCGAGCATATGCTCACCGCCGCCAAATCCAATTTCAAGCCAGACCTTTTGACTTGGAAAAAGAGCTTCCGGATTCAACTCGACAAGAGGCAGAACGTCATCATAGGCACGCTGAGACTGATCTCTCAGTTTGCGTGCTTTCCGGCGACCATAGGAACGGGGAAGGGGGTGAGGTATCATTTATAAATAAAATCCATTGATCATTAATATCATTTCTGGCATCTTCCATCTCATTACAGGAGATGACTCTGGAAAGTCCAGGGAAATCATCGCAATTATTAACAAACAAAGGGAAACAGATGTCAACGATTACCTTTTACATTCTGGCTTGTGCCGTCCTCGCCTTACTCTATGGAGCTTACGCGAGTCGTAAAGTCTTTGCGTGTCCCACCGGAACACCGCGTATGCAAGAAATCGCTGCGGCTATTCAAGAGGGAGCCAGTGCTTACCTAAACCGCCAGTATACAACCATCGCTCTTGTGGGTGTAGTTGTCGCAATTTTTCTAGGGGCTGTGCTCGGGAAATATTCTGCGATTGGATTCGTCACAGGTGCGTTTTTATCCGGTATCGCAGGATACATCGGCATGAATGTCTCCGTACGTGCGAACGTACGGACGGCAGAAGCGGCAAGAACGGGATTAGTACCAGCTCTTGATATTGCTTTTAAATCCGGTGCGATTACAGGGATGCTCGTGGTTGGATTGGGTCTTCTCGGTGTGACGTTGTATTACACGTACCTCCGTACGGGGGACATGGATATTCGCCACATTATGGTTGCTCTTCTGTCCTTAAGCTTTGGTGCCTCCCTTATTTCCATATTTGCGCGACTCGGTGGCGGTATCTTTACAAAAGGGGCTGACGTTGGCGCTGACCTTGTGGGTAAAATTGAAGCGGGAATTCCAGAGGATGACCCCCGTAACGCAGCCGTGATTGCTGACAACGTTGGAGATAACGTTGGAGACTGCGCAGGTATGGCGGCTGACCTTTTTGAAACCTATGTGGTGACCATTGTTGCAACCATGCAGCTTGCAGCCATTTTCTTCACAGGCGCTCTCCAAGAAACCATGCTGATCTATCCTCTCGCGATCGGAGCTGTGTGCATCATTGGATCTGTTGTCGGTACATTCTTTGTGCGTCTAGGGTCATCTCAGAACATTATGGCGGCTCTCTATAAGGGGCTTATCGTTGCGTCAGTGATTTCAGCAGGCCTCATCGTGTGGATCACAATGGAACTTGTGGGTCTTCATCAGCCTTTATCCGTTGAAGGATTATCATTCACAGGGATGAATATTCTTTACAGTGCTTTGACAGGGCTTGTTGTCACAGGTCTTCTTGTCTGGATTACTGAATATTATACAGCAACAAACTTTCGTCCTGTTCGCAGTGTTGCGGAAGCCTCCACGACAGGTCATGCGACGAATATCATCCAAGGATTGGCTGTTTCCATGGAAGCAACAGCACTCCCCGTGCTTGTCATTTGCGGAGGAATCCTTGTTTCCTTTATGAATGCAGGACTCTTTGGAATCGGGATTGCAGCAACGACGATGCTTGCCCTTGCGGGTATGATTGTGGCTCTTGATGCGTACGGTCCTGTAACGGATAACGCAGGCGGAATTGCTGAAATGGCTGATTTGCCTCCAGCCGTTCGTAAGATTACGGACGCATTGGATGCCGTCGGAAATACAACGAAGGCTGTGACAAAAGGATATGCGATTGGATCTGCGGGTCTTGCGGCCCTCGTTCTGTTTGCCGCCTACACAGAGGATTTAACGCACTATTTCCCACAGCTGAACATTCAGTTTAGGCTTCAAGATCCTTACGTTGTTGTGGGGCTTTTCATCGGTGGAATGTTGCCTTATCTCTTCGGAGCTCTTGGCCTGAAGGCTGTTGGACGAGCTGGTGCAGCAGTTGTCATCGAAGTGCGTCGCCAGTTTAAGGAAATCAAAGGGATCATGGAAGGAACGGCAAAGCCTGAATACAGCAAAGCTGTGGATCTTCTGACGAAAGCTGCGATTCGGGAAATGATTATCCCGTCAATGCTTCCCGTCCTTGCGCCCCCTGTTGTTTACTTTGTAATCCTTTGGGTTGCAGGGCAAGCTCAGGCATTCACGACTTTGGGTGCGATGCTTCTGGGAACCATTATTACGGGCCTCTTTGTGGCCATTTCAATGACCTCCGGTGGCGGCGCTTGGGATAACGCGAAGAAGTACATCGAAGATGGACACTTTGGCGGTAAAGGGTCTGAGGCTCACAAAGCGGCCGTGACAGGGGATACGGTTGGTGATCCTTACAAAGACACCGCGGGTCCTGCCGTTAACCCGATGATCAAGATCATCAACATTGTGGCGCTTCTATTGCTTGCGATGTTGGCTGGGTAAGCCTGATGAAGAGTATTCCTTTTGGCCGAGGTTAAAAGGAATACTTATCATTTCTTTATGTAAGAGCAAACTTCACTAAACTTACTACATCCTTAAATTATTTGCATTCTTAATAAAAAATGCTATATAATTAATTATAGATTATGTGTATAGGTGTTTTTATGAAGCGTTATTTTACGTTTATGACAATTTCTTTATTGGCGAGCACAGCTTCAATCAAAGCATCTGACTTTGACATCAGCATTGCAGACGTCCCAAAAATTCAAGCTAAGGCTGCAAAACTAAAAGAGAAAGTTGGGAAAACGGGTTCTCCTGAGATCGAGGCTAATGTTCAGCAAAGGCTTGCCATATTAGAAGCCGGTGCTATAGGTCTACAGGGCGATGAATATAATCGACTTAAACAAGAAGGCAAAGCTCTGAAGGAGCATGAACGCTTCCAACATGTTGTTGGATGGGGACTTGAAATTGAGAATTTAAATCAAAGACGCCAAGCCGTTGGTATGCTTACGGACTTTAAAAAATTAAGTCCTGAGGGAAAAAAAAGGGTTTTATCCATTCTCGGTCTGGAGAATCATGAAGAAAATGGAAGCCCATCTGGTTCGTCAGCTAACGCATCTACCGAACAAATAAAACTTGCGAATTCTATCATAAAAGACTTGTCCTTAAAAGGAGATGTCACATTTGATTTGTTACAGGGTCACGCTTTATTTCATCTTCTAAATGATGAAGGCTTAAACTTCCTTCTTTCTCTTTTTGATGCACCAACCGAGCTTCCTGAATTTAATGATCGCATTCGTATCTTTAACCCGACGCATATTGAGGCTGAGAATCCATCTTTAGCTGAAGCTCAACGTATTTTTGATGGAAGGCAGTTTTGGCGCTACAACGTTAGAGGAGATGGAGATTGCCTCTGTTATTCTCTACAAATGCCCCGAAATGAACTTCTTGATGCAATCATTGCTGCAGGCAGAGGGAACACACCCGAGGCTCTTAAAATGCGTCAGATTGTCATGACCATACTTCCTGATCCCCATCTGCTACTTACCAACCCTGATTTCTATGTTGCAAATGAAATTAATGAGGCTCAAGTCGTGAATGAAGATAATTTTGTAAACTTAATAATGGGTTACAAAAACAATATGGAATATATTCCCACAGAAGTTGCACTGGCTTGGGGATTCCTAACGAACACGAATGTATATTTGTGGCGGTTTTTTCCTGGTGAAAATCAAGAGCGACAGATGACCCTCATGGGTTTTTATAGGGCAGGTGATGCAGCTAAATCACTTCATGTTGGTTATGGAGGACTTCACTTTCAACGATTAGTTCTAGATGGGACTGACTCAACTGAAGCAGAACGTCAGCTTGGATATGCAATTGAAAGCCATGTATTTGATGACTCTGGCATCACATCCTTCGTCGATCCTAACACGGTTAAATCAGGGAGTTCCTCTGGAGGAGCCTCGGGTGAAAAGGATTTAAAGAAAATAAGTGAGGATGTTGGTGAGAAAGTATTAGAACGAATAAAAACTCTTTTGGTTTCAAAAGAACGTATCACACCCCAAGAAGTGGTTGAAGAAGTTCTAAAAGGGTATAAGACTATTAATCAGAATGAGGAAGAAATCATCAAAGCTGCTGTGCTCGCGAACTTCGATAATTTATCCATGCGGGCTCGAGAAGAATTAGCTGAAAATAAATCTGCTCCCAAAGTACAAGGAGAATTTGAACCTAGAGAGGTGTATCACTTTTCTCTAGGAAAAATTAATGTCTATAGGGCAGGAATAGAAAATACAAAACAATATCCTGAAGTTTCAATTCCACAAATGCCTGTTATTCATCCCTATAGTATATTAGATGAAGAATCAGCACGTAAGAATCTTGGACTTCCGGTCTACTTATATGCAGCTCGTTTAACCCCTCAGGAGTTAACAATTCTTCCTAACGGCAATCAAGTGACTCAAATTCTCGAGAAAAGGGGTATAAAGCCTGAAAATATTGAAGTTTTCCTTGATGTACAAGATGATCCCTGGCAAGGGATAAATCGATTGTTACGACCCCAGTATTGGGTTTGGCCTGATGCTCCCAGCAAATTTACTGAAGATTTCTATTCAAAGAATTCTCGTATTGAAGCAGCGATTGTATCACAAAGCGGACACAAGCTTATTGATCCTAAAACAAAGAAGCTTAAGCAAAATGGTGAGTTTGTCGCCGAAGATATTAGTATCCATAATTCTCCTAGACCCATTCTAAATGCGAAGGAAGAGGTGGTTGGCTTTGCAAAAACAAAGAATGCGGCTGGAAAGGAAGTTCATATTCTCGAAGATGATACAATTATCTCTTCTGGTAATTCTTTAGTTGTTCAGGGGATTCAGGATAATGCAAGAAACCTGTTCTATTCTATTGTTATCGGGCCTTCTAAAAAGGTTGCCGTAACTTTGCATGTCGTGCTGAGTGATGCTGATGTTGATTTACTGGGTAAGAAACGCCCAAAATCACCTCAAGATCTCTTAAAGATTATAGGCGAAGTTGAGCAAGATAAACCGGCTCTAAAACAAATTAAATTGGATTTTAAAACAGCTATTGATCCACGTGTGGAACTTGAAGGAATGTCTGTTCCTGAAGGATGGGGAACTTGGTCAGATGGAAAGGAAGCCAAGTTTACATTTGATGAAGATTTGCCAAAGAATTTTAAACTAACATTCACTGCTTTTGCATATGACCTCAATGCAGGTAAAGATTTTGAAATCAAGATTGGAAGTGAAGTAAAAAAGTTTAAACTTTCCTCTTCCATGCAAACAAATACTTTAAATATCAATAATATCGATAGTAAAGATACTTTCACAATTGTTGTTCCTGAACCGACTGTCCCTGCGGGAGGAAACAGACAACTTGGTTTTGGGTTAGCCGATTTAAATATAGAAGAAATCAGTTTAGATAAGAATATCGATTTCAAAAAAGATCTACTTGAGGATATTAAGTTCACTGGTTTATCTGTTAAAGAGCCACATGGACGTTGGTCGGATGGGAAGACTGTTAAAATATCTTTGCCAGAGGCGCTCCCTAAAGCATTTACCTTGACGCTGAATGCAGGCGCTTATCCTACAAACGTTCGGAAAGATGTTATTGTAACAGTGGGTAAGGAAGTTAAGAAATTTCGCCTTGAGGCAACGGCGCGCACGCTCTCTATTGATTTTACCAACAACTCGACTCTAGAACGTGATATAACCTTTACTGTTCCTTCTCCAACTGAGCTAAAAGCGGGTGACAGGAAGTTAGGAATTTACTTTGCTGAGCTAAAAATCAAAGGGAAATAATCTCCTGTTGTTTAATAGCTATGGATCATTATTTATTATGGCAGTATTATTTTAAAAAATAACTTCACAAAGTCTTGACAATCGTATAAAAGACATTATTTGATATTTACAAGCGCATTCTTTTGAGGGTACTTACTATGTTTGGTAAAAAGGTTTCAGTTTTTACGGTTCTTTTGTTAACTTCTTCTTGTTTTGTAAGCAACACACTTACCTCTGCCGGAGGGGGAAGCAAGAGCATTATTAAAAGAGATAAAGATATTCTCGATACCTATACTGACGGCCGAGCACAGATCATCAAAGTAAAATCACAAAAGTATGCCGACAAGAAACGTTTGTCTGACAAAGGTGATCTCGTCGATCATATGGGTGTCGTGAGACGTCGATTTTTTACCAGACCTGATGGTAATTGTTTCTTTTGGGGAGTGGGTCTACCTCGTCAGGAAGCTGTTGATTTGTTGCTGCAAAATTCAGGGGTTGTTGCCATTAGAACTTTGGCTGCCCAGGAAATCTATGATGAATTTATAGCTAACAAGTTGCCAGCCATTATGAAGCTGGATCCAGACTATATTCAGCTTAAAGCCCGTCATTCAGCTCAGAATATTGCTTTGCACAGTAGACAGCAAGTAGAATTAGAAATAATGAACTATTGCAAACGTCAGAATATTTATGAAGATTATGTTAGGCATGCATTGTCACAATCCACAGATCATATGCTTCATCATCAAGATGCTGTTTTGAATGTTAAAACTTATTTTGTAGATGCTATAGCACACCTTAAAAATGCAAATCTTAAGATCTGGTCATATAGTGTTGATCGACAAAGGCTTGTTAAAACCCATGAATATTTCAATCGAAATGCAATTTCTACGTGGGAACTTCTTCATGAAGGAGATCACTATACGCGTCTTGTCTGTACTCACAATAATGAAAGAGGTTTAGCGGTTGCTCTTGAACGTGAAAATGAAGATTTAGAATGGCTTAAGGCTATTCGTACACAAAGCAACCTTGATAAGGTCCATGTTTTAATGGCAGCCTTGGAACTTGATAAATGTGAACGATTAATCCAATCCAATCTTTTATCAGATGCTCAGAAAGCCGCTGAGTTAAAAAAAGTAAACCGTTTGGAAAGAAAGTGGGGAGATTCTTTAAAATCCAATCCCTTATCATCTGAAAAAAAGGCAGCTTTCTATCAAATTATGCTCAACATTGCGTCCGATGAAGCTGCGGAAGTTAAGAGAATCATTGACTCTCCTCCGAGCGGGCCAACAGCATTCGATTTACAATTAGCACAAAGACTCGATGACGATGGAAAGCCCCTGCAAAGATGTGTAAAAGTCGTTGAGGATAAGAAGGCACAAGTTGTTGAGTTTCAAGGTCGTTTGCCAAGTCTCCAACAAAGGCTGCAAGCGCTAAAATGGGATGTTCGTCTTTATAATGAATGCTTGATTGATATACTCAATCAGGGTGTTTCCTTGCCTGGCGAAATCGATACATGCGATGTCCTATTGCAGTTAAGTCTCTACTTTGGTTTGCTTGTTGATAAGTATGAAGCAATGAGTAAAGATGGTAAACTCGTAGAAAGTTCAAGAGCTGCGGCTTCTGAAAATCATAAAAAGTATGTTGTTGAGAAGAAAAGATTTGGCGATGCTTTTGAGAAGCTTCAGACGACATTGTTTAAAGATATTGATTATCAGATCAGGGCTAAGAGTAAGCTAGCCGAGCAAGGCTTAGAGAAAAATTTAGCAAGAAATCTTGTCTTAACTGATACCAATACAAACCTCACAGAAAGTTTTAAGGCTTGTGAGCGTGTTGTTGGTGCGCATTGTACAGAGCTCTTAAATGCTGATCTTAAATATTTTAACCCTGTATGCTTGTCTAAAGATCCATTTTTAGAAAGAGTTTCGTCTCAGCTTCAAGCTGAAGAAGTCACAAATGCTGAGTGGAGAACAACAGTCCCCCAAAAAATTTATAAGGGAGTTCTGCACTTACTTGTTCCTGAGGAAGATAGAGAATTCGTTGAGGCAAATATAGGTCGCTTTAATCATGATGGAAATCGTCGAGCCGAAAGAGCAACACCAATTAGTTTTCAAATTGACCGTAACGGATTTCGATTAACTTCTCTAGATGGAACAAACACTAGAAACATTTATTTTATCACCGATGCTGATATTGCAGAACTAAGTCAAGAAGAGTTGAATGAAGCAGGCTGTACACATGCAGATTTGACAAGACTGTTGAGGGGTTTAATCGATAATAATAACAATATAGATGTTAATATGAGAGTCCTTCGCTTGTTGGTACCGGTGGAAGAAAGATCCTTCGTTGTAGAGAATTTGAGGAATATTCAGTACTCTCCCCCTTCTGTGAATAGAGCAGGAGAGCCAAGAAAACTGAGAACCCAATCTGAAATCATTGCCGGCTGTCAGTTAGCAGGCAAGATAATTTATTTTGTCAGTGAAGCTGAGATTAAAAGGCGAACAAAGGGTGAACTTAAGCGTGCAGATTTAATACGCATTTTCACTACATTAGAAGATGTTCTTAACCGTGTAGATACCGAATATAATCCATCAATGATTGAACAGAAGAACCTTGCAAAAAAGCGCATTAAGCGAATCATTAAAAAATTTAAAGAGAATGCCATGATGGGTGAGGGAGATCCTCTATTGCTTAAAGCTATTGGGTATGCCAAAGCAGGAACTGAATTCTGTCAAAATGAAGGCCGTTGTGTAGATGGAGTCATGTCAGCTTTGGATGTTATCGAAGCTAACTTGTTTAAATCCTCTCAATTCGCTGAAACTGAAATCAGTGAGATTTTTGCTGATTATGCTCATGACTTCTGTCAAAAATTTAGGGATCTAGTTCCCCTTTCTGATGAATGGTCAACAAACGCTCCCCAATTTGTGAAACAAATGACTTTCTTTTCATTACCTCATCGGGGGGAACCAAGAACAAGTTTTTATTGGTTGCCTGCATTAATATCTGCTCAAGTCGATAAGATATTTAAGCCGACGTTTTTAGTAGAAAAGTTTTTAAAAGGTGGAGAAGTCCGTTTAGAATATGATGTAGTCAATCATTGGGGTGGAGTCAATCGACGTGCCTCTCAAATTCAGTTGGAAGCCTTTTCAGCAGACAAGGCCATTGACCTTGTCTTTAATGCTTATACAAAGGGTCTAGTTAAAGGAGCTCCAGGAAGAATCTTAGCCTATGATACAGTCGTAGAGCTTATCAGTAGAGATTCTTTTATGGATAATCTCTTCCGTGTCTATTCAGATGCAATTTCTGAGTTGGATCCATCAACAGATGATGCTTCACAGGTTCGCTCTGACTTATTTGAAACAGTCAACGTTAACACTAACACAGGAAGAGAATTTAAAACTCAATTTAAAAGAGAGTTTTTTGACTATCTTCTTCAACGGTTAGGATACGTCATTGATCCTCGAGATCCTTGGGGAAATCAAGCATTTGCGTTTAAAAGGGCTGAAGAAGCAAAACGTGAAGCAGCTTTAAATGCACTCTGCCAACTGGGTCCTGGTTCTCTTTCTAAAGCTCCTGAAATTCATTTAGATGAAGATCATTTTGATTCAAATAGCTTTTTCTTAAATAAGGGAGGAGACTCTGACCTCCTTAAACTTGAAGGTTTTTCAGTTGAAGAAAACTGGGGAACATGGTCCGTTGGATCAGAGTCAAGCATCTTTTTCCCGAAAGATCTTCCCCCAATGTTTTCTTTGACCTTTACAGCTTGTGCTTTTGGTCCAAATGTGGGTAAAACATTCGATGTAACCGTTGGACAGGAAACAAGATCACTCGTTCTTCAAGGCGGATTTACGACTCATTCCTTGAATTTCTATCGTAACACTATGGGTTCAAACAGAGTTTTGATCAAGATTCCTCAAGCGACAAAACCAGCAGGAGGGGATAGGCTGCTCGGTATTGGACTTGAAAAAGTAAGGATTGGGGAGATATCTTCAAATATAAGTATCGATTTTAAAAAGGAAATCGAACCTTGTACTGTTACAGGCCTATCAGGCATTGAGCCTTCTTGGGGCAGATGGTCAGATTCTAAAGATGGAATTGTAAGATTTTCGTTTGTGACGCCTCTGCCGAGAGCCTTTACAGTAAATCTCAATGCTCTTGCTTACGGTCCTAATGTCGCCGGAGATATGGATGTCACTGTCGGTTCAGAGACAAAGAAAGTCCGATTTGGAGCAACCGCAACTCAAAGGACGATAATGTTTGACGCTAATAACAGTGGCGCAAATACATTGACAATAAAGGCTCCTAAGCCAACAATCCCAAAAGGTGGCAATAGATTGTTAGGAATTGGTTTGATTCATATGGATATCCAAGCGAAGAAATAAAGAATAGTATACCTCTCTTGGTTTTCGAGAGGGTTTTTTATTTTGACTTTGCTATAAGTGAGATGATAATAAAGATAATGAAATTTACTAGAGTTAATGCATTTTAACAAATAAGGATCATAAATAATGAAACTATATATTCCCTTGATAACGCTTGTTCTCCTTTCGAGTACATCCCTCGTCGAAGCTGGAAAAACCAAGGTTGAGGATTTAACTCAGGAAATTCTTGATAAAAGATTGGCTAAAGTAAAAGCTCAGAAGAATGCTAACTCTGGCAATACATCGAATGTAAAGGCGCTAGTGAAACTCGAAAAAAACATAATAGAACAAAAGAACGTCTTGAAGCAGGTGAAAGACAAAAAAGGCCAGACTCAAAGCAATATTTTGCTGGGAAAGTTAAATAGTGATTATAAAAAGATCAGGGATGAGTTGTTAGCCAGCGATATTCTCAAAAAAGTCAAAACGAATTCACCTGCTGGCGGATTGAGCGTTGGGGATGATATCTCAAATAACTCTCCTATGCCCGCTGCTTTATTGACCTCTTCTCCACCACCCGCAAGGCTGCAAGGCTCCAGCATTCGAGAAAGTGAGATATCAGCTAAAATACAGGAACTCGAAGGTATAGATTTTTCAGGTCGGACACTTTCTGAGGATGATCAGTTGAAACTCCTTAAAAGTATTCTAACTCATGTGAAATTTCGAGACCAAGCAGAGAATATTATAAGAGAGAATTTGGCTAGCTCAAAGGCTAATATACGTGACATGGCTGAAAGATCCCAACAGTTGAGTGTTCGAGAAATAGACTTACTTTTAACTCGATATCGGGCAGGCCTTATGTTTTCTGAACCTGCTGCATCCCCAGTTGCAAGTCTAGTGGTTTCTTCAGGTGCACAGAGTTCAGAAGATGATGTTTTGGAAAATCAGAGGGTTGACCTAAGAACGGCAACTTCTGTTGATCCAGTCGTACAAGGATTATCTGTTCCAGAAGGCTGGGGAACTTGGTCTACTGCGAAGGAAGTTGTCTTAACTTTTGGGAAAGTTTTACCAGAGGATTTTAAGGTGACATTCACAGCTCTTGCCTATGGTCCAAATGCAGGTAAAGATTTCGAAATGAAAGTTGGAAGTCAAACGCAGATCTTCCAGCTTACGCCTGGTTTTCAAACAGTATCATTGAATTTTAAAAATGTTTTGAATCAAAAGAGAATGACTATTGTTGTACCTGAGCCGACGATTCCAGCTGGAGGAGATAGAGAGTTAGGGATAGGATTAGTCGAATTTAATATTGAAAAATTGGATCTCTAATCGTCATCGGATCAATAGAAGGTTTGCTTCTATTGATCCATAGATGACCGAACTCTGAAATATCGCTATTCCAATAACCGTTGCCACCAGCCTTTACGCGTAGCCCCTTTTTTACGGGGTGTGGTTGACTTTACAGGTGCTGCGCCCTCTGCTTTGTTTTGTGGTGGAGGGAGTGTTTCCTGCTTTTCCATTATGGAGGCGACAGGAGCTTGAATCGGGGGTGATTCAGTGTGCCTTTCACCCTCATGGCCCTCTTCCCGTCTGTGGTGAGGTCTACGATCATATTTACGGAAGCGTTTGCGTTTTGACCGCGGTTGCCCTTCACTGACCTGATGGGATGCTTCAGGCGCTATAGGTGAAGGAACTTGTTGATCTTCACCAGCGACTTTTGTCATTGGGGGAGCTTCGTGCGTGCGAAGCGGACGAGCTTGAGGTTTTCTATCATGACGGCGCGCTCTATTGATTTGATCTCGGCCATCACGAGGAGGATGGAGGGGAGCAATCGCTTGTTCATCTTCTTTTTTAGGGTTGGCGTTGATTGCATCCTGAGTTGATGTCTCACGTTTCAGTCGAACACGTTCAATTCGATAATCCGGCGGAATAAGGGTGTCATCGCGATTGAAGCGAATAGATATATTCCAACGCGCTTCTATATCCTGAATCATTTTTCTCTTTTGATTCAAAATATAAAGAGCAATAGAGGCAGGAACATACACAATAATTTCCGTAATTTTTTGTTGAATCGCTTCTTCTTCAATCGCTCGAACAACGTGAAGGGAGGCCGATTCGACAGAACGAATCATTCCCGTTCCGCGACAAGCCGCGCACGGCAAACTTGTGGACTCAATAATATTCGGTCTCAGTCTTTGACGGGAGAGCTCAAGCAAGCCGAAGGCACTAATTTTTCCGACCTGAACGCGCGCACGGTCAGTCCGCATGGCGTCCTTCAACTTTCTTTCAACCGCTTCCACGTTACGGTGTTCATCCATGTCAATAAAGTCGATGACAACAAGTCCCGCAAGGTCTCGCAAGCGGAGTTGGCGGGCGACTTCCTCAGCCGCCTCGAGGTTCGTTTTATAAGCGGTCTCCTCGATATGACGTTCACGTGTTGCTTTTCCTGAGTTAACGTCGATGGCAACCAACGCTTCCGTCGTTCCAAAGACGATATAACCACCCGACTTTAATTGAACAACAGGGTTATGCATGGCGTCAATTTGTCTTTCAACGCCGTATCGGTGGAAGAGGGGGATTCTTTCATCCTTGTATTGCCTCACCTTTTTGACGTGACTTGGCATAAGTTTCTTGATGAATTCCTTGGCTTCCTTATAGCCTTCGTCACCTTCAATCCAGATTTCTTCTGTATCGCGATTGTAATAATCTCTGATGGCTCGTTTAATAAGGTCACTTTCTTCATAGATGAGCGAGGGAGCAATTGAATGAAGGGTCTTGTCACGGATATCGTTCCAAAGCCTCATGAGGTAATCGCTATCTCTTTTGATTTCAACCTTGCTTCGCGACATGCCCGCTGTACGGACAATAAGGGACATTGCCTCTGGCAGGTTAATCGATTCAATGATTTCACGTAAACGCTTGCGATCTGTGACGCTTGTAATTTTACGAGAAATACCGCCGCCCTTTGCTGCGTTCGGCATCAGGACGCAATAGCGGCCGGCAAGAGAGAGGTAAGTTGTAAGGGCGGCACCTTTGCCCCCGCGCTCTTCTTTAACCACTTGAACGAGCATAATCTGGCGACGCTTAACGACTTCTTGGATTTTGTATTGCCTTGAAGGGGAATGACGACGCGGGCGCCTTTGCAGTTCCTCCACATCTTCTCCGCCAAGTGTTTCGACATCTTTGTGGGGAGGTGCATCTTCTGATATTTCATCATCAATAGGTTCTTCATGGTGGGACGCTAAGATGGCCTCTCGATCCTCAACAGGAACGCGGTAATAATCAGGATGAATTTCATTAAAGGCTAAAAAGCCATGGCGGTTTCCGCCAAATTCAACGAAGGCTGCCTGAAGCGAAGGTTCAATACGAATAACCTTTGCAAGGTAAATATTGCCTTTCAATTGCTTTTTTGTCGATGTCTCAAAGTCAAATTCTTCGAGACGGTCGTTACTGACGATCGCAACCCTTGATTCTTCAGGGTGGGAGGCGTCGATTAACATTCTTGTACCCATGTCCAACTCCATAATCCTCAATCGAGGATGTTTATGGCAATCAGAAACTGTGGACGCTGCGATTAAATTACCCCATACCTCATGTTGAAAGGAAGTGAATAGGGGAAAGCTGACCCATCGGGTTTGAGAGCGAGTTGTTGTGTGTCATAATGCGTCTCAATCCTTTGTTTCTCTTTCTTGTGGTCATAAATTTCCAAATCGTCTTTGTCATAGTTTCGTCTTGCGTTTGTTTCGTTTACATTTCATCTTGGTGACTGACCAATATCCAGGGCTACATTTGCATTATGCAAGGGCCCGCGAACCACATTCATTGCACCAAGAGGCAACTTATCTTGTCAGTATAGCGGGATTTGATGTGAGGAACAATAAGTTTATTTTCTTAAATAATCTTCTTATCCCAAAGATCTTCTAAAAATTGCTTTATTGGAACAACATGAATGTGAGTACCATCAACCGTCATTAGTCTTGCTCTTGTTTCTAAACAGACGATATAAAGTTTTGTATCTGGACGCTCTTTGTGAAAAGCGATCAGACCCTTAACGTCCCTTTTTTGAATGAGCGTTGACATCTTGCTTTCGATTGCGATGTTGCCGTCGCCTAGAATGAAATCAACTTCTATGCCTGATTTTGTTCGCCAATATCGAATCGGAAAATCCAAATCATTGAGTTGTTTATAAGAATTAAGCTCATAAAACAGATAATGTTCAAAAGCATGGCCTGCTGCCGCTCCCGCAACCTCTGTGATATTACGATGAGCGAGAGCATTAGCAATCCCTACATCAAAGAAATAGAATTTAGGATGGGATGTAATAATGGTCCGACCTGGTGTTTTTGTGTAAGGATCCACAAAGGTTCCAAGAAGCATATCCGTTAGTATTTCAAAATAGGCTTTAACAGTTTTGGCATCAACAGCACAGTCTCTTCCGATGTTAGCGTAGTTTATAATTTCACCATGGCTAAAGGCCATCACATCAAGAAATCTTAAAAAAGATCTTAAATTTCTGATAGATCCTTCTTGTTGAATTTCTTGAATAAGATAATTCTTTATGTAAGCTTTGATTGACCTTTCAGCTGTTGCTGGATGGAGATAGTTAGAAGGCAGTAGACCTGTTTGAAAAATATGGACGAGATCAAAAGTAGAAAGTTCAGGAAATACAAGGGGAGTAAATGAGTAAGTCCAGGCCCGCCCTCCAAGGAAGTTCGCTCCACTACGCCTTAGTTTACGAGTGCTTGATCCGCATAAGATGAAGGAAACAGGTTTCATGCTTTCAATGATGCCATGAGCTTCATCAAGGAGAATAGGTAATTTTTGAACCTCATCGATGATGACAGGTTGGCTTCTTTTATCTTCGGGTAGCAATGCAATTTCTTGACGAATTGCGTAGGGAGCTTCTAATAACTTTAGGTATACAGATGAATCGAGTAAATCATAATATAGAGAATCAGGGTAATGTTGTTTTAGGTAAGTAGACTTGCCCGCTTTTCGTGGCCCCCATAGGAACGCTGATTGGCCTTTAGGTAGATCTAAGGTTAAGTATCTTTTTATATCAGTCATTTTTTATCCTTTATAAGAAAAGATTAGAGATCTATTCCCTGAAAGTCAAGCTAAAAAGGAATAGCATTCCCGAAAAAGCAGCTTTTTCAGGAATAGCACTCCAAGAAAGTTACAATGCTTAGGTGTGGACACTCGCTCGTTTAGGGTGCATTCGCCTTATTGTGAGTTGTATTTATCTTGTATTTGACCATATAAGTACTTATATGGTAAGGTAGAGGATAGCAATACATTAGGAGTTAAGCCATGAATGCAATAACTTATACACAAGCAAGGAAAAATTTTACACAAACCATGAATCAGGTTTGTGATGATCATGCGCCGGTTATTATTACTAGACAATCTGAACGACCTGTCGTTATGATTTCCCTTGAAGATTTCAATGCTCTTGAAGAAACATTGTATTTGCTGAAGAGCCCTCGAAATGCCCAAAGACTTATCTCAGCAATGCAACGTATTGAAAAGAATGATTTCTTAAAGAAGGACTTATTAGAAGAATAAATGAGAATTCTCTTTATAAAAGAATCTTGGGAAGATTATATATATTGGCAACAAAATGATAAAATGGTCTTAAAAAGAATTAATTTGCTCATTAAAGAAATACAAAGAGATCATTTTCGAGGAATAGGAAAACCAGAACCTTTAAAACATGATATGTCTGGTTATTGGTCTCGGCGCATTGATGATCAACATAGACTTGTTTATAAAATTATAGATAGCAATATCATTATTGCTCAATGTCGTTATCATTATTAGTGAGATTCCAGTTGCCTCAGCCTGCCTTCGCCACGGCTACGTCGGGCCAATCTTCGCTGGGGACTGTGGCTTGCCAATCGAAGCTTCGAAGAAGCTGGTCGGAGCGGCGGGATTTGAACCCACGACCCCCACACCCCCAGCGTGGTGCGCTACCGGCCTGCGCTACGCTCCGAACGGCCTAACTATAAATAGTCTAGTCAGTAGAAGCAATAAGAAATCAAAGTCTGAGTACGGTAATCCAATACCGCATCATTTTTTTCAACAAACTCCTTGACATCAGAGGGTGTGTGCGATTAAACATACCTCCACGATTGGAATTTAACGAGGAGTGAAGGAAATGAAAACCTACTCAATGAAAGCCAGTGAGATTGATAAAAAATGGTACGTCGTGGATGCGACGGATCTTGTGCTTGGACGGCTCGCGTCCATCATTTCCATGTATTTGCGTGGGAAGCATAAGCCATCTTATACGGCTCACATGGATTGCGGAGATAACATTATTGTGATCAATGCTGAAAAAATACGTCTTACAGGTAAAAAACTTGATGATAAGAAGTTTTATTGGCACACAGGTCACCCCGGTGGAATTAAAGAACGGACGATGAAGCAGCTTTTAGGGGGGAAATACCCTGAAAGAGTGATTACAAAGGCTGTTGAGCGTATTATTACACGTGGTCCTTTAGGCCGTCAGCAAATGACTGGGCTCAAGGTTTATGCTGGGGCAACCCATCCTCACGAAGCTCAAACTCCACAAGTTCTCGATGTGGCTTCTATGAACCCTAAAAATAAGAGGAGTGACTAATCATGGCGAAAGTCAGTCTTGATACATTAAAATCTGCCGTTTCTGATAAAGTTGAAACAACAAACGGAACGACAGCCACTGAAGACAAAGCTCTACCAGAGCCAAAAATTGATTCACTTGGTCGTGCATATGCAACAGGAAAGCGTAAAGACGCCATTGCACGTGTTTGGATTAAACCAGGTACGGGTAAAGTGATGGTGAACGGTCGTGAAAGCACAATTTACTTTGCTCGCCCCGTTTTGCGTATGCTGATGAATCATCCTTTTGTGATTGCGAATCGTCAAGAACAGTATGACGTGACGTGCACAGTTACAGGCGGTGGACTCTCTGGACAAGCAGGGGCAGTACGCCATGGAATTAGCAAGGCGCTTACGTATTACGAGCCAGCCTTACGTCCCGTTTTGAAAAAAGAAGGCTTCCTTACACGTGATGCGCGTATTGTTGAACGTAAGAAATACGGTCACAAAAAAGCGCGTAGAAGCTTCCAGTTCTCTAAACGTTAATGAATTGTCATTGCTTCCTCCCCTTTTTGAGGGAGCAATGACACTCTAAACTAAGTAAATTCAATAAAAACTACACAAATACACACTTTTTCTTTGCTTATTTAAATAAATATGCTACTATTAAGTTATAGAGTATTTAGTTTATAGGTAAAGTCATGATGGATTACAAATTTATATCACTGTCTTTGGTAGCTCTGTCTCTTTTAAGTGGTTGCCAAGATGCGTCTCACTCAAGTGCTAATCAAGTTAAAAAGATTCCCTATACACGCGAAGAAGTTACGCTCAGTTACGCAAATGTTGTAAAGAAAGTTGCACCCGCTGTTGTGAATATTTTTGCGATTCAGCATGTAAAAATGGATCTTCCCGACACTCCCTACATGAACGATCCTTTCTTTAAACAATTATTTGAGAATTTCCACCATGGAGATGGCTATAGTAAAGAACAAAACTCACTAGGTTCAGGAGTTATCGTCAGTTCTGATGGGTATATATTGACAAATTATCATGTGATTGAAAATGCGGATGAGATTCGGATCGTTATGTCAGATAAGCGTGAATATAATGCAAAACTGTTGACGACTGACAAAAGAACAGATCTCGCTTTACTAAAAATTGAAGGACGTGGAACATTCCCTTTCTTGACAATAAGTCCTCAAGAGGATTTGGAAGTGGGGGATGTTGTCTTGGCTATTGGAAACCCCTTTGGTGTTGGGCAAACAGTAACAAATGGGATTGTGTCTGCTCTGGCAAGAAGTCAGGAAGGAATTAATGACTTTCATTCCTTTATTCAAACGGATGCGGCTATTAATCCAGGAAATTCCGGAGGAGCCCTTGTTACGACTGATGGAAGACTTGTCGGGATTAATACAGCTATTTATTCAAAAGGTGGAGGATCCCTTGGAATTGGATTTGCTATTCCAACGCCTCTGGCACTCCCAGTTATTGAAAGCGTAAATAATGGTGGACACATCATTCGCCCTTGGTTAGGACTCGAAGCAAGTCCTGTCACAAATGAGGTCATTCAAGCTTTATCCTTACCTTATCCTTATGGGGTCATTGTAAAGAAAGTTTATCCCGGAAGTCCTGCAGATAAAGCTGGCATATTGCCTGGAGACTTTATAGCAGCTATTAATGGACATGAAGTCCAAGATAAGGACTCTCTAGAATATAACGTTGCCGTGGCAAACGTCGGGAAGGATAGTGAGATTAAGATAATGAGGGATGGATCAGAAAAAATATTACCTGTGACCTTAACGGAACCTATGGGTGAAAAAGATCAACCTTCCACAACAATTAAGGATTTAAGCCCCCTGCATGGAGTTGTGCTAAAAACACTTACACCTGCTCTTGCCATTGAAATGGGTTTAAGTCCTATGAAGCAAGGCGTTGTTATCACTGACCTATTGAAGTCATCTCAAGCTAAAGAGCTCGGAATTCAACTTGGTGATATTATAGAATCTATTAATAAAAAACTCATTAAAACAACGGATGATGCGGTGGCTAATTTAAAAACAAAAGATCATGAATTCGTTCTCGTTATAAAGCGAGGTAATAAGTTTCTCACTTTGCAAGTGAGTAGCTAGGGTGTCTAATTCACCAGCGCCGCTTGCTGAACGGCTTCGTCCCCTTGAACTTGATTCTGTTATTGGCCAAAAGCATTTAATCGGACCCGGAAAACCATTAACCCGAATGGTTGAAAAAGGTCAGCTCTTTTCCATGATTTTTTGGGGCCCTCCAGGATCTGGTAAAACAACAATCGCACACATATTAGCAAAAACATGTGGTATGCCCTTTGTTTCCCTTTCAGCTATATTTTCAGGGGTGGCTGATCTGCGCAAGGTATTTGAAGGCGCCCAAAAGTCATTCGAGGAAGGGACTTCAACGCTTCTTTTTGTTGATGAAATTCACCGTTTCAATAGAGCTCAACAAGATAGCTTTTTGCCGTATGTTGAAAAGGGGATCATTACACTTGTTGGGGCGACGACTGAGAATCCATCGTTTGAGCTCAATGGAGCCCTTTTATCTCGGTGTCAGGTCTTCACGCTTCACCGATTGTCGGTTGAGGATTTGGAAGAGATTTATGGTCGCGCAGAGACTTATTTGAAAAAATCATTGCCGGTCACAACTGACGCCAAAGTCTTACTGCTTGACCTTGCCGATGGGGACGGGAGAGCCCTTCTAAACTTGATTGAGGTGATATCGGAAGAATCTCCTGCTGAGCCGTTCACCTCTCAAGGCCTATCCGAGCTTTTAATGAAACGAGCTCCTCTCTATGATAAGGCACAAGAGGGACATTATAATCTCATCAGTGCTCTCCATAAGTCGCTTCGTGGATCTGACCCAGATGCCGCTCTTTATTGGTTTGCAAGGATGTTGGAGGGGGGAGAAGATCCCCTGTATATAGGACGGCGTATGATTCGCTTTGCCGTCGAAGATATAGGCCTTGCAGATCCTCAAGCCTTAGTGCAAGCCCTGGCGGGTGTAGAAGCGTATGAGCGTTTGGGATCTCCTGAGGGAGAATTGGCTTTGGTTCAAACATTGATTTACCTCGCAACGGCACCTAAATCAAATGCCCTTTATCGAGCCTATCCTCAAGCGCTAAAGGCCGCAAAAACCTCCGGGTCACTCATGCCCCCTAAACACATTTTAAACGCTCCAACGGTGCTTATGAGACAAGAGAGCTATGGCAAGGGGTATATCTATGATCACGACACAGCAGAGGGTTTTTCAGGACAGAACTATTTTCCAGAAGAGATGGGGGAACAAGTCTTTTACGAACCGGTTGAGCGTGGTTTTGAACGTGAAATAAAGAAACGCTTGGACTATTGGGAAAAGCTTAGGTTGAAGAAGTAATCAGTAATCAGTAATCAGAAAAGATGTGGTTTTGTCACCTCTCCCCTGCGTGGGAGAGGTCGACACGAAGTGTCGGGTGAGGGGGAGATAGCACTGGAATCGAACTCGATGAAAGACAACATGCAGACCAGGAATCAAAGGACACGTGTTCTTGCAAAAAAGACCCTCACCCGCCCCTATGGGGCGACCTCTCCCACAAGGGGAGAGGTGATAGAATATTACTTCTTAAAGATGTAAATTTTACCGATTTGACCCTCTTCACCTTTTGCGGCAACGACTTTAATATTCTCAGGTTTAATCCCCATTTCAATTAAAAGTGCCTTTACTTCTTCGCCGCGATGAGCTGGATTAGCTTCGCTCACGACACTAACGATCTCAACAACATCAGTAGGGGTCTTAGCACCACGCTTAGCGGATGAAAAGAGATACCACTTTTGAGTTGGCAAATCCCGGTTTGATTCAAGTATTCCTAATGGAGAACGGCCGTTCTGAATCGTTGCGTAATCAACAATTTCGTGTGTTGGTGCTGCTGCAACAATTACAGCTGCTTTTTCAGTAGCAGGAATTCCTTGATTTTCTGCAAGTATTTCAGGCTTAGCGATAGGCGTTAACTCAATGGCTTCAGTTGGCTTAATCTCTGCAGTAACAATGGCTTCCGGAGTATTTTCTGTGAGAGGAAGCTCAGAAACAAGCGGTTGAGCAATAGGTTGTGCTTCAATGGCAACAATTTCAGCGCTCTCATGAGGCGTATTTTCAGCTATAGGATAAGATTCTCCCTCTTTTGGTGAGATATTGTGAGGCGCAGGTGTTAACGGCTGCTCTGCTTTAGCCGTGGATTCGCTTTCAACACCTTGAAGAACCTTTTGGAATTCAGTTGCCTTAGCCTCAACCGGAGACTGGTTGTCTGCAGTTTCAGCTTTTTCAGTAAAGTGAGTGCTGTCTGCAGAAACTCTTTCAAAAGAAATGAGCAAGAGAGCTACTGCAGTAGATATAATTAAAGGTTTTGTAAGTTGATTCATGATTATCCTCTTTTGTTCTTATTTATAGGAAAATGTAATTTTCAATCACAAATTACATCCGAATGCTAAGTTTAACAAGCTATAATTTTAAAACTTTCTTCGCGGGAATAAAGAACAATACAAGCGAGGATAAAGCCGCAATTCCTGCGCTGGTATAAAACATTGCTGAGGGCCCCACATGATCCCATACCCATCCAGAGACGGGGTTTGCCGTAATTAAACATATGCCGTTCACAAGGTGAAACATGCCAAATCCTGTTCCGCGGACGTTTTCAGGAGATGAATCCGCGACCAAAACAGGTAAAATACTCTGTGCAATTCCCATTTCGGCGCCCCATAATAAGACCCCTATTAAAATGATATAGATAGATCCGCCCATGGCTAAAAATATATTTGAAATGACAACAATCAAAATCCCCAAGGCCATCATAGAGCGACGCCCCATCCGATCAGAGAGAAATCCTACGGGATAGGCCGTTGCTGAGGTTGCAAAATTCTGAACAACCATAACAAGGGGAGTCAGGTGAATGTCTAGGCCGGTTTGCTCAGCTCTTATAATCAAAAAAACACCAGAGAAATTAGAGAGCATATAAAGTCCGCTTAATAACAGAACCAACCAAAACGATAAGGGTAAGCTTTTAATATCTTTAACGGAAACCAACTTTCTTTTTGTGGTGTTCTGGAATTTCTCGCTGATCGGATCCTTAACAAATATAATTAAGACGATCAATGCGATGGCGGTTGGAATTGAGCCAAGCCAAAAAACAAGAGAATAGTTATTATACGTATACCAAAGTAGAACCATTAATAATATGCCACCTACAAATGAGCCTGCTCTAGATAAGGATTCCCTTAAGCCATAGCACGCGCCCTTTATTTGTGGGGGAGCAAGGTCACCGACGAGTGCATCTCGAGGGGTTGCGTCTAGACCATTCCCAATGCGATCAAACGCCCGACCTAAAAAAACACCGCCTATATTTGAGGCAATACCAAGAAGTGGACGTGAAATTAATGCAAAAATATAGCCAATAATGATGAGTTTTTTTCTCTTATGAATATAGTCACTAACAATACCAGAAAAAAGTCGTGTAAAAAGGGCAACAGCTTCTATAAATCCTTCAAGGATTCCAATGGCAAAAACACTTGCCCCTAATGTCTTGGTCAGGAAAAGGGGGGACAGGCTAAAAACAATCACTGAAGATATCTTCATAAAAAAGGATACGCTGCCCAGGGCCCATATACTCTTTGGTATGGATGGCTGAGATACTTTTGATGAATTCATAGCGCCTTAGATATTATGTGAGAATATAGCTCACTACTTCTCATACATAAGGTAAACTGTCCAGAAATAATTACGCGAATTAAAAAGTGTAGCTTTGTGGCTAAAGTGCAACAAATGTGAAGAAAAGGGGGTTCGATTAAATAATCGGATGACTTTTGTAAAATTTGTGTTAATTTTTAGAAAATTAATAAAAATCGTTTTGATAGGGAAATATCAATGAAATCTTGGAAAACTCTATATGTACTAGCCTCAGTCGCACTTATTTCAGGGTGTGCTACCGAAACGTATTCTCCTGGATATGAAGATCATCCAAACTTGAAGGAAGCAGAAACGGCACGTGCAAGAGGTGATCTTCCTCAGGCCATTCATGACTATAGAGACATCATTAAGGAAAATCCTAAGTGTGAAAAAGCTTACTTTGGCTTAGGTATGTCGCTCCTTGATTCCAATAACATTGATGAGGCCAAAAGAACATTCGAGCAAGAGCTAGCCTTATTCTGTAATTCAGTGTGTGCATGGATAGGTATGGGCTCGGTCTATTTAGTTATCGATCAGCCAGAAAATGCGATTCATGCATTTGAGCGTGCACTTTGTTCAGATCCTCGCAACGCAAGGGCACATAACGGTCTAGGTATAGCACTGGATATGATGGGAGATCACGCAGCAGCACAAGCCAATTACAGAGCGGCGATAGAGCTGAGTGGAGGGAATGCTTCCTATGAAAGTAACCTAGGACTTTCATTAGCTCTTGGAGGAAATCCCCGGGAAGCTATTCGCATACTCGAAAGGCTTGCGTGTTCACCATGTGCTACGCCACGTGTAAGACAAAATCTATCCCTAGCTTATGGAATGGCGGGTGATATGAAGCGAGCAAAGGAAGTCGGTAAGGTTGACTTGCCTTCTGATCTTGTGAAGGACAACATAACTTATTTTGAATCTATCCAAGAAACCCAAGATAATGTTGGATTGATACCAAAAGGTCATGAGCGAGCGTTAAATTCAACTCGCAAATGGCAAGACAAATAGACAGGTAAAGCAATGATGCTTATTCTTATCCAAACCATATTTGTTACGATCAATTTGATCATTGGGTTATATGATTTTAGTTTTTATCGTATACCCAATGCATTGTTGGTTGGGATGCTTGTTCTCTATGTCATTTATGCGCCTATGTTTTTAACGATGAATACAATTATGATGTCAGCGTTAGTATGCTTAGCAACGCTTGTCGTAACGTTCGTGCTCTTTGCAACGAAATTTATCGGAGGGGGGGACGCAAAATATTTAACAGTCGCTTCTCTCTGGGTGGGGACAGCAGGAATACTTCCATTTATTTTTCTCGTAACGATAATAGGAGGTGGTTTGGCCATCGTTTATTTGGTTTTACGAAATCACGTTCAAAGATTGTCTGATGTCATTTGGATTCAAGTGCAAAAAACAGAAGAACATTTTCCAGCGCTACAATATATTTGGGCAGGAAGTGGAACAGGCCCAGAATTAGGGAAAAGAGATAACATTAGTGCGCGAATGCTGCCCTATGGGGTTGCAATTGCAATAGCTGCCATAATAATTATGGTCAATAACCCGTTAACAGTATTATAAAAGGGGATAACAGGAATGAGACTTCGAGATATAATTGGACTAGTTTTAGCGCTCGTATTGGCGATTGGAGTTGCCTTTTTAACAAGAATATTCTTGACGAAGAGCGATATTGCGCAAAAGGAAGTTACGGCACAATCCGTGGAAATTTCAAAAATTATAGTTGCTGCAAAAGATCTCAGCACTGGAACGAAAGTTAAGCCAGGCGATCTCGTATGGCAAGAGTGGCCTCAAAAATCTCTCAATCCTAGTTATATTACTGAAACAACAGGTAAAATTCAGGATTATACTGATACTGTTGTGAGAGACAGTGTATTAAAAGGGGAGCCTGTTGTCGCTGCTGACTTTGTCAAGCCAGGGGATAGAGGTGTTCTAGCTGCTATGCTCACTCCAGGGAAATATGCAATATCGATTGATATAACCCCGCAAAGTGGAAGCAGTGGACTTATATATCCAGGGGATGTTGTTGACGTTATTCTTTCTAAGAGGGTCACCCCTGAAGGAGGCTCAGAGTATGGTAGCAGTAAAACGATCGTAAGTGATGTGAAAGTGCTTGCAATGGATATTGATTTGTCAGCCCCAGCAGATAAACCTAAAACACCGCCACACGTGGCCACGCTTGAGGTTACTCAAGATCAGGCTGAAGCTATAACGGCTGCCTTGAAAGAAGGAACTCTTAGTTTGAGCTTGAAAAGCCTTCAAGACAAGCAGGCTCAGGACATTACAAATGACAAGAGTCACCCGGCTATAACCATTATGCGTGGCGACAAAAAATCTCAAATTCAAGTGCAGGAGTAGTAACAATGGCCGTAGACAGTATGCACACAAGAGACATGAACAGAGTGGGAAAAGGAACGAAGATGCAAAAGCAAACAAACAAAATAATTAGCAGCTGCCTTAAAAAGGCACAGTGCTTCCTGTATGCCATGCTTATGGTGCTGTCAACTGTACATATCGTATCAGCTGCATCCATTAATATTGAAACCAGTGGAGCTGAAATCCTAAAATTTGAACAAGCTGCATCTGAAATATTTATAGCAGATCCAACGATTGCTGACGTTCAATTAAGCAGTCCACATACGGCTTATGTTTTTGGAAAAGCACCAGGAGCAACTAAACTTTACGTCACAGATGCTAAAGGAAAGCAACTTCTAGATACAACAGTTATTGTTTCCCATAACTTAGCTCAACTCAGAGAGTTAATTTCAGCCTATGATCCGCATGATTTAATTGAAGTTAAATCAATTTCAGGGGCGATTATACTATCGGGTGTCGTTGACTCACCTAAGATTTCTGAGGAAATCCGTGCTATTTCAGAGAAGTTTCTCGCAAAAGCAGGGGTTACGGAAAAAAATTCATCAGGGACGGTCATTAACCGTATGACAGTTAAAGCGCCGACGCAGATTCAGTTGCAAGTTGTTGTAGCTGAAGTTGCTAAGAACGTTCTCAATCAATTCGGAATAAACTGGCAAGCTGTATTTACGAACGTTGGAGACCACTTCAACTTTGCAGCGTTGACAGGCAGAGCACCCTTTGCAGGTCCAAACCCATTGAATCCTGCTATGCCAGCGACGGTAACGTCATTGGGTCGACCAACATCAACGCCAGATGATGTTCAAAGTACACTTGGAGCGAACTACTTAAATAGCAACAACAATATCAACGTGGCTGTTGACCTGCTCTCACGGGATGAGTTGGTGACCATTTTAGCTAAGCCAAATCTGGTTTGTATATCAGGTGAAACAGCTACATTCTTAGCGGGTGGTGAATTCCCTTACCCAGTTCCACAGCAACAAGGTCAGGTTACGGTTGAATTCAAGCAATATGGTGTAAGCCTTGCGTTTACGCCAACTGTACTTGATGGTAACCTCATTAGTATCCGTGTAAGACCTGAGGTCAGTGAACTTGACTTCACAACGGGTTTGCGTATTCTAAACCAAGAAGTACCAGGAATTTTAACGAGAAGAGCTGAAACAACAGTTGAGCTAGCAAGTGGTGATACTTACGCCATTGCTGGGTTGATGAAAAATGATGTAGCGGCTAAAATTGATTCTCTGCCAGGATTAGGCGATTTACCAATATTAGGCCCCTTGTTTAGATCGAACAGATTTGAAAGAGGTGATACTGAGCTTGTTATTCTTGTGACGCCATATCTTGTTCAACCAACAAAGGGCAAAGAAATGCTCACTCCAACAGATGGTATGCAGTATGCATCCTTTATTGAACAAATTGTGGACCGTAAAATAGTTAAGCAAGGCGTACAAAAAGGACAAGCTCCTGCGTATGGGAGTGCAGGGGTGCGTTTGTATGGTCCAGCAGGCTTTAGCATTGAATAACCATAGGCAACAACATTAGTCAGGTGAGGAAACATGAAAATTTATAAGATAAGTGCCCTAGGACTTGCGATTTTAGCAGCGGGATGTACTGCAGAAGTTGCACAGTGGACACCTGCGGAAAGTCCTAAGGAAAACAAAGTAGAACGTGCTGTGTTTAAACTGGATGTACATTATCCGGCGCATGCAAGTGAGCTCAGTAAAGCTGAAAAGAAGAAGTTGGTTCACTTCTTGAAAGAGAAAGGATCTAACCCTTATTCAATTACTGTGACCATTGAAGAGCATGGTAGTCACAATGAGAAAAGAGTGAAAGATCTTGAAAAAGTCATTTTGCAGCATGGCGTTCCGTATGACTTGATTGAAGTTGAGGCACATGCTGGAGACTTTGAATGTGATCCAATTCAGGGTAATAAAAAGCATCATAAAGGTCACCCAGGGGGAGTCACAGTCGTCATTGAAAGATTCCTCGTGATTCCACCTTCTTGTGCAGACTTTTCTCAACAAATAGGTAATGCGAATCAAACACATGCTGGAAGTAACTTCGGTTGCGCAACAGAAGCAAACTTTGGCATGATGGTAGCAAATCCACGTGATATATTGCGGGGACGTACAACGGGTGATTATGACGGAACAGTCATGGCTGCGGGCGTAAAACGTTATCATGATGATAAGATTAAAGCTTTGATTGATACATCAACAACTGTGCCGCCAGGAAGCCAAGCAGCAACAACACCTGTTCCATCATCGTCAGGAACTTCAACTGGGGCATACTAATTAATGCCCACGACGAGTAAAGTTGATAGTGCTGATATATTAGCGTTTATTGAAGACCCGAACGATGCAGAAATCGTTCGGGATACTTTTTCTAGATTAGATTTTAAAAAAAGTGAAATAATTAATGGTGGTGTAAAAGAAGCTATTGAAGCTTTATCACATAAAAGGACAGCTAAATATTTAGTTATCGACGTATCCAAATCTGAACTTCCGATATCTGATTTAAATCGCTTAACTGAGGTTTGTGAGCCTGGTGTAGGCGTTATTGTATTGGGTAAAAAAAATGACGTTGGTCTTTATAGAGATCTAATGAAACTTGGAATATCAGATTATTTAGTGACACCCCTTTTGCCAGAGATTTTATGGCGCGCGCTAAGGTCGTTAGCCTTTGGAGAAGAAAAAAATACAGCGGGTCGAAGTAAGGTTGGCAAGATCATTGCTTTTGCAGGCTCAAGAGGCGGTGTAGGCGTTACATTTATTGCAACGAACTTTGGATCTATATTGTCAGCTGAAAAAGCAAGAAGGACGGTACTTGTAGACTTAGACCTTCATTTTGGTACTGTTTCTTTATATTGTGATTTAAAACAAAATACAGGACTTCTTGAGGCCCTTCAAAATCCAGACCGTATAGACCAAATATTTATTAACAGGTTGCTCATTCCCGTTAATGATAGATATTCTGTCATTAGTTCTGATGAATCCTTGTCTGAACAACTTACATACAATTTAGAGGGTTTAGAGACATTATTCAATCACTTAAGCAATTTATTCCATTACGTACTTGTCGACATTCCCCATCATTCTGACCAAGCGACAAAGGAAGTGATTAGTCATGCAGATATGATGGTTTTAGTTACAGATCCTACACTCCCTGGCCTTCGTGATACGAAGCGCCTCATTCAACAATTTGGAGAAGAAGGGACGGGACGTCGCGTTATTTTGGCATTGAATAAATTTGGCGTTTACGGGGAAGAAGAAATTAAACCGAACGAATTTGAAGAAACAATAAATAGAAAAATCAATCATGTGATTCATTTTGATAATGAAACACCAATGAATTGTATTAATAATGGAAAGTTACTGAATAATCAGGAAGGAACTTTAGCAAACAGTCTAAGGGATCTTGTCGATGATTTACTGGGGATACGGAAACCTGAAAAGCCAGAACATTCTTTTGGTGGTCTATTAAAAAGGTTTAAATTAAAGTAATCTTAATCTTTTGATGCATATAATAATAACATAAAGTCAAATGAGAAGGATGACAGGACAAATGGGTGTATTTGGCCGTAAGACAGGTGAAACAACAGACAAAACTGAAGAAATGAGCAGTTCTTCTCTTGGTGAGAAGAAGACATTTGCTCAAAATATGGATCTAAATGCTCAAACATCCGCACAGGGTGTTTTTAAAGTATTTAAGGCTGCAGCCTATGAAATGCTTATGGAGCGCATAGATCTTATTGCTGCAAACCAAATGACTCCTGAACAATTAAGACATGAAGTTGAGCAATTTATATTCGATTTCGCGAGTGAAA
>JABDDK010000015.1 GCA_013287665.1 Alphaproteobacteria bacterium
TAAGCATTGATTAGTTTTCATGAAAGTTACTCAAGGTCAAAGTTAGATTTGGGTAATATGACAAGTGGCACCATCACCTCTCCCCTGCGTGGGAGAGGTCGATCCAAAGGATCGGGTGAGGGGGAAATATAACTAAACAAATGTCAAAGAATACTGCGTACGGCCTACCCCTCACCCGCCTCTTCGAGTCGACCTCTCCCACAAGGGGAGAGGTGAAGATTCTTAATTAAAAGCTTGCATTATAGGCCTTATTATCACTCACATTTTTCTCAATTTTAACGTCCACCAACTTTTCATGAGCTTTTTCTTCTACCTTGAGGGCGGCGTCAACTTTTTCAGAAGTGGCTTCCGACTTTTCCATTGCTGTCTCGATATCCTTTATCAAGGCTTCTTTTTGCTCAGGTGTTGTGTTCTCGTCAGCAAGGGCCGTGTCAGCTTTATCGAAAAGAGTGTCAACTTCTGTATCTGCAGCAGATTCTTGTTTTATTGCCGCATCTGCTATTTCAGTTGCTTGGACAGCCTCATGGGTTACCTCTTGCAATGTTGGTTCAGCCGGCGGTGGTGCTTGTTCAGCATGTTCTGGCTCTGCTGGTTCTGCTGGTGCTGAGGCAGCTGGTGCTTGTTCTGTATGCTCTGCCTCTGCCGGAGCTGGGGCAGCTGGCGCTTGTTCAGCATGTTCTGGCTCTGCCGGGGCTGAGGCAGCTGGCGCTTGTTCGGTGTGCTCTGGCTCTGCTGGTGCCGGTGCTGCCGGTGCTTGTTCAGCATGTTCTGGCTCTGCAGGAGCTGAGGCAGCTGGCGCTTGTTCTGTATGCTCTGGCTCTGCCGGTGCTGGTGCTGCTGGTGCTTGTTCTGTATGTTCTGGCTCTGTCGGTGCTGGTGCTGCTGGTGCTTGTTCAGCATGTTCTGGCTCTGTCGGTGCTGGTGTTGCTGGTGCTTGTTCAGCATGTTCTGGCTCTGCCGGGGCTGCTGGCGCTTGCTCAACTTGAGGTTGTTCAACTTGAGGTTGTTCTGCCGGCTCTGGTGCTCCGCCACCTCCGATATCGCCTCCACCACCTCCTCCGCCCTCATCTTCAGCAAAGATCAACGGTTTTTCAGACGTCATGTTTATTGTTTTCTGAAGAGTATTCTCAGGAGCTGCCTTCGCAGAATTAAATGAAAGAATGGATCCTGCAAGTAATAAACTTGTAATATTTATGAGCTTGTTCATTGTGTTTTTCCCTATTAATATCAAAATTATTACTGTTTATCTTTTGAGTTCTTTTTTTTCTTTGATTGCGGCTGTTCAACAGGTTTAGCAACCTCTAACTTAACTGCCTTTGCTCCTTTGGGCTGAATCGCTTTTATTTGAGCCAGTTTCAGGGCATAGAGTTGTTTCTTGTTCGCGCGCTCCATCTGTTTCAGTTTATCAGGAATACCTTGCAGCAATGCTTTCCCTTCAACGCTATAGGGCCCAGAGAAAGGATATGTGAGCAGAAGAGCCAACCCAATATTAATTGAGATGAGAAGGCAAACAACAAACATCGAAATAAAATGGTGGTGTACATTTTTAGGTTCATTAACCGCAACTGAGAAGATAATAAAACCGACACCTAAAAGAATAACAGTAAGGAGTCCGATGTTCAAAACGGGATCAACGGTTTGCATCCGCCCTAACCGTGTCGCTGCAATGGTATCGAAAAACCGCATAATTTTTTCTAACGTACCAGCATCACTGGCATTAGATTTCATGTCTTGTAAGGTGCTAAAAATTTGATTAAATGCATTCCAGCCTTCGGAGCTACTAAGACCCAAACGCATAGCAGGCCATTCCTTAGCATTTAAAACACTCGTATAATTTTGAATAACTGAAATCAGTTTGCTTTGCTCTATTGGGTTTAATGTTTTTACATAATCTAGCATTACGTAAAAGTTGACGGCTTCATCTAAAGTTAACTTGATCGCATTTGTATAATTTTGCCACAGAAGCGCTATGGTAAATCCAAGTAAAAAAGCAACTGCTGTTGCGATCACGCTAAACGCAGGCGACATAGAATCAGTGATCAGTTTAGGATAAAATCTCCTAACAATAAAATAGGAGAGGAAAGCAACTGCGGCAAAGAAAACGAAAAGAATTCCAATCACTCCCCAAGACGGTAGCGTATTGATTAAAGTACGATGATACGGCATGAAGCCTCCCCTTTAATGTGTAATATTTAACTTAAATGATAGCTAATTTTGAAAGGAGATGCAAGCATCCAAAGCGTTTTATCGGAGAACGCACCTAATGTTTAGTGAGCACTTAACGTTCCTAACGGCGTCATTCCTGCGAAAGAGGCTGTAAAGAAATTAATAGTTCTGCTCCAAACCTATCCCACTGGCGTCATCCCACTGCCATTAAGTTAAGGGAAAGCCCTCCCCGCTGGGGTCGTCCTCGAGAGCGCGAAGCGCGGGTCGGGGATCCAGGGCTAATAATTCATTCCGTAGGAATGCAATGATTTTCTTTATAAAGGAGCGTTGTATTGCTTACGCAATAGTTTTGCTCCTGGATCCCGGGCAATGAGAAATCTTGAGCAAAGCTCAAGAAATTCTCATTCCCAGGACGACCCACCTGGGGAACATTTCTCCCTAACTTAATGGCAGTGGGACGACGCCAGTGGGGATTATGGTGAATAGATACCACTTTTTTTGATCAACTCTAGATGCGTCTTATATCGGTTATCTTCGTCAGCTTTATTAACCCAAGCCTCCACAGTCTTCAGTGGAACATCCTTTAGAGTTGCGCCCTTCTTAACCAAGTAATTTGTTAACTCTACGGATCCATACCGCATGCTATAGGCTAAGGGTTTGAACCCTAGTGTTTCATTAAGATCAAATCCATCTCCCTTATCTCTTTCCCTGATAAGGTTCACGTTTAGCTTTGCGCCCTTTTCAACAAGTACCTTAACACTCTCAAGATTATTGAATTGGATTGCATAAAACAGAGCTGTCTTGCCAAAGCCCGTTGTTTCGTCAATTTTTGCCCCTTTCGAGAGTAAATGTTTCAAAATATCGGGGCGATTTGAAGCCTTCATGAGGGGTGTCTCATCATCAACTTTCCCATTCACATTTGCGCCTAACCCTATCAGCAGATCCAGTACATCCGTTCCATAATTGTTCAAAATTGCATAGGAGAGCGCTGCATTGAGGTCTCTTTCGGAAAAATCTTGAACGGCACCTTTAATTTCGGGGAGCGGCCTTCCCGGCTTTTTAAACACTTCAAAGGCTTGATTGCTCGCTAGTTGAATATCTTGGCCATAGATCTCAGACACATATTCATTGAGGTAATCGGTCGCATAAAGGGCATATTTATCTAAATGATCATAGGCTTCATAATACCCCTTCAAGCCTTCGGCCATTTTTTCAAATGATTTTTTGAAGTCATTGTACTTCTTGAAATTCCAGGGACCGAGGAAAGCCCACTTTTCAAGAGAAGGACTATTAAGCGAATAATCAGTTGCTGGATTTTCAGGGTCCGGAAGGCTTAAATGTTTTGGTGTATAGGATAAATAATCCCGCAACCTGCAATGGTAACTGCCTATTGTTTGTCTTATCGTCCCAGATAACTGCCAATGATGAACGGAAAGATCCTTGAGAAGGGCGGCAAAGGCGTCATAATCAGGAATATTTTCTATATTGTCCGTCGAAATAACGTCAACTCCGTAGGGATTGTAGCACGTTCCTGTATCATACTTTTGAATTTCCTCTTCTTTTAGATATAGCCATAAAGGAACTGTTACCATTGGGATTTCTTGTCTCTCTTTAGGCAAAATACAGTCCTTACAATTTGCGATCTCAACGACAACATCCCGCAACAAAGCCTCTTCATTGGATTTGTTTTTAAAGGAGGGGTCAAATTTGGCTAATAGATTCAAAAATTTCTCTTCCATAAACTTCTTTTTTTCATCTGGATTCGATATTTTCTGAGCTTGAAAATAGATTGCATACCCTTGACACGCCATTGTGGGGCAGGCTTTTACAAGCTCTTCAGCCTTTGCAAAGTCAATCTTCGGCTCCCCCACGAGGATCTGACTCATGATGGGGTCTTCCTTCTTTTTAATTCGTGTCTTCAAAAGGGCAATACGATCGTGATAACTTGATTGAAGTGCTTTTTCAGTTGTTGTCTGATTCCTTGTCCTTAACCACTCTTGCTGATCTCTAAGGAGGGTTTGTTTTTCTTCATGGGAAGAGAAATCCTTGAGAATTGAATACACGATATTTAAATCAGCGTCGTCTTGTTTAAGACTTTCATTTTTGGAAATAATGGATTGAATTTCTTTTTCTGTATAAGCATTCAAATGCTGTACAGATAAAAGTAAAGCGATCACAGTGTAGATTATTTTCATATGTTTAACTAACTTTTGTTTTCTCAACTTGTGATAGTAGCAAATCAGGGAGTTCTTGCCAATTATTGAAACACGTATCCGCCCCATTCTCTTTAAGCTTCATTGCCATCTCCTCTGGCTTATCTGCAAATCCTAAAAAGCCAAAGGTCCTAATGCCAGCCCCTACGGCAGCCTTTACGCCCGTTGGGCTATCCTCAACCGCAGCGCACTGCTCTGGTATTATTCCTAATTGCTCAATTGCTCTGAGGTAGACATCAGGCTTTGGTTTTTGAACATCACCTGCTTCAAAAAAGGCCGTCCCAAAAAAGCGAGCGAGCCGATCTCCCTGACCATTTGTGGCGTACCTCATGGCGGCGAGTCCTCGTTGTATGGGATTATTCGAAACAAAGGCAAATCGGAACCCCACCTTTTGCAAGGCTTCCAAAGTTTCAACAAGTTGATCTGCCATCTCAACACCCGTCGACTGAAGCAGTTGCATAAGTCTCCCTTCACGATTTTCGTACAACGTTGGGTAGTCAACTTTAATGTTGTAATGCTTAGATAAATTCTCACAAAGCGATTCCCTCGACTGTCCATGGAAATGCGTCTTAAAGTCTTCAAATGTCAGCTCTGAGGGTATCTGGCTTCTATACAACTCATTAAAGCGATTAATAAGGGCAGGAACAGCTAAATGTTCAGTCGCCATTTGACAATTATCAAAATCGAGGAGGAGCCATGTTTGGGTCATAAGGAGTTACTTGTCTAATATTTGAAATGAGCTTATTAGGAGGCTAATCGGCACGTCTGTTTTCCAGAGGCCTGCCTTGCGAGGTGAAATCGCATCAAGAGGCTTAAATTCAATAATATTAGCATTATTACTCAATAAATAGGTTGCAGGAATTACAATATCAACAGACTGGTTGTCAAAGCCTGTAAACACATACTCACCCAGAACCTTGCCATTGACTGAAATAACAACCCTCTGGTTAGGATGCTTTTCACTCGTTAAAGCTCTAAAGTCGAGTCGCAATATATGTTCCTTAGAGCTGTCAATGTCATTTAGCTTAAATCCCATAGTACCGGGGTGCCCCATCAACCATGAACCTTCTTTTTCCTTAGACCAATGATCAATGAGATAGTCCTGTGGGTTAGTTGGTTTTGCACCTATCACATAGTCATTGAATTTCTTATTTCTCTCTTGAACAAAAACGGTTCTTAAGTCGGCAACATTTCCTTCAAATTTATGTTCAACATGATCATCTGCTGTAAAATAAGGATTAGATTTTATATCTTTATCAAAGACAATTATTTTTATTTTGGAGTTTTTTTGGAAAACATCTTGAAAATTAACTTTTGTAGCGTCATTTTCTCTCAAATATGTTTGAACCACTGACCGAATTCCGGTCGTACTTGCAGAAGCTCTAGAAATCTTTAATGGCTCAGAATCTAAGGGAGGTTTAATAAGTATAGCTGCATTATACATACCGACGGCACGCCTCCATGGACCTTGATCTGCTCCATAAAAGTCTTCTGTTCCTACATTATATTTATAAAGTTCTGGTTTATTACAGATAAAATGACCGTGATCTCCTGTAATAATTATCAAAGAATTATTATACACCCCTATTTTCTTCATTTGTTCTAAAACGTCACGAACTTGTCCTAGAAAAAAGCTGGTTTCTAACCAATAATTCTCAACTGTATCCGCAACAGCTCTTATATCATTTTCAGTCGCTCGTTCATTTTTACATATAAAACCAGTTGGGGCATGTGGAACCATATTATGAATATAAATCAATCGATTAGGACTTTTACCAATCGTAGAATGAGCCAACCGATTCATCATTTCTCTACTGTTGATTTTAAGACCCATAATAGGATCAATAGCGTGTTCCGTAAAAAATAAAGATATTATTTTCTGTTTAAAAATTCTTTTTAAACCCAAATCCACGAGATAAATAGATGTCTGCAGAGAGTGAGGGTCCTCTTTGATGACGTTATTAAAAGAGAATTGGTCTTTATCTACAGTCATGCTTGTAAGAGAAACAACTGTTTTATCATACTTATAGGGAACTGCATCCTGAAGTAATGAACTCTCTTGCGTATGTTTCAGGACTTCCGGTTGGTTTGCTTTTTCTCCATTTATATAGGTATCTCCTGTTAGGATGGCTGGAACACCATAAGACGTGTACGGAAAAGGTGAAATAGCTCTAGAGTAAAGCGTAAAACCTTCAAACCCGTTTTTCTCAGCTGGATTGTTCGAAAGAAACTGCTCAAGGGTCGACCCTTGCAACATATCTGCCATAATAACGACTATATTTTTCTCAGAACCAAAACTAAAATCCGTAGAGTCATTGTACATCCCCACCTCAGCAGCAGCTAAAGCTTCTGCATTTGGCGCACTGTTTGCCTGATTCCTATAATACTCATATACATTCGAACCAAAAATCACCGCGGAGAAGAGGGCCATTAATATAAATAGATTGGTGAATACACGTTTGAGAATGTTATTTGACATAAAAATATACATTGAAAAACATAAAGCTATAAAATAACTTCCATAGTTCAATAAATATTGAGAGCGACTCAAGACAGCATCACGAACTTGACCGTCCTGCATTTCAGACCCAACTGGAAAAAATATAGTAATGACGAAAGAAACGATGAACAAACTTTTAAATAAGGACAGAACTATTCTATAGTACTTATCTGACATGAGACTGATGATTAAAGCTAATAGCATCGAAATTGCAAAAGAGCTCACAATGAGTATATATAGTGTAGAATTTTGAATCCCAAAGGATTTATCTGAGGCTAATATCAAAGACGGATTCACCAAAAGAATAAGTCCAATAAAGGGCAACACTTGTAAGAAAGTGACCATTATTCTTTTTAAGGTAAGGCGATTTAACATGTTCTATCTCTCCGATACATTTTCAATCTCTAACACTATTTATATAATTTATGCTTTAGTTCTCTCATACCAGAACAAGCATCTATCACTATCCGGAACTATTTGTTTTTTTACGATTTTCGCACGAGATTTTATCTGTTTCTCAAATTCTTCGACATGATAATCCGGAAAAATATCTTCTCTGACAGCCAGCATTTTCTGAACCGTAGGATCTGATTTTGGCACAAACTCAATGATTCCTTGAGGTGCAATATTAATTAGCCATTCCACAACTTGTTTTAGGGGAATATTTTGCGCAATCGCTAGATGGTGTTCAAATGCAAGGGCAATCAAGGCATCTACCTTTGTTCTGGAGTCGAATCCTTGCCTTTCGGTTTGCATCCACCCTTGATCAGGACTTGGATTGGATGCATCGAAGTATAAGGATAGAAAGGGCAAATTTAACTTTTGAGCCCGTGAAAATCCTAAATCCACAGCTTGTTGATCAAAGTCAAACCCAACGACATATTCTGCACCCGATGAGAGAGCACTCACACTGTAGTTTCCCGTATTACAGCCAAGGTCCACTAGGATTTTTGGCTTAACTTTAGCGACAAAATCACTAACAAACTGGTGCTTCTCATCTACTCCTTGAGAGGAATACGTATTCACGTCAGCATAGTCTCCCCAGATGGTTTTACCTTTGTCTGCTGGAGTTAACTTAGATATCCAGTTTCTGAGCTGAGTTAAAAGTCCCCGGTAGGCCGTCTTAGATAGCTCCCTACAGGATTTTGCTCTCTGGACAGCAGAATCAGGTGAATGAATCGCCTTCTTATCAAGTTTTGCTTTCAACATGACTTGCGTTAGCATGTTCAAAGAGAACCTTTTTGTTTTTGGGATGAGTTTTGCGAGGTCGATAGTTGTAATCCCCTGCATCGAACCCCGGAACCAGGCATTGTGGCTTATACCTACAACGGAACGGAGTAGAAGGGGATTTAGAAACTGCTCACAAAATTGTCGATATCCACCCCAAAACTCTCCTTTTTTATAAGGCCTGATCGAAAGTAAATCTATGAAGATAGGTTTTGAGCCAACGAACTGAACGTTATAGGCTGTTGCATCTGAAAGTACTGCATCGTTTTCCAGCAAAAACAACTGAAAATCGAGATGATGAAGTGCTGCAGCCTTGAGCTGGTGGAAACTCCATTCATAGGGATAAGATATGTAAGGAATGCGGGGATGCTCTAAAACATACGCAATTGTCGAATCTTTAAAAGGCCATTGATCTTTCTCAAGCTCTTTAAACTCGCATAAATACCCAGCCTCTACGGCCTTTGATAAGACTCCATTATCCCGTAATTTGCTATAATCAGATCGAGCAATTTCACTGACTGTCCGTAAAATTTGATTTCCAAAAACATATACCTTTCCCGCAGGATCTCGAAAAGATCCGGGGACTTGTGCAAGACTTTTTGAGGCCATCAGAACAATATCTCTACTTTTTTGCTTTGATTAAACTAGAAAAAAAATCTTTCACCCGTTGATAAAAAAATGAAACCGCCGTAGCGCCTACAGCAATTCCACCAACTAGCCATTGCAAAACAATGCTCGTTGCACCTGGATCAAGGTAAGCATGGGCAGGTGAATCAAGGGAGATAAAAACGATGGTCGCGAGTAATAGAAATTTTTTCATCTGTGAAGTTTCCTTTTCTATTTCATTTAAAATAAGCATCTCTGAAGAAGATGATATCAATTAACAGCTCTCATTCTATTATTCAAGTCCTATTTTAAAAGGGAAAAGTTTCAATTTAATAGAAAATTCACAGAAAAAATTATTAATATTTATCCTATTAGTAATCGCTTTACTGGTTAACCCCAAAAGCTCAACCTTTGCCTACAAAATTCATCTAATCGTCTACGAAGTAAAATCATAGTAATTAGCATAAGAAAGACTCCGAAAGAAATACCCATAGCCCAAAGAAGTGTGCGGGGTAGATAATTCATTTTAATTGTATAATTACCTGGGGGAACGATGACCCCTCGGAAGGTGCCATTTATCTTAATAATAGGAGTTTCCACTCCATTCACAGTGGCTCTCCAATTTTTATGCCAATTATCTGTTAGCACCACCAGCGTTCTTGTTAAGGCCGTATCACTTATCTCAACCTCTGTATTTTTATAGGAAGTGATTTGAGACTCGTGGATATGATGATGAAAATCCTTGGGCAAATTCATTGATTGGTGAATTTCATTATTATTGTGTAACGCTACTGAGAAAGAACGTGGCAGCACGTATGGATTTTCAAAAACCGAACTCAACGACCAAAGCAATTCTGCTGGCGTTTCGTAAACCAACTTCATTCCCTGCTTAAGGAGTTCTTCTTTATAGGCCACATAATGAGAAGGTAAAATAATATATTTAACACCTAATAAATTAATGTCATTCCAATTTATTTTATGATCTTGTGGGGTATCCTTTATGACTCTGAGTGTAGGAAATTCACCCCCATGATCAGCGTTAAGATGAATGGCTGAATCGAAGAAGGCTCTATATGATGGCAGAACACCTGGGTTCATAGATGTAATTTCTTGAATTTGAAACGCCGCCCCCAATTCTGGATACAAGCCAAGACTTGAAAAATTCAATGTACGATATAAACCAACGTTTTTACGCACGTATTCAATAGCTGGCGGTGGCGTTGTAAAAAATTCATTCTTTCGATGGCGTAGCATCTTGCTATGAACCATGAGTTCAACAAACATGCCACCTACAAGGCAATACAAAACAGAGGATGATAGAATAATGTTTTTGGTAAATCTTATTGAAATAAGTACTGAAATCATAATTGCCGTTAATACAGCGAACAAAAGCAGGCCACTGAATTTATAAAAGATATGAGGCTCATGGAGACCGAAAAGATTATATACAAGAAGCATTGTATATAGCCCACCAGCGAGCAGAAACATGGCGAGCAGAATTCGCGCATTATGTCGTTGTAAATTATCAATGCCGAGCCCTACAAGAATAACCGAAGGAACTATGATAGCGGCCCACCAATATTGGCAACCAAAATGGCCTATAATAGGAATTTTTGAAATAAAACCTACATGCTTGCATTCAAATATGCGTATAAAGATCAACATAATACAGACCATACTTGCTATTGCCAATGGCCTATATTTTCCTTTTTGTAGTGTTAAACAGCACCCCGCAAAGGCGATAGCGATAACGCTCATATGATAAACCGTATTCCCGTTGATACCCCATGCGCCAGGCTCAATAGCGTTATATAATTCAAAGAAATGAGTCGAAGAAAAAAGTGAAGCAAACGATTGAGGAAAGAGTATGGGATAGAAAGTTCTCTTACTATAATTTTCAATAATTCCAGAGCTCTTAATATTTTCAAAAATAGGAAAATAAACAAAAGCTAACAACAATATTGATAATATAAAAGCCAACCCTTGAAGAACAAACACTGACATTCCAGAAGAATAATTTAATTTTCCTTGGCTAATTTTCGCAAAAATGTACCCAATGATGAGCGCATAAATAGCAATGAGCGAGACGACAGTTGTTGGAATAAATGTACACGAGAGAAAGACGGCAAATGAGAAAGCAACGGCCACAAATCGTGTCACTTTTGGAACATCAATAAAGTGAAATGAAACAAAAAGACACATTGGAATATAAAGATAACTCTGAGTAACATTCGAGCCAAAATTTGCTGCCGAATATCCATTGAGCAAATAAATAATTGCAGCACCAGTGCCCGCTAGAACCGATAAATCTAGTTTCTCTCGTGCCACTCTGTACATAAAAAATATCGAGAAATAGAGAAGGAACAACATAACTGAGGTGTAGACTATCGATTGATTACCCAATAAAGAATGAATCAAGGTGAAAGCAGAAAATTTCAGATCGACAAGAGTCTCTGGCCCTAGCGACCCCGCTGCGGAATATGGATTCCAATAGGGTGATTGACCTGTTGTTATGGAATGCCTCATAAACCCAATCATTGGCTCTGATTGAAAGACGGCACCCCCTGCATCATTATAGCCGGCATGCCATCCCGTCGAATTAGGGAGATTATAAAACGTCTTTTTCTTCGCGTTCTGACGGTGTTGTTGAATCTGATCTGTCAGACGAAGACTTGCACCTTTAAAGATGACATCTGGAAAGACTGCAAGGATTAAAACGAAAGCAATGATAAAAGCTTCAATAATCTTATGCCTTGACATAAGCAATTGAAAAGATGCGATTTTTGATTTAATCATATCCATCTCTTTTTGTTAAAACCAGTAAACAAGATTGAATCTGTGCAAAAATGTCCGAAGCAAACAATACCCATAGCCTATACCTTCCTTATGGAAAATAAACTTAGAAACTCCATACACGCGGACTCCTTGCGCCCCCGGAATGTATTTAATATTTCCCCCCACGAGAATGGACTTAAAAGTAATTTCAGGGCTTATACTGAACCTGTTCTGACTTAAGCCAACCCCTAAGGTTTCTCGTCGTCTGAACATTTTAAATGCGTAGGTTGAATCAGGAATCTGTTGCCCTAAAACGATTCGCACGCCACGTCTGAAAAAAAACTGGAAGAACTTATATTTAAAAGGAATTGTCTTATCATGGCCAGGTATGAGATACCGTGAACATTGAGCAAGTGTTGCCCCTTTTTCCATTTCCTCATAGAGCTGAGGAATCAGTTGAATGGGATCTACCGCATCTGCAGATACAAAGATACAATAACGACCATGACCATGAGCGGTACCATACCTGACAGCCGCTCCATAGCCACGACGATGAAGTGAGCGACGAATCACTCGAATGAGGAGTACATCCTTATTCTCTTCTCCCCATTGCATAGCTAAATCATATGTATTATCATCACTTTTATCATCCACAACGACAATTTCAGTGGTGAAGGGTTGTCCTTGAACCACATCACGAACACTGTCCAAGATTCCAACTATATTTTCAGCCTCATTCAAACAAGGAATAACTATAGTCAAGTCAACAGGGTCATCCAAAAAATGTTTGACAGGCATGGCTTGTATATTGTCGTTTTTACTCATAGTTCCCTCTATATCAATACAATTATAAGAACTCGAAAATCAAAAAACCCGTATCACATCTATTTTTAAATTGCTAGAAAAATTTACTCAGCCGATTTTTAATCGAAGAATTAATTTTGTATTTAAGAACTCATTTCTCTCTCAACCTTGGCATAAGTTGCAAACAATGAATTCCCATTTAAGAAAAGACAAACAACCCCACCTATCGATCCTACAAGCAATACTGTAAAGTGCCATGAAAGCGCAAAAGCAAGAGTTGCTGGCCCTTCATAACCCATAAATGCCATGCTTGATTGAATTGCAAACTCCATCACACCAATCTGAGCAGGTAAAAGGGGGACGAAACAAGCAAGTACTGCGTATATCATCACAAGCCAGCTTTCAAAAAATGAAAGAATAAACCCAAATGACTTCGCAAAAAACCATAAGACTCCTACTTCCATTCCCCATATAAGGATCGTCAACGTTATAAATTGGAAAAAAGAACGCCGGGAGAGAACGCCTCTTGTTCCTTGTATAAATTCTCGAAGTATAGGTTCAAAAAAGTGTGTGATGCGCTTAGGCAATAAATTCAATAACTTTAAAAATAGGGTGGAAAAACGACTTGTATATTTAGATAATACCAACAAGGCCACGAGTCCAATAAGTGACGCGCTCCCGGTAATCAAGGCAAAATTATGAATCCATTCAGGCATTGGAATTACATACAATACCAATAATGACATGAGGCAAATCAAAATAAGTTCTGACAGACGTTCAATCAAAACGGTCGCTAAAATATAACTTTTCGATAACGGCGTATTTTTTCCAAGTATGTATACTCGGACTAAATCGCCCCCACGCGCAGGTAAAAGATTATTAGCTAAGGCTCCAATCATGATTGCAGAGAAGAAAGGATAAACACTCATCTTCCTCATGTTTGGAAAAAGGCTTCTCCACCGCAACGCTCGTAAATAGATTCCCATTAAAAGAAGAGAAACTGCACAAAGTATATCACTGATCTGCACTGTACGCATCGCTTGTAATATAGCGGAAGTCCCAGTTTTACTGATCAGCCAGTATAACACACCTAGACCTATTCCGAGTCCCAACACTTTCAAAAAAATATTTTTCATGCCTACAACACCATTTTCTTATGAATGACCCCATGTTATTAGTCTATTTTAGAAATTTTGCAAAACCTTAACCATCACCTTACGGATAGCAGGTTGAAAAGTACGAGAAAAAACTCATCTTTTTTGCTAGCGATTTGCAACAAAAGATTTCAAATGAAAAATATAATCCTTTCAATAAAAAAGGATCAAATCACTTTTTAATACAATCATCAAGAAAAAAACGTTACACAAACTTTAAATGACTTTTAACTTGCTAGGAACAATGAAAGATGCTAATTGCCTACAAACAAGACGATTTGATGGAGAAATTTTAATGAAAGTTCTTGTATTTGGTATTTCTGGAATGTTGGGCAACTCCATTTTCCGATATTTCAATGAACGCGATGAGCATGTGATCTTTGGTACAGCTCGTTCATCATCCTGTTTCAAATATTTCGATCAGAAGACTCATAAAAACATCATAACAAACGTTAATGTTGATCAGCCGGACTCTCTTTTAAAAGTCATGAATGATGTAAAACCGGACGTTGTGATCAACTGTATTGGCGTCGTTAAACAGCTCAAACAGGCTTACGATCCATTGGAGAGTATTCCCCTAAACTCTCTTCTCCCTCACCGTCTTGCTGAGATTTGCAAGGCTTTTAATGCACGTTTAATTCATATCAGCACGGACTGTGTTTTTTCAGGAACCCAAGGATTTTATAAAGAAACAGATTTACCTGATGCAACAGACCTCTATGGTCGCTCGAAATTATTGGGCGAAGTTACCTATTCGCATACCATAACACTGCGCACATCTATTATTGGGCATGAGTTGACGGGCTCCAGAAGTTTGGTTGACTGGTTTCTTTCACAGAAAGAGAAGACCAAGGGCTTTACAAAGGCAGTGTTTTCTGGATTCCCTACGGTCGAATTAGCACGCATCATTCATGATACTGTCTTACCACAACCAAAGTTAAGTGGTCTTTATCATGTAGCAGCAAATCCGATCAATAAATTTGATCTTTTAACTCTCATTAAGAATACTTATAAAAAGGATATAGAGATTGAACCAACTGACGAACTTATTATTGATCGTTCTTTAAACGCAGAACGGTTTAATAAAGAGGCTGGGTACATACCCCCAAGTTGGTCTGATCTCATTAAGTTAATGCACGATTCAAAACGACCAAAGGGTGATCATGTTTAAGGATAAAACCATCTTAATTACGGGTGGAACAGGCTCATTTGGAAATGCTGCTCTGAAAAGGTTTTTATCAACTGATGTTGGTGAAGTTCGCGTCTTTAGCCGAGACGAGAAGAAGCAAGAAGACATGAGAATTAAACTCAACAACAATAAAGTTAAATATTACATTGGCGATGTTCGCGATTATGACAGCGTTTTTCAAGTGACACGTGGAGTTGACTATATCTTTCACGCTGCGGCTCTCAAGCAAGTCCCTTCCTGTGAGTTTTATCCCATGGAAGCCGTTCGCACAAATGTGCTGGGTGCTGAAAATGTATTAAATGCGTCTATTTCTAATAATGTTAAGAAGGTCATCGTTCTCAGTACGGATAAAGCTGTATATCCAATTAATGCAATGGGTATCTCAAAGGCTATGATGGAAAAGTTGATGATTGCCAAATCACGTATGCAAAGTGAAGATCAAACTGTTCTTTGCGCCACACGGTATGGCAATGTTATGGCGTCACGTGGATCAGTCATTCCTCTATTCGTGAGCCAAATCAAGGAAAACAAACCATTAACAATCACAGAACCTACGATGACTCGATTTTTGATGTCACTTGAAGATTCGGTCGACCTTATTTTATATGCATTTCAAAAGACCCGGCAGGGAGACATTTTTGTTCAAAAAGCTCCCGCATCAACCATTGATGTTCTTGCTAATGCCTTGATTGAATTGTTTGGGTCTAAGAGCACAATTCGTTATATTGGGGCTCGTCATGGAGAAAAACTTTACGAATCTCTTCTCTCTCGGGAAGAGATGGGAAAAGCGGAGGATCTTAAAGAATATTACCGTATTCCGGCCGACAATCGTGATTTAAATCCTGCTAATTATTTTGTCGAAGGAACGCCTGGATTGATTACAAATGAGGATTATACATCCCACAATACGACTATTCTTGATGTGGAGGGAGTGAAGAAACTCTTATTAAAGCTCGATTTCATCCAGGAGCAGCTTCATGCTTAAAATAATGACAGTTGTTGGAACGCGTCCAGAAATTTTAAAAATGGCACGTGTCATCAATGAATTTGACAAATATACAAATCATATATTGGTTCATACAGGGCAAAATTATGATTATGAGCTCAATCAAATATTCTTTGACGAATTGGGCATTCGTAAACCGGATTATTTTTTGGATGCAGCCGGGTCATCTGCTGCAAAAACAATCGCACAGGTCATAGACAAATCGGATACAGTTTTTGAAAAAGAACGTCCAGATGCTGTTCTTATCTATGGAGACACAAATTCAGCCCTGTCAGCCATATCAGCAAAGCGGTTGAAAATTCCCGTTTTTCATATGGAAGCTGGTAATCGGTGCTTTGATCAAAGAGTTCCCGAAGAACTCAATCGGAAAATAGTAGACCACATTAGTGATATTAATATGGTTCTGACCGAACATGCGCGAAGGTACTTGATCGCGGAAGGCCTTCCCCCTGAGAGAATTATAAAAACGGGTTCTCACATGGAAGAGGTTTTAGATTACTATATGCCTCAAATTAAGGAATCAAAAGTCCTTGAAGAGCTTAATCTTGAACCAAAAGGTTATTTCATTGTCAGTGCACACCGTGAAGAGAATGTAGACGACGTCAAGAATCTTCAGAACTTCTTGGATAGTTTAGAAGCTCTAGTCAATGAATTTAATTTACCAGTTCTTGTGTCAACCCATCCTCGGACAAAAGATCGTCTCGATAAACTCGGGCTTGATGGCAAATTCAATGACAAGATTCGCTTTTTAAAACCCTTTGGCTTTCTTGCCTATATCAAACTTCAAATGGAAGCCTTTTGTACATTATCCGATAGTGGAACCATCACAGAAGAATCATCCCTCTTAAATTTCCCAGCCATTACAATCCGGAATGCTCATGAAAGGCCAGAGGGAATGGATGAAGGCACGCTTATTATGAGTGGGCTTTTACCAGAACGCGTTGTGAACGCAGTTAAGGCAGTCACCGATCAACATCAACGGATGGGGAATGTAAGAAAAATTGTTCCGGATTATCAAGCAGGCATGGTATCTGTAAAAGTCTTACGAATAGTGAAAAGTTACATCGATTATATTAATCGTGTTGTATGGCAAAAAGGGCTTTAAAGTGAACCAGTTAAAATCTATGAAAAATGTGATAAGGTTATTTTATAACCATCGAACACTCATATCTGAAATGATCAGAAGAGAAGTGTTTGGTCGTTATAGAGAGCAATTTGGGGGTCTTGCTTGGTCTTTTCTGAATCCCCTCATCATGCTTGGCATTTATACCTTTTTCTTTTCTATTGTCTTTAAAGCCCGTTGGGCGGGAACGATTAGAGAGTCGCACCTTGACTTTGCCCTCATCTTATTTGCTGGCTTAATTACATATGGATTCCTTGCGGAATGTTTGAGTCGAGCCCCTCACCTCATTATTTCGAATGTGAACTTTGTCAAAAAGATAGTCTTTCCCCTTGAGGTTCTGCCAGGAATTGCCATGGGTTCAGCCTTATTTCATGCCTGCATCAGCTTTTCGACCTTGATATTAGCACAAATCGTGATGTCAGGAAGCTTGCCTTGGACAATCATTTTTCTACCCGTCATTATGCTCCCTTTAATGATAATGACTTTAGGTTTTACATGGTTCATATCTGCAACCGGTGTGTACATTCGTGATATTAGCCAGATTGTAGGATTTTTATTGCCCATCCTTATGTTTGTGTCACCCATATTTTGTCCCGTTTCAGCCTTTCCAGAGCGATTTCAACCCTTTCTTTTTTTGAACCCCCTAACCTTTCCTGTAGAAGAAATAAGAAATATAGTGATATTTGGAAATTTGCCACACTGGAAGGGCTTAGCCATATATTATTTGATCAGTCTCGTTATCGCACATCTAGGACTTTCCTGGTTTCAAAAGACAAGAAGTGGATTTGCAGATGTCCTCTAATAACATAGTCCTCTCTGCACACAATGTCGGCAAGTGTTTTTATATGTATGATCGCCCTGCGGATCGCCTTAAAGACCTTATAGCCCCTAAACTTAGTTTTATTCCCAGTCTTAATAAGAGAAAATTCCACACAGAATTCTGGGCATTGAAAGATGTCTCTTTTGAAGTTGGCAAGGGTGAATGTGTTGGAATTATTGGGCAGAACGGAAGTGGCAAGAGCACACTCCTTCAGATCATTGCAGGGACAATGACTCCTACTACCGGTCATGTTGATGTGCAAGGCAAGGTTACAGCTCTTCTCGAGCTCGGATCTGGTTTTAACCCTGACTTTACAGGGAGAGAAAACGTCTACCTCAATGGTTGCCTGCTTGGACTTACCCGAACAGAGATCGACGAGAAGTTTGATTGGATTGCGAGCTTTGCAGACATTGGCCCTCACCTTGAGCAAGCCGTAAAAACATACTCAAGCGGTATGATGCTTCGTCTTGCCTTTGCAGTCCAAGCCGCGATCGATTCACAACTTTTAATTGTCGATGAGGCTTTAGCTGTTGGAGATGCTCGCTTCCAACTCAAATGTTTCAAGCGCCTGGAAGAATTAAAAAATAGCGGGACGACAATTTTATTTGTATCACATGCTACTGAGCTCGTAAGATCCTTATGTAGTCGAGGCCTTCTCCTTAATGGAGGAGATGTTATTTATTGGGGAGATGCAAAAGTAGCGACAACAAAGTATTTTGACATTCTATTCCCTGAAGAAAAGGGAACTGAGACAATTCATGAAGTAGAAACAAACACTCAAACGTTTTCTAACGACTCAAACGATCCTTCTGCCTATTGCCTAACCTTAGGCCTATCTGATCTTCAGGGTGAGCGATTCGGTATCGGGGGAGCAGACTTAATTTCAGTAAACATTCTCGGATTAGATAAGCCGAACATCCTTGTTGGTCAACGTCAACTTAATGTGAAATGTCAGTTTTCATGGGATATTGAGTTTGTTAAAGATCTTATAAAAAAAGAAAATTATGAGAAGAACATTACTCTTGGTATATCACTCTGTGATAACATGGGGCGATACTTATTTGGCTGTAATGGCTTCGATAATTATGTCCATATAGATGTTGAAAATAAAGGCAAGAGTACTGTTGAATTCAAAGTAAAAATCCCCTATCTTACGCCTGGAACTTATTTTTGCACTATAGCAATCGCCGTAGGAAATCAAAAACACCACGCTCAGCTTAAGTGGTACGATTGTGCAATTCAACTTCAAGTTCAAGAGAGTTCGAATAATGTCTATGGCGTTTTTGCAATCGATTATGAAATGAAAAAGGTGGCTTAAAATGAACGAACTACAAAAGTTAATTTTTAATGAGGGTGAAAGATTAATTCCCTATGTATCACACAATGAAGATGAATTGATACGCCATCGAAGTTCATATGTTTTTTTTCATCAAGTTATTCTTGCTGACCTGAACCAGAAGAAAAAAAATAAATCTCCACTCAGAATTGTAGATTTAGGTTTTGGTACTGGTTATGGATGCACAATCTTAAGCAACTTACCCAATAGTAGTGTCGTCGGAGTTGACATCTCTGAAGAATGTGAGAAATTTGCCCGCATATATTATCCTCGATCTAACGTTAATTATATTATTGAGGATTTAGCAACATATATCCCAAAAATGGAAACTTTTGATTATGCTGTTTCCAGAGGTGTTCTAGAGCATGTCCCCGATGGTTTGAATGTTATAAAAGACATTAAATTCCGTAACCGCGTCATGATTGATGTCCCTTATGATGAAATTCCAGGCAATGAACACCATGTTATTACCGGAATTAAAGAGGATGCTTTTAACCACCTAGAAAACTGCGAATTATTTTATGAATCTCTCGATGGTACCATTTATGACGAATCTACTCGTCCCGAAAGCGCTAATATGATAATGGCCGTCATTAGTGACCCCCAACTTCCTAAGGTCAGCAGTTTATTCCAATTTCCTATCCCACCCGTTATAACGGATGATCTAGAAAATAACGAGCATGGCACCTCAGACAATAATAAATTCTATTTTAATCAAGCAGAACAATTATTAAAAAGAGTTGAAGAAGTTGTAGAGACAACTGATGTCGTTGCAGATATCGGTTGTGGGATTGCACCCATGGTTTACTTCCAACCAAAACTACATTTAATGATTGACCCGTGGCAAGAGTACACAGATATTTTGTCTCATCGTCATGCGGATGACAAATCAATTATTGTTCTGCGTGCTACAGCTCTTGAGGCCCTCCGTTCATTTGGAGATAAGTCAGTCGACACTATTTTTCTTCTCGATGTCATTGAACACATGGAAAAGGACGAAGGTTTTGACGTTATTAAAGAAGCGGAACGTGTTGCACGTCAACAAATTATAGTATTTACCCCACTTGGTTTTATGTCTCAGGAAATGGAACTCGATGAAAAGGACGGATGGGGTCTTTCTGGAACAGTCGTCCAAACTCATAAATCTGGATGGACACCAGAGGACTTTTCTTCTGATTGGTTGTTTTATATTTGTAAAACGTTCCACAAAGTAGATCACAAAGGAGTCACATTAGAGGTACCCCATGGCGCGTTTTTTGCTATAAAAAACATAAGAGACAAAAGCGTTGCTGCCCCTAAAATCATGTCAGATATTCGCCGTTACACCCAACTGGAGTTGCATTACCAAAAATGGCAGGAAGATTATCAAAGAATGCAGGAAGATTATCAGGCAATAACCATTCAATATCAAAAACTGATGTCTGAGAATAGTCTACTTAAATCCTTGTTAATCATTAGAGTCTTGCGTAAATTAAAGCTAATTAAAATATAATGATATTTTATCAACTTATATTTTTTCATGATATGAGAAGTTTTTAACTAATTATTTGTGAGTTAGGATGTGGCAATGAACATTTTACAAATCAATGGCTACGAAACTCCCGGAGCTCGTTTTCATGGTCTGGCCATTACTCCTTTATTAAAAAAGCATGGAGTTGAGTCACAGCATTTTGCTTGGAGGAAAGATACGAATAACCCTGATATTTTAAGCTTTAAAAGTATACACGAGAAAATATCTCATAAGATTTATCAGAAAACAGAAGATCTTCTCTCTCTTCAATCCGTGATCTATCCGTATGCACGCAAAATAATGGCTTTGCCCGCCTTTAAACAAGCAGATCTTATTCATCTTCACATCATCCATTCTGGTTTCTTCAGTCTACGGCATTTACCCGAACTTACAAAACAAAAGCCCACCGTTTGGACGCTGCACGATCCTTGGGCCTTAACAGGACATTGCATACATCCCTTTGAGTGTGATCGTTGGAAAATAGGGTGTGGCAGTTGTCCTGATCTTAAAACTCCCTTTTCGATGAGACGTGATAATACGAAATTTCAATTTTCCTATAAAAAAGAATCTTACGAAAATTCTGATCTGGATATTGTTGTTGCATCAAAGTGGATGAAAGACATGGTTGAGGCTTCCCCTATGTTGAGGAATGCTCATGTTCACGTCATCCCTTTCGGTTTAGATCTTACTTATTTTAGTCCATTAGATTCAAAAAAAGCACGGATGCGTTTCGGTATCCCAGAGGAGGCAATTGTCCTTAGTTTTAGAGCTGAAGATGAACCATTCAAGGGCTTATCCTATATTATAGAAGCTCTTGAAAAATTAAAAGGAAATGACCCGATCTACCTCCTGACATTAAGTAGTGCCCGTCTTAAAAAAAGAGTATCAAACCGCTTTCAGATTGTTGAATTAGGGTGGGTCTATGATCAAGAAATTGTACGTGATGTTTACAGGGCCTGCGATATTTTTTTAATGCCATCTCTTGCTGAATCTTTCGGAATGATGGCTGTTGAGGCAATGGCATGTGAAAAACCTGTTATTGTATTTGAAGGTACCGCATTACCGGATGTTACCTTTGCTCCCGAAGTCGGAATTGCAGTGCCAAATCGGGACTCTCATGCCCTTTCTGAAGCTATACAGAGATTGATTGATCATCCAGAAGAACGGATAGAAAGAGGTAAGAAATGTCGTGAAATTGCTGAAAAGGTATACAGTGAAAAGGCACACGTCCAAGCTATGGTGAATCTCTATAAAGATGTCTTGAACAAAAGCAAGAATAAGAATAGAAGCAAAAATATTAAGGTTTTTGGTAAATGACATCTGAAAAGATTTTGATTCTCAGTTATGCTTTTCCCCCTTTAAAAGTACAGATGACTCCTATTGTTACCAAGCACTTAGAAGTGTTTACTAAACTGGGCTATGAAGTCGATGTCGTAAGTTGTGATGCGTCGACCTTTTGGTTTGGTATAGATAATAGTTTAAGTTCTTTTGCTTCCAAAAAAGTCTCAAATTTATACCTTGTTGAGTCAACATTTAATTTAAGTAACTTACTGCTTAATAAATTAATTTTTTCAAACACTTTTGCACTCAAAATGAGGCAGCTACATTCTGCTTCTTTGAAATATCTAAAAAAAATGGACTTATCAAAATACAATGCGGTTATTACTTTTTCACCCTTTAATACTGTGAATAGAGTCATGATTGATCTCAAAAAACAACAACCAGACATTCCATGGATTGCACAGTTTAGTGATCCATGGGCGAGGAATCCTCTAGAAAAGAAGAAAATCGTTAACCTGTGGAATGCTTATTTTGAGCCAAAGGCAGTTAAAGCTGCAGATGCAATCATTCACTGCACGCCCTATTCTTTGGATCTGATGTTACAAGGAAACCTTAGAAAGTATAAAAATAAAGGATATGTGATCCCTCACTTTTTTGTGGAAGAACTCTATCCAAAGAGACCAAAAGTCAAGAATGACCTCATTACTTTAAGGTTTTTAGGGACTCTCTTTGATAATCGTAACCCAGGGTCTTTTTTTAAGGCTCTCGATCTCATGTTGAGCCGGCGCCCCGATTTAAAGGAAAAAATATCCATCGAACTCATCGGCAGTGTTCCAGAAAATATGCTAAATATCAATGAGTTAACGTCTATTCCTCCAGGGCTCATTAAAACAATGGGAAGCGTGAGTTACATTGAATCTTTAGAGCTCATGTATGATGCGGATATCCTCCTCCTTATTGAAGCCGACGTTCATCAGAACGTTTTTTTTCCAAGTAAACTTATAGATTATTTAGGGGCTAACACACGAATTTTAGGATTGGTCTCATCCGGGGTCTCTAAAGATATTTGTGAAATGCTGAAAACATGGCATGCCTCTCCTTCAGACGTTGTTGGTATCTCTCACAACCTTGAAGCCGCCATTGATGATGTAAAGCGACATCCCCTTTTTCGAGGATATGACGCCTCCATTAGAAACCAGTTCTCAGTCACAACAGCTGCAGCGCATTATGATGCGATTATCAAACATTTATAAAATGTTTCACGTGAAACATTTTGAGGGTCAATCGATGGGAAAAAGACTATTTTGTAAGAAAACGACTTACAAATGTAGAAGAATACTGTATGGTCTTTTTACAATACTAATATAGAAGGAAACAACAATGTTCGTTAACTTAGCAAAGAAAATTGCACGAAAATTGGGTTTAAATGCGAATAATGGAAATTATTCCAATGATTTAAAGGAAAAATTTTCAGAAGTTTATGACAAAAATTTGTTCGAAGGAAAAAAATCCCGCTCCGGCGAAGGCTCTGACCATATTCAAACAGAGATCATTCGCCGCGAAATACCAAAGCTCATCAAGAAATATAAAATTAAAACCTTTCTTGATGCTCCCTGTGGTGATTGGTATTGGATGAGCCAAGTTGATCTGGGAGTCGATACCTATTACGGGGCGGATATTGTTGAAACCATGATTGAAAAAAATACAAAAGATTATGGAAATTCATCAACGATATTCAAATGCTTAAATCTGACAACCGATACTTTACCTGCAGTCGACCTCATCTTTTCAAGAGATTGTCTTGTCCATTTAAGCTATGAGGACGCCCTTAATATTCTCAAAAATTTCAAAAAATCAGGTGCTAAGTATCTTTTAACAACGACCTTTACAAATAGGGACAAAAATACTGACATGATTGATGAGAACGGCAATTCCCTTTTCTGGCGAACATTGAACATGCAACTCAGTCCCTTCAACTTTCCTGAACCGATTCTTCTTATCAATGAAGGATGCACTGAAGATAATAATAATTACGCGGACAAATGTTTGGGATTATGGAATTTGAGTGATCTGACGCTCACCGAATAAAGTGATGTAATGCAAAAAACCAAACGTAAAGGTAAGTTTATATTATACGGACCCAATGTTCATAATGGTGGGGGACTTGTTCTATTACAAGACTTATTAAAAGTTAATCGTATTTCGATACAGAATGCATTTCTTTCTTTAAGAGCGAAAGATCAACTCATCCTTCCGAAGGGAACTCAAATCAACTATATTAAGGGATTATTTTCTCGCATCAAAGGGGAATGGAGTTTAAAGAAACTCTGTACAGCCAAAGACATCACGCTCTGTTTTCATGGTGTGCCTCCCTTGTTTTCTATCCCAGGGAAAGTCGTTGTATTCGCCCAAAATCGTCTGATATTCGAGAAGGGATCCCTGTGTCAATACGACTTCAAAACAAGGTTGCGATTACATCTCGAGCGTTTCTGGATCAAACTAACCCATAAATCCTCAATTCAATACATTGTGCAAACACCATCGATGGCATCGAGTTTAAAACAGCAACTTGGGGCTGATTGCCATTTAAGGATAGTCCCCTTTATGGAGACGAAAGCTGAAAAAATACCATCAAAATCAACCCGTTATGACTTCATTTATATCGCGAGTGGTGAGCCTCATAAAAACCATCATACCCTCATCAAGGCTTGGGAAATTCTCGGCAAACAAGGATTAAAACCCTCACTTGCCATTACAATTGACCCTCATGTATTTCCTAATCTTATAAAAATACTGGAGAAAGCAAAACTTTCTTTTCATCTTAACATGACCAATTTAGGCGTAGTCCCTCATGAAGAAGTGAAGTCTTTATATGCGTCTTCAGGCGCTCTTATCTTTCCATCCTCCCTGGAATCATTGGGACTTCCTTTGATCGAGGCTTCTCAATATGGGCTTCCCATCATTGCTTCAGAAAAGGACTTTGTCCGTGACTCCGTAAATCCAACTGAGACCTTTGATCCAAGCTCGCCCGTATCAATTGCACGTGCTGTTCGCAGGTTCATGAAGAAGCCCGAACCTTCACAGAAGATACAGTCAGCTTTTGACTTTCTCAAGGAAGTAAACAAATGAGAATACTTATTTGGTCACAGTACTTCTGGCCCGAAAACTTTCGAATTAACGAAATTGTACAGCAACTAAGCCTACAAGGAAATGCTCTAACGGTTTTAACAAGTAAACCGAACTATCCTGAAGGTGCGATTTATCCGGGATATAAAGCCTGGGGAATTGATCGTGAGTCCTATTCTGATGCTGAAGTCATTAGGATTCCTATTATCCCCAGAAGAAAGGGCTCAAAACTTGACCTGATTCTGAATTACCTATCCTTCATTCTATCCGGATACATTTTTGCACCTTTTGCCTTAAAAAACAGAAAATATAGTGTTGTTTTTGTTTATGCTCCTTCTCCCCTCCTCCAAGCTTTACCGGCCATCTTTATAGCATGGCTGAAGGGTGCAAAGCTTGTTATTTGGGTTCAAGATTTATGGCCAGATGCTCTTGAAGCGACAGGTTTTGTCAAGAACAAGTGGGTGTTAAAAGCTGCAGGAGTGGTCGTAAAATTCATCTATAAACATGCTGATTCCATTCTTATACCATCTGAGGCCTTTCGACCGTCCATTGAGCCTTTTGTTTCTGACAAAAATTCTATTATTTATCTTCCCAATCCAGCCGATGATTTAACAGTAATGAAGGAAACGACTCCAAAAGCCACCAAGATTGCACAAGATATATCAAAGTACTTTTCACTCATTTATGCGGGAAATATAGGCCATGCACAATCTGTTGAAACAATCATACAAGCTGCAAATTTATTGATTTCGTATCCTGAAATTAAATTTTATCTTGTAGGAAGTGGAAATAGGGCTAAAACCATCTCTACAATGATAGAAGATCAAAAGCTCGAAAATGTCGTTATGGTGGGTCAGTTTCCCTATTCGGATATGGGAGCCATATTTGCAGTTTCTTCAGGTTTAATTTTATCCTTGAAGAATTATGACTCCCTTTCAAAAACAATACCCAGCAAGCTTCAGAGTTATCTTTCTGCAGGTAAACCCATCATTGGATCCTTAAATGGTGAAGGAAAAAGGTTAATTTCTGAGATTAGAACTGGCTTTTCAAGCCCTGCCGAGGATCCGAAATCACTTGCTGATCAAGTCCTCAAACTCTATACACTTAAACCTCAGGAACGCGAAAAAATGGGAAAGAACGGAAGAGAGCATTATGAATGCTTCTATTCCGTTCCCATTATCACGAAATGCTTAGAAAAATATCTAAAGTTTAAAGACCCAACTCTTTAAAGCGGCCTTGGAATTTAGCCAACTGTCCACCTGAATCCAAGAGGCGATGAACACCTGTCCAAGCCGGATGGGATTTAGGATCAATATCGAGACGCAATGTATCGCCCGCTTTTCCATAAGTTGAACGTGTTTTAAATTCAGTTCCATCAGTCATGACGACACTAATTTCATGGTAATCAGGATGTAAATCTTTCTTCATACTTCAATCTCCTCTAATTGGAGCCACTTATAGAGAATTTAGACGCTCGTGTCTAGTGTTGATGACATGTTTATTCTGGGGTCTCCTTTCCCTGAACTGTCAAAAGGGTGTGAAATACATCCTCTGGATCTACCTCTCTCTTAAGCTTTTGCAGCCTTTTGTATTGTTCTTCGTCATCGTAGTACATCTGTCTAATTTTTGGGTCACTTATGTTTGTATCGCCAAATGAACCCCAGAAGACCCTCCTCTCATGAGAATCATTGTGGAAGTATTTGTTGACTATCCCCTGCATATCGCTCTGTAGCTCCGTTGCTCTCTCTTCATAACCAGGCTCATAAAAGAGATCGAAGACAAAAGTAAATACACTGTCCCTATGAGGGATTGATGTGATTGTCGAGTCATTCAGCTTTTCATTTCCTTTCGCTCTAAAGGATCCCCCACCAAATGCCATTTGAAAAACCAATTTCACCCCTGCTTCATTCCAAACCACTTCATCCATTTTTTGAGAAAAATGATCCACGAATTCATCAGAGAGCGCCTTAACTGTAACATTGACACGTTTATTATAAGGGTATTTAAACTCACGCCCATCCAACGTTGTCGCTGGGAATCGACGCACAAATGAATCAGAGAGTGCTGAGAGTTTATTTTCACCTTGTTTGCCGTGAGGGTCTAAAAGGCCGTTTTCCTCATTAGCTATATTAATGATAGAGTCAAACTGTCCATTATAGGGAACACCCTTTTTCTGATCTGAATACACAAGTTCAACGAGCATTAAAGGTAACCATGTTGATACTGTCGAGGACTCAACCGACATCATAAAATCGACTTCTTCAATTTTGGCCTCATTGCGTTCTTCAATCATCTGAGTCCATTTCTGAGCCTCTTTCAACAATCTCTTGAAAATATCCCCATTATATCTTCTTGTTTTCGTAAATCCGTAAGAACGAGGATGGTCCTCGTCCTTAATCCCATTGAAAACATATTTTGTGATGACGCCAAATGAGCCCGCATTTCCACCAAGAACACCTCGGAATAAGTCTAGATTAGCTAACACTTTTGGATCAGTTGTTGAAAAGTCTTTAAGTTCTGGGCGGGTAACGGTACGCAAAGTTCCATCTCCGAGAACAATGTCAAAAGACTGAACATAATCCAGTGTAAGTCCAAAGCTACGTATAAGATGCCCATATCCTCCCGTTTGCGCGTGGCCCCCAATAGCGACTAATGGGCATTCTCCGTGTGGGATTGTGAGGTTCCATTCCTTGAATTGGTGAGCAAGATGAGTGAGTTTAATGCCAGGGCCAACCTCAACTCGACCATTGCCCAGTTGTTTTAAGGTGTTGAAATTATCCATACTCAGGACGATCGTTTTGTTGTCACCCGAAGACTTTCCCGTATATTGATGACCTCCGCTCCGAGCGGCGACGTATAGGTTATTTTTTCTGGCATAAAGGATAGCCGCTCTAATATCATCCGAAGATGTCGGGTAGGCCACCATTAACGGTGTCATCAATTTCTTGTCCATTGAGGATGTGGCGTATTGCTCTCTTTTCTCATCGTAACCGCTATCATCTTGTTTATAGATAGGGCCAGAAAAGTTTTCTATGGGACCTTTACTTTCCGTAATGTCAGTCAGTGCAAATAGAGTCGTCAATGGTTTAGCTCTCGAAATAAGAGGGAGAGAGACGCCTACATGAAGGCGCTTGGGGTTTGCCTTAATAGGGGTATAAATATACTCCGTAAGTTCTAATTGATTATCACGATTTATTTGTAAGCGAGAAGCATGTTGGGCATTATTACTTTGGAGGAGCGCACGATCAACCGCTCCAACATAATCACTCAATTGTTCATCCAATTTTTCATCCATTGGAATCGTACTATGGACTTTCTGTGACTCAACGGTGGGGTCCGTTGATGCAACGAGTACCTTAGTGTCCATGAGATTATTAAGAACTTGATCGCCGGAATAGAAATCTGAACTGTAGTGTGACTCGCCAAGAATGCTTCCTTGCTCAAAAGCAATTTTGTAGAGCATACTCAAGAACTGATTGTCTTGCCTGTCTTCTCGTGCATTGTTGATTATACATATTTTCACGAGTGGAGTCCCTTGACGACCGTTATAAGCTTCCAACAAAAGGTCTGTATTTTCAAGTCTAGAGCTGTCTTTAAACAATGATTTAACTATTTTGAGAAAGCGTTCCTTACCAGGATAAACAAAATTTACGCTACACATGGAAAGACTTTTGGCTGGTTTAGGGATAAATTTGATTTGCGTGACAACTAAACCAGATGTTTTGCACTCCTCTACACAATTTTCGCTTTGGAAAGTTTTCAACTCTCCATTTGGCATCACGCCTGAAATCTCAGAGACACAACGTGATAATGGACCTAAGCTACGCATAAGGCATGAAGGGTGATCCCCTTCATAAAGGACATTTGAAGTAATACTCACCAACGGATTTTCAACGAGTGGCAGAGCATAATTTTGTTCAGAGAGTTTCTTAAAGACTTCCTCGATGGTCGCTCCTGCCTGGGCGATGACCTCATCCTTTTTGACTTCAACATTTGATAAATTCCTCAGGTTAATGACAACACCACCCGTACCATCCACCTTATCGTTCTTTCTAAGATGGTTTCCACTGCGAATGAACGTTTTCCAATCTTTTTTATGAGCATCAAGAACGGCCGCGTGAACATCCTTGTCATCCGTGGGATATAAGACGTGATGAGGGCCGGTTACATCAAACAAGGACGACTGAGGGTCATTAACGGAAAGTATGACCTTGCCCTTAAAACGATTCTCCGTAGATAGTTCTTCTGTATCCATAGCATAAGCAGAGTATTGGCTAATAAGAATTGTACTAAATAGAAGAGATGAGATAATATTCTTAATTGGTTTTTTCATGTGAAACCTTCTTTTTATAATTTTTTTAATCCTATAAAGGTATATTCCACAAGTCAACAGCACAACCCCATAACACCTCAAAACCACCTTCAAAAAAATATGCTGTCAAGCGAAAATTGGAGATTGACGTCTTCCAATAACAGCATATAGTGGTCTTATCCGGAATTAGACACAACATATTGTGTTGCTAGGGGGAAATCTCCTAACGCATTCTTATACAATAACAATACGGGAGAAAAGGAACCCTCGATGAAGATTTCGCGCCATTTTACTAAAGCAAACCAAGATCCCTATAGCACTTTTGAATTCCGCAAAACAGACAGCGAAATTCGGAATCCCGATGGCTCGATCATTTTTCGTTTAGAAGGAATTGAAGTTCCTCAAGCCTGGTCTCAAGTTGCCTGTGACGTTCTTGCACAGAAATACTACCGTAAAGCAGGTGTTCCAAAAGCTCTCAAAGCGGTCAAGGAGCCAGGTATTCCTGAGTGGTTATGGCGCAAAGAAGCCGATACGGAAGCCCTCTCAAAATTGCCTGAAAAGGAACGTTATGGCAGCGAAATGACGGCCAAGCAGGTCTTTGACCGGATGGCAGGATGCTGGACGTATTGGGGTTTTAAAGGTGGATATTTTGAAACTGAAGCTGACGCCCGCGCCTATTATGATGAAATGCGCTATATGTTATGCGCTCAAATGTGCGCCCCAAACTCTCCGCAATGGTTTAATACAGGTCTTTATTGGGCTTACGGCATTAATGGTCCTGCACAAGGACACCACTTTGTCGATTACAAAACGGGTGAACTCCAAGCCTCAACATCCTCTTACGAACATCCTCAACCCCACGCTTGCTTTATCCAAAGCATTAATGATGACCTTGTGAATGAAGGGGGCATCATGGACCTCTGGGTTCGCGAAGCGCGCCTCTTTAAATATGGCTCTGGGACGGGATCAAACTTTTCTAACCTGCGCGGTTCAGGGGAAACTCTGTCGGGCGGAGGGCGTTCCTCTGGTTTGATGAGCTTTTTACGCATAGGTGACCGTGCAGCCGGCGCCATTAAATCGGGCGGAACAACACGAAGAGCCGCCAAAATGGTTGTTGTCGATGTGGACCATCCCGACATTGAAGAATACGTCAATTGGAAAGTCGTCGAAGAACAAAAAGTTCTCGATCTCGTTGTGGGCTCAAAAGTCGCAAAAAAACATCTTTCTGCTATCTTTGCAGCTTGCCAGACAGGCAAAGGGGACGAGCGGTTTAATCCAAAAGAAAACCCAAGCCTCACACAAGCCATTCGCGCAGCGCGTGAAGCAACGATTCCAGAGAATTATTGCCAACGTATTATTCAATTCGCCCGTCAGGGTTACACACATATGTCGTTCCCAGAATATGATACGGATTGGGATTCAGAAGCCTATAGAACAGTTTCTGGACAGAACTCAAATAACTCCGTTCGCGTTAATAACAAGTATCTTCACGCCGTTATGGAAGACAAAGAATGGGACCTCTTGCGCAGAACGGACGGTAGCGTTTTTAAGACCATTCATGCCCGCGATTTATGGGATCAAATTGGCCAAGCCGCATGGGCGTCTGCTGATCCGGGACTACAATTCGATACAACGATTAATGAATGGCATACATGCCCTCAGAGCGGCCGTATTAAGGGGTCTAACCCGTGTTCTGAGTATATGTTCTTGGATGACACAGCTTGTAACCTAGCGTCCCTCAATTTGGTCACGTTTATGAATCATCACGGCAAAAATTCAAAAGCGGGCGAACTTCACTTTGACGTTCCCGCCTTTGAACATGGGGTTCGTTTGTGGACCATTGCGCTTGAAATTTCAGTCATGATGGCCCAATTCCCTTCCAAAGAGATTGCGCTTTTGTCCTATGAATTCAGGACGTTAGGTCTTGGATTTGCGAACATTGGCGGACTTTTAATGGCCTCAGGTATTCCTTATGGGAGCAAGGAAGGCCGCGCTATCGCTGGAGCGATCTCTGCATTGATGACTGGTGTTTCTTATGCAACCTCTGCGGAAATGGCCAGTGAGCTTGGAGCCTTTAAACATTTTGAGCTCAATAAAAAAGACATGCTCCGCGTTATGCGTAACCATCGTCGTGCTGCTTATGGTGAAACGAAGGGATATGAAGAGATCCAAATTAACCCGGTTCCTTTAGAAGAAAAGGATTGCCCCAGTGCAGCTCTGATTAAGTCTTGTCGCCATGCGTGGGATCAAGCCATTAAACTTGGTGAAAAGCACGGGTACCGCAACGCTCAAACCACGTGTATTGCGCCAACGGGAACCATTGGACTTGTCATGGATTGCGATACGACAGGGATTGAACCTGACTTTGCGATGGTGAAATTTAAGAAGCTCGCGGGTGGTGGTTACTTTAAAATTATTAATCGCCTTGTCCCACAAGCGCTTGAAGTCTTGGGTTACAATGAAAAACAACTGGGTGATATCATCCTTTATGCGGTCGGTCATGGAACCCTTGAAGGATCTCCTGGCGTTAACTATAAGGCATTGAAATCAAAGGGTTTTACGACGAGAGAAATTGACATATTAAATGACAATTTAAAAGCTGCATTTGATATTAAATTTGTCTTTAATCGTTGGACTTTAGGGGATGACTTCTTAAAGAACACATTAAAGCTGACTGAGGATCAACTCAATGATATGCAGTTTGATCTCTTATCCCATCTTGGCTTTAAAAAAGACGAAATTGAAGCCGCGAATTCTTTCTGCTGCGGAACGATGACCGTTGAAGGAGCTCCCCACCTTAAGAAAGAGCATCTTGCCGTCTTTGATTGTGCCAATCCTTGTGGTCGCATCGGAACACGGTACTTGTCTGCTGAAGATCACATCCGCATGATGGCCTCTGTTCAGCCTTTTATATCGGGGGCTATCTCTAAAACTATTAACATGCCGAACTCAGCCACCATTGAAGAATGCAAGAGTGCTTACCTGCTCTCTTGGCGACTCGGAACAAAAGCGAATGCCTTGTATCGAGATGGCTCCAAGCTTTCCCAGCCTTTAAGTTCCACCCTCTTGGACGATGATGGGATTGAGGAATTTTATGACCTTCCCACAACTGAAAAAACAAAAGTCGTTGCGGAAAAAGTTGTTGAACGCGTTGTTGAGCGCTTTATGAATCATGCCCAACGTCAAAAGCTGCCCAATCGTCGTAAAGGCTATACGCAAAAGGCCGCGGTTGGTGGACACAAGGTGTATTTACGAACAGGTGAGTATGATGACGGCACCTTAGGCGAAATCTTCATTGATATGCATAAGGAAGGCGCTTCCTTCCGTAGCTTGATGCATAACTTCGCCATGGCGATTTCCATTGGTTTACAATATGGCGTCCCTCTTGATGAATACATCGATGCCTTTGTCTTCACCCGTTTTGAACCTTCTGGGCCAGTGGCTGGGAACGACACCATTAAAATGGCGACATCGATCCTCGATTATATATTTCGCGAGCTTGCCATTTCTTACATGGGCCGCACAGATCTTGCCCATGCAGAACCGATGGACTTGCGTCCAGACACGATCGGTCGCGTTGATGCTGAAAAAGGGACTGTTGTCTCTAAGGAAAAGACAAAAGGTGAAGTTGTTAACAGCCTTACGAGTAATGGATATATCAGAAATAAAGTCTTTATGCCCTCTAAAGTTGCCAATAGTGATCTAGACGCTTATTTGCTTCATGAAGCCACAGGAACAGACTCAGCCGCACCTGTCATGGGATCCGGTACCATCACAACGACAGAATTTGAAGATCGCCGTGCGCAGGCCCGTCTTAAAGGGTATGCCGGAGATGCGTGTGGTGAATGCGGCAACTTCACGCTTGTTCGTAATGGGACGTGCTTTAAGTGCGATACGTGCGGCGCAACGAGTGGATGTTCTTAAGCTTTTTCGTCCCACCAGGGGAAGAAAGCCGGCATATCTTTTGAAACTTTACCCGGGAAATGGGGGGGTCGTTTTTCTAAGAAAGACAGGATCCCTTCCCTTGCCTCTCCCGTCATTCCTAAGGCAAAAAATCCTTTTGTTTCAATCTCATGAGCTTGCATGGGGTGATCAGCCCCCAACATGCGCCATTGCATTTGACGGATCAAAGCGACTGAAATCGCTGAAGTGTTCTGTATAATATCTCGTGCAAGTTCACGCGCCGCTGGTAATAAATCATTTGGTTCATAAATTCCTTTAACGAGCCCCGCTTCAAGAGCTTCTTTCGCTTCAAAAACGCGCCCCGTTATCGACCAATCCAATGATTTAGCAATACCCACAATACGAGGTAAAAACCAATTTGAACAGGCTTCGGGAACAACGCCTCGACGGGAAAATACAAATCCAAAGCGCGCATTTATTGATGCCAAGCGAAAGTCAGCAGGAAGTTGCAGTGTCGCACCAAAGCCAACAGCAGGGCCATTAACCGCACATATAACAGGTTTTAAACAGTTATATACAGCAAGAGAAAAAACACCACCAGGATCTCGAAAGTGTGGATCATTCCAATCTATAGGGCCAATATCCGCCAATTCATTGATATCAAACGTTTTTTCGCCTCCAGACAAGTCCATCCCTGCACAAAAAGAATCCCCTGCACCCGTTATAATAATACACCCAATCTCATCATTAGCATTGGCTTGCAAAATAGCATCCGTGAGTTCATTTATTCCAGTGATTGTAATGGAGTTCATT
>JABDDK010000016.1:0-32133 GCA_013287665.1 Alphaproteobacteria bacterium
GGAGGAAAGAAGGAATCATTACATTGCTTCGCAATGAGTTATTGCCCTGGATCCCGGGCTATGAGAAATCTAAGCTTTGCTTAGCATTTCTCATCCCCGGGACGACCCCAGCGGGGAGGGCTTTCCCTTAACTTAATGGCAGTGGCCCTATCGGGCGACCTCTCCCACAAGGGGAGAGGTGATGCGCCTAAATCATTGTCAGACCACCATTGATGTGGAGAGTTTGGCCTGTAATATACTTGGCTTCATCACTGGCGAGATAGACAACGCCGGCTGCGATATCCTGGGGCAAACCAATATCACCTTGAGGGATGGCCTTTAAAATGTTTTCTTTTTGCTTCTCATTGAGAGCATCTGTCATCGCGGAGGAGATAAACCCAGGTGCTATGCAATTCACTGTGATTCCACGGCTTGCGATCTCTGACGCCAACGATTTTGAGAAACCAATTAAGCCTGCTTTTGACGCCGCATAGTTGGCTTGTCCTGGATTGCCAGTAACCCCGACAACGGAGGTAATGTTAATGATGCGCCCTGCTCTCTGCTTTACCATACCTTTTATGGCGTCACGGGAGAGGCGGAAGATTGCCGTTAGATTCACCTCTATAACCTTCGACCATTGCTCATCACTCATGCGGAGCATCAGCCCATCCTGGGTGAGACCCGCGTTATTGATAAGGATATCCAGGCCACCGAGGGCAGCTTCTGCCTCTGGGATGAGTTTAAGTGTTGATTCTGCATTGGAAAGATCGCAAGGGATCACATGTACGCGGTCCCCAAGCTCCTTTGCGAGGGCCTCGAGTTTATCAACCTTCGTTCCAGAGATGACAATGGATGCCCCTTGAGCATGCAGGGCACGGGCTATTTCAGCGCCTAAACCTCCTGTCGCTCCTGTGACAATGGCTTTCTTTCCTTGAAGTTTAAACATGGTGTCTCCTTTATGCTTTCGTCGCGTTCTTTAAAAAAGTATCTATATCATAAGGGGTATTCAGAGCAAATGCTTCGAGAGTTGGTGCAATGCGCTTTGAGAGTCCTGTGAGCACTTTTCCGGCCCCAATTTCTATGGTTGTTGTGACGCCAAGATCGGTCAATATGGTGATGCTCTCACGCCATCTGACCCGTCCTGTGACTTGTTGAATCAAGAGTTCCTGCAGGTCCTCCCCTTTATGAACGGGGGCAGCAGAGACGTTATCAAGGACATGAACTGAGGGATCTTTTACAGTCACCTCTGACAAGGCCTCGCGCATACGGTCTTGAGCCGGCTTCATTAGGGCACAATGAAACGGAGCACTGACGTTTAAGAGAAGACTGCGTTTTGCACCCCGCTCTTTTGAAAGCTCAATGGCCCTTTCAACGGCGCCGAGGTGTCCGCTGATGACAACTTGACCTGGGCTATTGTCGTTTGCAATTTCGCACACGTCGTTCTTTGCAGCATCAATGGTAATTTTTTCAACATCAGGCATATCAAGACCAAGGATGGCCGCCATGGCGCCCTCACCCACGGGGACGGCCTTTTGCATAGCTTGTCCTCTGATTTTTAAGAGGCGGGCCGTGTCTGCAAGAGACAGCGATCCTGCTGCACAAAGAGCTGTGTATTGGCCCAGGGAGTGGCCTGCCACGTGCGAAACAACCTTAGGGACATGGATGCCGCCCTCCTTCTCAAGCACGCGTATAAGGGCCATGCTAACGGTCATGAGAGCTGGCTGAGCATTCTCGGTCAGAACAAGGTCGGCTTCAGGCCCTTCAAAGATAATTTTAGAGAGCTTTTGATTCAGGGCGTCATCAACTTCTTGGTAAACTTCGCGAGCACAGAGGAACGCATCATAAACATCCCGTCCCATCCCAATACTCTGTGACCCCTGTCCGGGGAAAAGAAAAGCTGTCATTGTTGCGTCCTCACTTCATTAATCTTAGGAAAAGACATGGAATGAAGACGCACAGATGTCAAGGGTTTAGAGATCCTTTACGGACTGCTCTAGTGCGAAACTCTTCTTAAAGTACCTTTTTGCAGGACTTTTTCCCGTTCCTTTTGGATCAGGATTATTGAAGTAATGCGCAACCTGACGGAAGAAATCAACGTGTTCTGCAATAGCAAGCTCTGCTTGATTCAGCGTATATTTACAAATATCTACCCTATTTCGCTGAATGAACCTTTCGATTGTCTCGAGTTGACCTTTAAGAGTTACAACTATTTCTGCTGTTTGCCTAACGACGGCAGCAAGAGGCTCACTCATGTGAGACCGTGTTTCTTTTTCCAACAAACTCGCTTGTTCTTGCAACCTGGTTTGCCATACATCGAGGTTAGCATTGAGTTCAATTAGAGTAGAAGAAAAAGGACCTCTCGATACCGCTTCTAAATCTGGCTTTTCAATGACCGTTCCGCCATATTTTAATAAGCCAAGCGTATCATCCAAATTGTGCCACTTGTGATACAGTGTTGGGAAAGAATACTTTAACTCTTCACCATTCATTTGAGTGATAATAACATCAATGAAGCGATCAGTTCTTACAACCTGTTTGGAAGAAATATAGTTTTCAAAAATCGGCTCATCGAAGCTTCCTTTAGCGTACTTATATGATTGTGCCTCTCCTATCGTCATATTCACCAATACCCAGCGAACGATGGCGTCATCATCCAATTGACTTGAACCATCGATGGGCGAAGTTTCAAGGGGATCATAGGATGACTCCCAAGAATCGATACGGCTTTTAGCTGCATTAACAGTGTTGTAGGAGGTGTTGGCGGTGATTGTTTCCATAACACGGTCCACATCATTCATGCCATAAAGTTTCCCAGGAAAATGAGGGCGCTCGTGTAAGGTCCAGACAAAACCTGCCATCGCTTTCCGGTACTGTCCAATCCCTCTTTGCGGCAATAGCTTCGTAACCATATTCGTATAGAGATCCTGTAAGGCGCTCATCACGAGCTGGTATTTTTGAATGGCAACAGGGGGATAAACGCGAACAAAGTCCTTCAAGTCTTTCCCTTCAAGCACATGTTTGTTAGCGCGTTTTATGACGTGCCCGATGAACTTGAATTGCCTCTGATCGAATTTTTCATGGAGAGCATCATGCACTGCAAATCCGAAGGGACTTAATTGTGTTCCATGAGCTTTATTTTTTCCAACCGGAATAGCGATAGGGTAAACATCGTCAAGATTGGACTTAACCAAAAATGAAACCCCAAGTTTGTCCTGGTTTATCATTGGATAAGCCGTTTGTGGAGGAAGGGCTCTTAACATGGTGTCATTGATCAACTCAATGGCACTCCTTGGTAAATGAGAGGCATAATAATTGTCATCCAGCCCAAATCCTTTTGTGTTGTATTTTTCAGTACTTACAAAAGAAGGAAGCATATGCCTCCAGGCCTCCTTTTCAAGCGTGCCAAAGTAGAGTTCCGCATGAGGAACGTGGTCAAATAGGTTTTTTTCATCCTCTGTGATCTCACTGATAGAAGCCGCAAAGCGCAGATGCATTCCGATAAGGACGAGAGGGCTAAGCCCTTTAAATTTTTTATGGAAGTCAAGCTCAGCGATTAATTGTTGAGCAAAAGGGGAAGACTTTACAGAAGAATAATAGACGAGGAAATCCTCAAAGGATTTAGCGATAGGCCTAATCGCTGGGTTATCAAACGCATAAAAAGCATCCTGAACTTTTCCATCAAACCTCTGATAATTTGCACGGTAAGCCTTCACAACCTGCATATCCAACGCTTGATGTCCTGTAAAGTCCTCGCGGAGTTGAGCCGGATTCATTGAGGGCTGAAGCTTGGAATAGGAAGGATGTGGGGTCATTAATTGTATAGCAAAAGGGGGCTTTACAGAAGAATAATAGATCAGGCAATCCTCAAAAGATTTAGCGATAAGCCTAATCGCCGGGTCATCAAACCTCTTATAATTTGCATTTGCACGTTCAGCCTTCACAACCTGCATATCTACTGCTTGATGTCCTGTAAACTCTTCGGGGTGGCGGAGTTGAGCAGCACACTCCAACTTATCATCCGGGTCCATCGCCATCAGGCCAGAACCACATAAATAAAGAGCCGTTGTCAGAGAAAGAGCGAGTTTGGATGAAAATTTCATAATAACCTCATAAATAAAAATACCGTTAATCAATAAATAATACTGTACCTTTATAATTACAAGGAGCTTAATAAAATTATCTATGGATTAGTAAAAATCGTGCTGAATTTATATTGTTATGGATTCTGATTTCTATACCGGCCCGCCGTCGCTGCTTCGCAGCTATGGCGCGCAGTCTTCCTCCTTCGCTACTTTGTAGCTTCGGCGGACAAGCCTCTCTAGTTGTAAAAACTCCTGACTGGCCTGCCAGCCGAAGCCCGTAAGGGCGAAGGCTGGTCGGGGTGAGAGGATTTGAACCCCCGACATTCTGGTCCCAAACCAGACGCGCTACCAGGCTGCGCTACACCCCGAACAGGACCTATATACGCTAACTTTTATCTGGGGGCAAGGGCTTTCGGCAAATATATCTGACACTGGTGTGAAATGCCTTGTTTGGCAACACTGCCACCTGTAATTTCCAGGACATAGGTTGTGTGCCTTACGGGACCGATCGTTGATAGAGAAAGGGGAATCGCATTCTCATATATCGCAAGAATATGCCCTTCACTGTCTCCAAAAATCATATCAAGGGGAATTAAAGTGTTTTTCATCCACATACTCGCTTTCCCTGCTTTATTAAATATAAAGAGCATACCTGTGTTCTCATCTAGGGACTCCCTGAACATTAATCCCTTCGTTTTTTCCTCCAGTGTCTGTGCAACTTCTACGGATAAAGGAATGTCCTTATGAGGACACGAGAGGACGAGAGGAACGATGAGACTAAAAAATCTATTGCGCATATTTGAGCCATTCCTTTGTGAGTGTACAAAATTCGAGCACAGTAAGAGATTCAGCGCGCCGTTCAGGATCAATGTTTGCTGCCTCTAAAATCACTTGTGGGGAGGCTACAAGCCCTTTTAAGCTTGCCCTTAGCATCTTTCGCCTTTGTGAAAATGCAGCCTTTGTGACCCGTTCTAGCGCCTCCCAGGGCACGTCCTCACGAGAGATGCGGGGTGTAAATTGCACAACGGTTGACGTTACTTTTGGGGGAGGAATAAAGGCCCCTGGTGGTAAATCAAAGAGCTTCTTAACGTTTGCGGCCCACTGGCACATGACAGAGAGTCTGCCATAATCCTTCGTATGAGGTTCAGCTGTGATACGCTCCGCAACTTCTTTTTGAAACATGAGGGTAAGGCTTTCAAAATCATTGATATATTCCAAGGCATTCAAAAGCAAGGGAACAGAAATGTTATAGGGCAAATTTGCGATAAGCTTCCGCGGTGAATCTCCAAGAGTGTGAAGAGAAATGTTAAGAGCATCCTGGTTTAAAAGAGTAAACTTGCCTTTAAATGGCACTCTCAGCTCTTCAAGAAAAGGAATAGCTCGCGCGTCCTGTTCGATCAAAATCAGCTGAGATATGGGATGTTTGATGATCTCGCGGGTTAAGCCCCCTGGGCCCGGGCCGACTTCTATAACGGTCCGGCCTTCAAGGGGAGCTGCATTTTCAACGATCCTCATTAATATATTCGGATCGGTTAAAAAATTTTGCCCAAGGCTTTTCTTGGCTTTTAAGGCCCTTATAACGTCCTTGAGCGGCCCCATTTACATCCGCATCTCAATAAACGCGTGACGCCTTAAATCCCGCAGCTCACGTTTCGAAAGCAAGGATAATTTGCGTTCAATAATATTATTGCGGGCATCCTCTTCAGTGAATTTTTCCACTTTAGCCGCCTCTTTTTCACACACCATAATCAAGAGAGCTCCATCTTCTGTAAGCAAGGGATCAGTAGCTTGATTGAGTGCAAGAGGGAGGATAAGTTTTTGAAGGGGCTCCGGCAAACTATCGAAGGGTTTCTTTTCTGCAAGATGGGACTCTGCAGATGAATATTTCGCCTTTGCAATTTTTTCAAGGTCAGGACAACTTTTTGCAGACTTAGAGATCTGACTTGCAATCGCCATAATTGCTCTTGCCTTTTCTTCATTCACATCTTTTGGAAAAGGGAGAAGAGCTTGTTGCAATGAAAAGAGCATCTTGCCTTCCTCTCCAGGTCGTTTTTGTTCGATAAAAGCAAGGAGAAGATAACCCTGTGACACGCGAATAGGCTTTGAAAGTTGTCCGGGACTCATCTCTTTAAGGGCTTCTTTAATTTCAGGAACAAGCTGATCCTCTGTAAGCCACCCCATATCGCCCCCTTGGGCCGCCGTAGGTGAGGCAGAAAACTGTTGGGCAAGAGCTGTAAAGTGTGCTCCTTTATGAAGTTCTTCAATCAAACGATTGATATCTGCTTTAACCCGTTCTTCTTGGTCAGGACTATCAAACGGCACGAGGATTTCAGCTAAATGGTATTGAGACTTTGTCTCTTTTTCTTCTTCCGCCTTTTTTTCTTGTTCAATTTCCCAATCCGTAATTTGAAGCGTCGGTGCATATTGTTCACGAATTAATGAAATCCAACTCAAATTCGCCCGTATTTGATCTTCCAGTGTTTTCATAGGAATGTTATTGCTGTTCAATAGCTCAGCGACCGCACCCTCTTTCATCTGGTTACTTTCTTCTAAATGTTTAATGGCTGCTGTAAGCTGATCTTTTGTAATCTCTATTTTATACTTTTTAGCATTTTGCAACTGCAACTGTTCATCAATCATCATCCTCACCATTTGAGGCTTCATTTTTTCAAGATTTTCTTGCGTTGGCTCTACCCCCGAACTGACAGCCGCGAGTCTGAGTCGATTCATTAAATCTGACTGGCTGATGATCGCTTTGTTAACAACGGCTGCAATTCCACTTGATGGAACATTGTCTGCAAGAAGAGCTTGTCCACCAATGAAAACGCTGAATATGACTAATAAAATACGCATGTTTATACCTCTTAAACTCCTAGAATGAACGTTAATATAGTTCCTCTTATCCTTTAAGGGAATATCAACTTTGTGTCATGAGAGTTTTTTTAATGAACAAGAGGAATAAGCAATAGGAATTTAATTCAACACGCTCTTATTATTTCTTTTCTTTGCTATGTCATAAACAAAATCATCTCTTCTCATGCCAATAGCAATAATAAATATTTCTATTTCTTTTTTGTGGACCCTGTAAATGATGCGTGTATTGGAAAATCGTATTCTTCTATAACCTGCCAGATCTCCGCTTAAAGCTTTTCCTATTTTGTCAGGTTCACCATGAATAATTCTTTGCTCAATTATCTTTAAGATACGTCGACCTTCTGCATAACCTAGAAGATGCAGATCATGTTTTGTTTCTGGATGATAGATTGTTTTCCACATGATTAATTGTTATCAAATAGCTTTAACATATCTTCATGAGATATAGCTTTAGATCGATCAAAATCCTTTATCCTTTCCCTTGCAATTGATTCTATTCTTAGGTCTTCCAGCTCGTCAAGAAGAGCTTCATAAAATTGGATATTCATCAATACAGCAGCTGGTGAATTGTTTTTCATAATTACAAAATGATCATGTTCACCCGATTCAAGGTTATTAATAATATCCTTTGCTGATCTTACCATCTCGGTAATAGATATAGCTTCATCCGAACGTTCAATTAAAGCGGTCATAATTTCCTCTATGCATATAATTATCAAACAATAATATGATAATTATCATTTTTTGTCAAGAAATTTAGATTTGCACCCTTAACAATTTGCCCTTGATAATTTTTTTAAATTAAACGATTGTCAGTGCGAGTCATTTTGTGTTTATAGAACTTATGAAACAACTGTCGCGATATATATTTGGACAACTTTTTTTTACGGTGCTGGCAGCAACGACGGTACTGACTTGTATCATGTGGCTAGCCCAATCCTTAAGGTATATTGACTATATCGCCAATAAAGGTGTTCCCATCTTGTTGTTTCTTAAAATGATTCTTTTCTTGCTCCCCAATCTTTTTGTTATTGTTGTGCCCATTGCGATCCTTATAGGCGTTCTTTTTATTTACAATAAGCTGATTACGGATCATGAGCTTGTTGTGATGCAGGCTTCTGGTGTGGGGTATTGGCAACTCGCAAAGCCCGCCATAACCATGGCAACATTCTTTACGGTGATTCTTTATGGGTTTACTCTCTATTTTCTTCCTCTTTCCTTTACAGAATATAGAAATATTGTCGTGACACTACAGGAGGAAACGCTTGCAAACCTTATTCAGGTGGGGCAGTTTAACTCGCTGGGCAAATATACTGTTTATGCACGGAACCAAGATGCTCAAGGAAATTATTTGGGTATATTAATATACGATGGCAATCAATCAGGTAAAGAAACACTGTTTATGGCAGAAAAGGGTGTATTGTTTAATATAAAAGAAGGCGGCCAACTTCTTCTTTTAAATGGAAATCGCCAAGAAACAGATAAGGAAACAGGAAAGCCTTCCGTTTTATATTTTGAGCGCTATATTATTGAGGCAAAAGATTCAACCAGCGGTCAGGCTCCCGGTGTGCGTTTTGTGAGAGCCTATGAAAGATCGGTGTTTGATCTCTTGTCTCCAAAAGAACACCTGTCCCCTAAAATGCGTTTAGAATTCTTAACGGCTGCCCATCAGCGTGTCCTCTCTCCCCTCTATGCCTTGGCTTTTGCTCTTATTGGTGTTTGTTCGATGATCCTTGGACAATTTGATAGAAAAGGACGAGCGGGGAAAATTATTATCGCCTGTGTGTGTGCAAGTATTCTTCAGGTGAGTACGATGATATTCCTTCACACTTTAAATTATACAAATGTTATGATTCCCTTAAGTTATGGGATCGTATTCTCAACGATTTTCATCTGTCTTTTGCTCCTGTGCACAGGGTTAAGCCCCATCGGTTTATTAAGGGGAAGACGTTCATGAAACTATTCAGTCTTCTCTCACGTTATCTGAGTCGATCCTTCTTAATGAGCTTTGGAATTGGGTTTGTTTGTATTTTCATTATTATCCTTCTCTTTGATTTTGCTGAACTTCAAAGAAAAGCGGGATCAACTGAATTGAGCTTAGCGATTAAACTTAATATGATCTTTTTAAGAGCTCCACATTTTCTTGAGCAGGTCATCCCCTTTCTCGGTTTTGGAGCTGCAATTTTTACATTTTGGAGATTGAATAGAAGCAATGAGCTCATCATCCTGCGTGCGACAGGCGTTTCATTGTGGAGAGTCATTTTTCCTATTAGTTTAACGGCGCTTATGCTGGGTTTTGTTGTCTTAACGGCATTTAACCCTCTGTCAACCGCTATGTTGGAAAGGTATGAAAAGCTTGATAAACGCTATTTATCGAAATCAAAGGACGACATTAAAATTGAATCGACGGGTTTGTGGCTGAGTGAAAGAATGGGTCCTAATCAAGCGATTTATAGATCAAGTAAGGTTAATATTGAGAATCTAGAATTTCAAGATTTAAACATAATCGTTACGTCACATGAGAACAAATTTCTCTATAGAATAGATGCAAAGGTTGCACAAATTAAAGGATCGGATCTTGAACTCAGGGACGGCTGGGAAACCGTCGCTGGAAAAGTAGCTGTGCCCTTTACGCAGAAAACAATTAAGACTTCATTAGATCGGAGCATCATTGAAAGAATGAAAATGAATAAAAGCGTTTATTCATTTTGGAAGCTCCCTTCATATATAGCCTTGCTAGAGCAATCCGGACTTCATAGCCTCAAATATCGCATGCAATATGATTCCATGATTGCGTGTGCCTTTTGGGTGGGTGCAATGATCTTGCTTGCAGCCTCTTTTTCTTGCCGACCTATTCGGCAAGGAAGGTCCGTGTTAATTATTTTTATGGGTCTTATTGTTGGCTTTTTGCTTTATTTTTTCAAGGATATGACCTTTGCAATAGGGTCTTCAGGCGGAATACCCCCCCTCATTGCCTCTTGGCTTCCGCCCCTTGTTACCGTTATGGTAGGTGCTGTTCTCGTTTTTAACCAAGAGGATGGTTAGGTGAATCTAAAAAAAACAATAACTTATGGATTTCTTTGCTTGTTTTTGACAACACACGTAAGTGCACTCGTCAAAAAAGCCGCTGATGAAAATAAACCTGTACTGTTTTATGCAGACAGTCAAACCTATGATCGACAGTTAGGTATTCTTATCCTAAAGGGACATGTCGAATTTGATCATCTGGGAAATATCCTGGAAGCAGATATTGTCACCTATAATGAGAACACAGATGTTGTCACTGCATCTGGTAACGTAAGACTACGTCAAGCGGAGGGTGATATTAACTTTGCTGACTATATGGAACTTACGGGAGATATGAAAGAAGGCGTCCTTCTACACCTTCGCACTCTCATGGAGGATGATTCTAAAATTGTTGCAACCGAAGGACGGAAGTTTGAAGGTCGACAAGAACTTGATCAAGCCGTTTATACACCTTGCGAACTTTGCGGTGATATACCTCCAACATGGCAAATTAATGCCCGAAAAGCCGTCAAGGATGATGTAAACAAGGACATCATTTTTACAGATGCTCAAATGCGTGTTATGGACGTTCCCGTTCTTTATTTGCCGTATGCGACCCAACCTCTTGAGCGAAGGAGCGGTTTTTTAATACCACGTCCATTTTATATTTCTGATTTTGGTGCTGGTATTATGACACCCTATTATTTTGCACTTTCACAAAGTGATGATCTAACCGTTACTCCCTATCTTTATACAAACCAAGATCCAATGCTGAGAGCTGAATATAGAAAAGTATTTGGTAGCGGTTTTTTAAATGTTGAAGGAAATCTCGCACCTTATAAAAAAACGAGTAAAGATAAGAGAGCTGAACAAGCAGGAACCTATAAAATTCCGGAAACACGCGGGTACATATATGGGGATGGCAAAATTAATTTATCTGATATCTGGCGTGCGACAGCGAGTGGTGGATATGTTAGTGATGATACCTTTTTCCGTAAATACAAAATGTCCGGTTTGCAGAACAAACCTGCCCTGACCTCTGAAGGTAAATTGGAAGGCTTTTTGAACCAACGCGATTATGCTTCTGCAAGAGCATTTTATTTCCAAGGACTCCAAACGGCGGATCGTCAAAGTCGCATTCCCGTTGTTTATCCCATTGTCGATTATAGTGCTTATTCAGGAACGGATCCATTGGGAGGACGCTTTACTTTCGACGGTAACTTCCTCAATCTAGCGCGCGAAAGAGGCATCAATATGCAACGCGGAATTGGTCAAGTGGGATGGAAGCGCCCATGGATTACACAACTCGGTCAAGTCTTTACAGTGTTTGGGTCCTTACGAGGGGATCTCTATAACGTTACCCATGAAGGAAGATTCAATAATACACGGTTAAATAGAAGAATTTTTACAGATCGGAATTCTAATTTTGATAGAGAACGCGAGGGTGGCGCTCGCTTTTTCCCGCAATCAGGTGTCGATTTACGTTGGCCCTTTGTTACCTGTTATGATAACCAGAGTTTTGTCGTTCAACCCTTAGTTCAATTGATCGGGGCTCCCAGTAAAGACATAGGCGTGGAACAACGTAAAATTCCCAATGAAGACTCAACGGATTTTGAACTCAACGACGCAAATCTCTTTAGTCCTGATCGTTTTCCCGGATATGATCGAATAGATCTCGGTAGTCGTGCTGTCTATGGAGGTGAAGTCCTGATGACGGGAGATTTGTTTGGTGATGTCGATGTGTTCTTGGGACAAAGCTATTCATTTACAAATCGCGAAAGTAGAGATCCAACCCAGGGTTTATTTCGTAAAGCTTCTGATTATGTTGGCCGCGTTGAACTCTCTCCTTACAGTTGGCTTAACTTGAACTACAGATTCCGTTTGGATCAAGAAGACTTACGGCATCGTCTCGCTGAAGTCGGCGGATCGGTAGGTCCGGCTATTGCAAACCTTGCGGGTGAATATGTGTTCATCAGCAGAGATGTGAGAAGGGTAAACCGAAGGGGTGCAGATATAGCTCAAGATATCAGTAATAGAAGAAATTTAAATCAGCTTACGTTGACTCTCTCGTCCCAGTTTACAAAACATTGGACGATAAAGGGTACGATTCGTCAAAATTTGAATTCAAAGCAACATAAGGGGGGCCCCCTAGAGCAAGGCGTTGGTCTTTTCTACAGAGATGATTGTTTTGGGCTCGGCGTTACTGTTAAACGTCAGTACTACAAATCTCGAGATGTTAAGCCAGCAACGATCGTGCTCTTGACTCTTTTCCTTAAAAATGTGGGAGATTACAGTACTTCACTTAACTTGGATAATTCACCATTGGGTAACTATGCTGGCCAAAATAGCGACAGTTTAACGCCTTGATGTACCCGCTCGATAAGATCTTTCTGAGATGCCGACCGGCCTTAAAAGCCTTCTGCGCTTGGAGTTGGTCTGGGTTAGATCCAAGAGGAGCTCTTGCCTGCATTTCCTAAGTTTGTTAAGTTCTCGTGCGTCATCCCTGTCTTGGACATGGAGGGCATTAATTTTTATTTCCAAAAGATCTACGAGGATCTCAAGTGATTGCCGTGATAGAGTCATAGGACCTCCTCAATCTAAATTCCTAGTGTCATATTATACGGAGAGGCGTTAAAAAAAGATGAAGAGACCATGCCAATTTTAAATCGAGAAGAATTTTTTTCCTATCCCTTTGAAAAACAAGGGAGATTTTTGGGCTGCGATGTAGGAGAGAAGACGATAGGTTTGGCTCTCTCAGATAAAACACGCATGATTGCGTCCCCCCTCCATGTGATCAATCGCACCAAATGGAAGAAGGATTCTGAAAGTCTTTTAAAGACAATCGATGAGCATCAGGTTGCAGGTATCGTTGTAGGCTTCCCCTTAAATATGGATGGAAGCGAAGGCCCCCGTTGTCAGTCCATACGGCAATTTGTCACAAATCTTTTAGCACTTAGAGACCTCCCCATTTGCTTCTGGGATGAGCGCCTTTCAACGGTAGCTGTGACGCGCACCCTCTTAGACGCGGATATGTCGCGGGCTAAAAGAAGTAAGGTCGTCGATAAAATGGCTGCGAGTTATATTCTGCAGGGGCTTCTGGATGCTATGAGAGCCCATAGTCAAAACACCTGAATTATGGCATACTCTCCTTCAGGGGGATGCATGAACACTAATCTCAAAGAAGACCAGATTGCCTATCAAGAAACGGCGCGAAACTTTGCTTTACGCGAAATGGGGCCTTATGCATCGAGTTGGGATGAAGACAGCCTATTCCCTGTTGAAACGTTACGGAAAGCGGCAGCCCTTGGCTTTGCTGGCATATATACTCGATCCGAATTTGGGGGGTCGGGGTTAGGACGGCTGGAAGCCTCACTTATATTTGAGGAACTCGCTACGGCTTGCCCATCGACTGCGGCTTATCTCTCAGTTCATAATATGGTGTCTTGGATGATCGACACCTTTGGGAATTCTGATCAATGCACTAAATGGTTGCCGCGGCTCATGACGATGGAGCACCTCTCAAGCTATTGCCTGACCGAGCCGAGTTCGGGGTCAGATGCGGCGTCTCTCAAAACGAAGGCTGTGCGTGAAGGAGATTACTATATCCTAAATGGTGAGAAAGCCTTTATTTCGGGCGGGAGTGTGAGTGATCTCTATCTCTGCATGGTGAGGACGGGTGAAGAAGGCCCCAAGGGCATATCGGCTCTTGTTGTCGAAAAGGGAACACCTGGCCTTAGTTTTGGGAAAAAAGAAAAGAAGATGGGATGGAACAGTCAGCCCACCACAACGGTTGTGTTTCAAGATTGCCGTGTGCCTGTGTCTCACCGGATCGGTGGGGAAGGGGAAGGCTTTACAATAGCCATGAAGGGCCTTGATGGAGGACGCATTAACATCGCGTCTTGTTCATTGGGTGGAGCGCGTGCTTGCCTCGAGAAAGCCATCGCTTATATGAAAGAACGAAAGCAATTTGGAAAGAAGCTTGCGGAATTTGAAGCCCTCCAATTTCGTCTGGCGGATATGGTAACTGACCTTGAGGCTGCGCGTCTTATGGTCCATAACGCAGCAAATAAACTCGACACTAATGATCATGATGCAACGATTGCATGTGCCATGGCAAAACGATTTGCCACCGATGTCGGGTTTCGTATTTGTAATGAAGCGCTCCAGCTCCACGGTGGATATGGGTACCTCAAGGACTTTCAAATTGAACGGTATGTCCGCGATTTACGTGTTCATCAAATCCTTGAAGGGACGAACGAAATCATGAGGTTGATCATCTCAAGAGATTTACTGAAGTAGGAAAAAGATGGATAAACTCTTAACGAAGATAGACTCAAATATTGGATGGATAATCTTAAACCGGCCAGAAGCCCTGAATGCTATCACGCTTCCCATGTTTGAGAGTATAAGAGAAACCTTAAACACTTGGGAAACGGATCCTTCTGTTCGGTATGTTGTGATTCAAGGTGCAGGTGATAAAGCCTTTTCTGCTGGTGGAGATGTACGTGCTGCAACTCTTGCAATAAAAGATGGCAATTCTCATGGGATGGAGTCTTTTTTTCGAAAAGAATACACGATCAATTCTCATATTCGTCATTATGCAAAGCCCTTTATTGCGCTTATCGATGGCATAGCTATGGGTGGTGGGCTTGGTGTTTCCATCCTGGGGTCGCACCGGATTGTAACAGAGAAGGCACGACTTGCCATGCCTGAGTCAGCCATTGGATTTTTTCCGGATGTAGGCGCATCGACTTTCCTCAATTGGGCTCCAGGCTCAGTGGGTCTATTTATGGCGCTTACGGGCATGCATATTAACGCAGCTGATGCTTTATGGACGGGACTTGGAACCCATTACATTCCTTCCTCAGTGCTTCCTCAATTTAAGAAAGATATCTCTGAGGATGTTCCCCTTGAAAAAGCTATTGAATCTTATAAACAAACCCCTGAAGAAAAAGGATTTTTGGAAACACATTTAGAGCAAATTAATCATCATTTTAATAAGCCGGCATTAATCGACATTGTTAAAAGTTTGAAAAGAGATCACTCTCCCTTTGCGAGTAACATCCTTAATATCCTCATGACGAAATCCCCGACGAGTTTGGCGGTTATCTTCCGTTTGTTTAAAATAGTAGCTCCACCCCTCACATTTGAAGAAAGACTAAAGATGGATTTCCGTTTGACAGTTCATTTTTTCAAGGGCCATGATTTTGTAGAGGGTGTGCGGGCACTTCTGATCGATAAGGATAAGACGCCTCGGTGGAAACCAGCAAGGATTAAGGACGTTAAGGATAGTGATGTGGATGCCTATTTCGCACCACTCGATGAAAGGGAACTTGAATTATGACAACAATAGGATTTATAGGCCTAGGCCATATGGGCCTTCCCATGGCAATAAACCTGGTAAAAGCAGGGCATCAGGTTGCGGGATATGACCTCGTTCCCGCAGCGCTGGAGGCGTTTAAAGGAGCGGGAGGACAGGTTGCTCAAGATATCCCTGCATGTGTTACTGATGCTGATGTGGTCATCACAATGCTCCCTGAAGGGAAGCACGTTCGAGCCGCCTATGAAGACATTTTTAAGCACGTGAAAAAGGACGTTCTGATTGCAGAATGTTCAACGATTGATATTGAGACGTCACGCTCTATTCATGCAGAAGCGGAAGCTCGTGGTTTGCGGCTTATTGATGCGCCCGTTTCAGGCGGTGTGATCGGGGCGGAAGCTGCGACCCTTACCTTCATGGTAGGGGGCCGAGAAGAGGACTTTAACGCTCTTAAGCCTTATCTTGAGGTGATGGGGAAGACGATCATTTATTGTGGAGCCGCAGGGCTTGGACAGGCTGCAAAAATCTGTAACAATTTGGTTCTTGGCATTTCCATGATTGGGGCGTGTGAAGGCTTTAACCTCGCTGAAAAGCTAGGCCTTGATGCCTTTAAGTTCTTTGAAGTGGCTGCACAGTCCTCAGCCCAATGCTGGTCCATCACCAAGTATTGCCCTGTTCCCGGCCCCGTCCCCACCTCTCCGGCAAACAGAGACTATGCAGCGGGATTTACGGCAGCGATGATGCTGAAGGATCTGAAGCTTGCAGAGAATGCAGCGCAGCTTACAAATGCCTCAAGCCCCCTGGGGGCGGAAGCAATGGCTCTGTATTCACTCTTCTGTCAGAATGGCGGTCAAGGACTCGATTTTTCAGGAATTATGAAGTTTTTGAAGGGAGATTATAAGTCTTCGTAAATATCCTTACGATGTTTGATACCAATAACACGAACGGTCGGTGGAGCAGAATATATACGATAGACGATACGGTAATCACCGACTCGTAATCGCCTATGTCCTTTTAAACTGTACCTGAGAGGTTTTCCAAAGCCCATCGGGTCAACAGTCAAACGTTCCTCAATGGCTCTCTTAATGATTGCCTTAATAGTTTTAGGTAAAGCCGGAATATCATTCTTTACAACGTCTTCCAGATATTCAATGGAATAACCGTTATTTCCAGGCATCTTCGTGTTTCACCGTTTTAGCGGATTTGACATCTCTGGCTTCTGCAAAGATGGATAATGCGCGATCCTCCCGGCGATCAAGCGCTTCCAAAACAAGTTCTTTCGTGAGACTTGAGAGTGATTTATGCTCGCTTTTAGCAAGCGAAGATAACGTTTCTGCCGTCGCGGGCTCAAAAGTCACGTGAACACGGGGGTTGTGAGTAGGCATTGTTTAATCCTCTATACTAACTTTAATGTAGTGTAGCACTTTTGTAGCACCTTGTCAAATGATTTCTTGCACCCCGTTTAACTCATCAAGAACCAATGTACCCTTAAAAAAATCCATTTTTAGATAAAACAAGGGGTTATAATGTCCTTTGTTGGGATAAAACAACCCCTTGTTTTGGGTATGAAGAAGGGATAACTATCAAGGCGCACCTCATGAAAATTTGTGAGGTGCCTTCACCTCTCCCCTTGTGGGAGAGGTCGCCCTTTAGGGCGGGTGAGGGGTAGGCCGCACGCAGTGTCATTTGATATTTCTTTAAAGTCATATATCCCCCTCACCCGCCGCTGCGCGTCGACCTCTCCCACGTAGGGAGAGGTGAAGGACTTCGTCCTTAAGAAAGAATTACGATTTTCATGAGGTGACCCTGGGATAACTATTCTAATCTCTTGCATTTAGAACAGAAATCGTGTAATTAACCTTTCTCTTTTTATTTATGGAATATATATGCGTAAAAAAATTATTTATTATTTTGGTTTGTTGTTTCTATTTTTTATCTTTCAAGGAACTCTCATTTCACTCAACGCTGGGCCTGAGGAAGAACTCATGGAACTTCTTGCAAAAAAACACTGTCATCGTCTTGATAAGGCGGAGGAAGAGAAGATACCTGCCCTTCATCGAGACATAGAAACGAGTTATTTAAAGCGGTCTCTTCGGAAGGACCCTGATGCGGACCTAATGTCAAATTTATGGACGGAAATAGAAAAGTCTCCAAAAGGCTTCATCCAACTTCGTGAACGCGCTGATTTAGGCCATACTCATAGCCAATATTTATCAGGACTTTACTTGACTCATTGCAATGAAAATAAAGCATTCGATTTTCTCAGTTTAGCTGCCGGGAAAGGCCATCAAAGTGCTTTTGACCTTCTTCTGCTTCATGCCAATCAACATAAAAATCCTCATGCTATTTTTGAACTTGGGAAAGTCTATATCGATAAAGGCGATAATTTAGCGGCTGCTGAATGTCTTAAAAGATCGCTCATATACCCTTCGCTTTTCCGAAATCCACGGTTAACAAAAGGGTTTATTTTATATCTGCAAGGTGATTTTTCTGGAGCTTTAAAGTTCTATCGACGTGCTGAGAATGGAGATTTAGCCTATCGATTTATGTATGGGAATTCAGATTTTTTAATCCAGTGCATAAAAAACAAGTTATATGAATCCTCCGAATTGAAAATAGCCGAGGAACAACTCATCGAGTTTGCGAAAGCAGATAAGGATTTACTCCCTGAAATAAAAGAACTTTCTAAAGTTAACCCCTCGTTTTTATCTGTTTACATGACTGTAGTAACCAGGCCTGCACAAAGAAGGCCCAAAAAAGTAGGTCTAAAAAGTAACAGTTCTGTTCCTGGTTTAAGTCGGCAGAGAAGTCAGAGTCAGTCATTAATTCATGTGGTTAAAGATGAAGACAAAGGTTCTGCAGCAAAGCAAAAGGCTTATTCAGCTGATTGCTCAGTTTCAAGCATGGATAAACTTTAAACTTCAACAATTAGCTTCCCAAAGTTCTTGCCCTCTAAAAGGCCAATGAAGGCTTGGGGAGCGTTCTCTATCCCTTTTACAATGTCTTCCTTCACTTTAACTTTGCCTGACAGAACCAGAGGGATCATTTCCTTGAGGAAATCTTCTATCTGATCATAATGATCTGAAATAATAAACCCTTGATATTTAACCCTATTTTTAAGAAATGTGCCTGCAATTAACGGAGTAAGATCCGGTCCTTGGGGGAGCCCCGCATTATTGTAATGGGCAATCAGTCCACAGAGGGGGATTCTCGAGAATGTATTCAGGAGGGGCAAAACCGCCATAAAAACAGGCCCCCCAACGTTTTCATAATAGACATCAATTCCCGATGAGCAGGCTTTTTTTAGATCATCTTTAAAAGTTGCACTCTTATGATCCACACACGCATCAAACCCCAACTCTTGAGTCGCGAAGGTGCATTTATCAGCCCCTCCCGCGATCCCGACAACGCGACATCCCTTTAATTTTGCAAGTTGACCCACCATCGACCCAACAGGCCCTGTTGCAGCCGCAACGACAACCGTTTCCCCAGCCTTCGGTTGACCTATCGTCGTGAGACCGTAATAGGCTGTAAATCCTGGCATTCCCAGAACCCCTAGAAAATAGGAAGATTTAACAGTGTCGGGTATCTTATTAATGTCTCCCTTTGAAACCGCATATGTCTGCCAACCCGTATAAGACAGAACGCTCTCTCCCACTTTAAAACTGGGATTCTTCGAAGCCTCAATCGTACAAACAGCTCCCCCAGACAGAACTTCACCGATATTAAAACATGGCGCGTAAGAAGGGCCCTCATTCATCCGACCCCTCATATAAGGATCAAGACTAAAGTACTTGGTCTTGAGGAGAACCTCTCCCTCCTTTAACTCGGGAACAGGTGTTTCGATGAGTTTAAAATTATCGGGTTGCGGCGCGCCATGAGGGCGTTTTGCTAGGACAATTTGTTGGTTGATGAGGGACATTGTTTCTCTCCGTGGTTATTATTCATTTCTTATATCACATTAAGGTTAATATTTCGATGAACACTTTGAGAAAGTAACGCGTTAAACCGTTGTAATGGGATCAGATAAATTGTCTCATTAACCCCTTATTTGATGAGTTAATGATACTTTGATTTCTGACATGAGTTTTTGACACTATTTCTGTGAGGGAATTTCTAAATCAAATCCCCCGGCTCTCACAACCAGGGGTGTCTTATCCCCATGGGTTGATAGCAGGACGTGTTTCCAAAACTTGGCAACAAGCCGCTGAAAAAGTATGGTAAACAAAACCTCTCGACTTATCAAACAGACGCTTAAAAGAAGCGAAAAATAAGGCTCTTGCTAATGACTTCTTTTCCTCCCTTATTCTGCAAAAAGTACAATTAGTCAAAGAAAACGTTTGCCCAAAATTTATGATTAACCTAACCCAGCCGCTTTATCGCTAAACTGCTGCCTCAAGAAAGCCATTCCTACCTCGATGCCGGTCTGATCAATGCGATGATCACCACCGGGACGGGTTTCCAATTGAGGGGTAAGCCCGAGTTGCTTTAACTGACGTCCAGCCTCTTTAAAGGCAGAATATGGGACGCCTGTATCCGTATCCCCATGCACCAGCAAGATACTTGGTGCGTTGGCACCGGGGGTATGTACCGAAGGGGGATAAAAAGCCCCTGAATAACCAACGATGGCGCGAATACCTGGAATGTGAAACATCAGCTCGAGTGCCACCATCATCCCTTGGGAAAAACCAACCAGGGCTAAGTCTTTAGGTGTTAGTTTCCTCTCCTCCAACCATTGGGTAAGGATCTTTGCCAAAACAGGGGCTGACTTTTCCAAGCCAGGCCGTACATTGGCTGGATCAAAATCGATCCATTTAAACCACCGATAGCTGGAGGCGGATCCATCCAGAGGTTCTAGCCCATGAGGTGCAATAAACTCTGCATCGGGTAAGGCTTGCGCCCACTGATCACCGACTTTGATGAGAGAATTTCCATTGGCACCATACCCATGGAAAAATACAACCAATTGTTTGGGAGTACTTCTTGATTTTGCTAACCTTTGAGGGCCTGGTAACATTTAAACCTCAATTTCCTGTTTGGGATATTTTAATCGATTGTAATACAAGACTTTAGTTTTTTCTATTCCCGAGTTAAGTTTATGATGTCCTAATAGCTCCCCCTTCTATCGCCACCAATCACTAATTTGAAACCGTGAAAAGCTTTTTGTCAGCCACCCTCTTATTAAATATGCAACCTTTTCCTATATATGGTATAGTTATCTGAACAAAACGTAAGGTGGCCCTTGATTCAGTCGTGGCATCAGAGTTTGAAAGCCTTTTGTGATAGGCGCATTTTCTCGATTTTCTTTTATGGATTTTCGAGTGGGCTGCCGTTTTTGCTTACGCTTTCAACACTTACCATTTGGCTCAAAGAATCGGGTGTTAATAACACAACGATTGGCCTCTTTGTTGCTGTAACGATTCCCTACACCTTTAAGTTTCTGTGGGGTCCTATGGTGGACCGGTTGAAGTTGCCTCTTCTTTACCGCTTTTTAGGGCAACGACGGAGTTGGGCTTTGGTGGCTCAATTGTCCCTTATTTATATGCTCATCGGACTCGGATCGTCTAATCCTGCTGAGGATATCTGGAGAACGGCCCTGTGGGCTTTTGGTGTCTCCTTTTGTTCTGCGATTCAAGATATCGTTATTGAAGCCTACCGTATTGAAATCATTGACAATAACCAGCAAGGGTCGGCAGCCAGCTCAACCTATTTAGGGTACCGGATGGGAATGATGGCCTCAGGGGCTGGAGCGCTTTATATAGCTGCGATCTTTTCCTGGTCGACAGCCTATGAAGTGATGGCCGCTTTTGTTGGAATTGGCATTCTTACAACGTTGTTCAGTCCGTCTCCCAAAAATAATGTCTTTAAACCGGTTTCGTTCAAAGCCTTTAAACACAAATCTCCCCTGAATCAATTTCGGAAGTGGATCACCACAACCTATGGGCCACCGTTGAAAGAGCTCGTCAAATCCATTGATTGGCGTGTCGTGCTGATGTTCATCTTTTTCTATAAGGTGGGAGACACAACGCTGAATGTGATGACAACGCCGTTTTTGGTTGAGCTTGGCTACAGTAAGCTTGAGATTGCGCATGTTGCAAAGGTCTTTGGAATTTCTGCAATGATTGTGGGGGGATTCATGGGAGGGCTGTTCCTGAACCATTTTGGGATTCTCTCATGCCTGATGCTGTGTGCTGTCCTTCAAATCCTCTCAAGCTTGATGTTTGTGATCCAGGCGCTCATTGGCTATAATATCGATGTCTTAATCATCACAATTGGTGTCGAGAACCTCACGTGTGGTCTGGGCACAACGGCTTTTATTGCGTACCTCTCGAGTCTCTGTAGTACACCTCACACAGCCACTCACTTTGCGCTGCTCTCCTCCTTTGGATCCATGGCGCGGATCCTATTATCCATGGGAGCCGGTTTTCTTGCAGACATCCTGTCTTGGCCTTTCTTCTTTACGTTTACAGCAGCTGCATGCGTGCCAAGCTTGTTTGTCTTGATCTATGCATCGCACCACTTCCCGTACATGCATTCGTTTCTTAAAACGGCAAAGGAAACTTAATTACCTAATGAAATTTGTGAGGCACCTCACCTCTCCACTGCGTGGGAGAGGTCGACGCGCAGCGGCGGGTGAGGGGGACAGATGACTCTAAAGACAATTTCAAATGACACTGCATACGGCCTACCCCTCACCCGCCCTGAAGGGCGACCTCTCCCACAAGGGGAGAGGTTCAACTTCACGTGATATTGACAAAATCTTTAAAAAGCTTGCAATTTTCAAAAAACGCCTTATATTGAAATTGAGTTTAATACTTTTAAGGAATGAAACCGTAGAGATCGTGTGCTCTGCGTAAGAAACTAAGATAGACACTAAGATTACCTTTCTGCTCTCTTCTTCTTACCCCAGCTCCCCCCATATGAATGAATATTCAATCAGGATGGAATTTTTACGTGTCTCAGTTAACTCACTTAGTAAACGCCTGATCATAAGGATATAGAGATGAAGAACGGCACTGTAAAATGGTTTAACCCTACAAAAGGCTACGGCTTTATTCAAATGGAAGACGGTACACGCGATGTATTCGTTCACATTACTGAGCTAGAACGCTCCGGTATTTCCAATTTGGCTGAAGGTCAAAAAGTTAGCTTTGAATTGGCAAGCAACAAGGGTAAAACCTCTGCTGTCAACCTCAAGTTGCGGTAAGATCTAAACCACTTTGGTTTAAAATGACCACCCTCTTTTGAGGGTGGTTTTTTTATGGGCGCTCGGGAAGAACGCCACCGACAGGACACTCCCCTCGAAAGAGAGCCCATTCCTCACACTGTCGATTATCCTTAAACATACAAATGCCATAAACGCCACCGTCGGAATGCTTTGCCATCTTGAGGGTGCCTCCCACCTCAATACAGTATTTGGAAGCAGGATTGGCAAGCGTTGTCTTTTTTTCTTCGGAACATCCCTGTAAAGCAACCAATAATATCAAACATAACTTGATATTTTTAATCTTCATGTTAGGTTTCCTTGTAATTGAAGGATACATTAAATGATATCTTACCCTATTTACCGTGGAATGGCAGCCATGCTTTTGTCTGTCTTTCTTTTCAGTATTAATGATGCCCTTCTCAAATGGCTGGCAGGTACCTATCATCCCATGCAAATCATTTTTTGCAGGTCATTTTTTACGTTTTTTCCTCTTTTGGGACCCTTCCTCCTCAAACAGCAAAGGATAGACTTTAGAGCAGGGAATAATGGATATCATGCTTTAAGAGCCTTCATCGCAGCTCTTTCTGTTCCCTTATATATCTATGCTTACAAGGCGTTGCCTTTAGCAGATGCCTATGCCGTTTCGTATGTCGCTCCCCTTTTTATGGCAATCTTTGCCATTCCTCTCTTAGGCGAAAAGGTATCTAAACAGGCATGGACTGTTATTATAATTGGCTTTTTTGGTATCCTGATTATGATGCGTCCTGGATCAGCTGTCCTGAGTTTAGGAGGTTTATCCGCATTTGCAGCGGGTGTTGTGTATGCCTTAGCCATTGTCATGTCTCGGAAACTGAGCGAAACGGAAAGTGATTTTTCTATCACAGCTTGGTTTATGGGTGTGAGCTTTATCATGAGTAGCTTATTTATGCCCTTTTATTGGGAAACGCCCCCTCTTTCCGATTGGGGATTATTTGCAGTTCTCGGGGTCGTAAGCTATGGCGCTGTCTTAACAATTACACAAGCTTTTAGGCTTGCCCCCGCTGCCATCGTCGGCCCTATCGATTATCTGCTTGTCGTTTTTGGGGCTATCTTGGGTTACTACATCTGGGGAGATGTCCCCGACATGTATGTGGTTATAGGTTCGTGTGTCCTGATTGGTAGCGGCCTTTATCTTTTATATCATGAGTCAAAAAATAAGACTTTGGCTTTTGCTCATGTCGTTGAGGAGTGAGACACCTTTACAAAGCATTTGCTGCAATAGGGACAGATGACTTCCCCGTCTTTTCCGAGATTGAGATACACGGCAGGATGGCCTAAAGGCTCCCCTCCCCCATCACATTTAACGACTGTGCATTCTGTTTCAACGATTTCGATTGGTATTGTCATTACCTGCTCCTTAACACCCCCACCAGCGTCATTGCGAGGAGCCGCAGGCGACGTGGCAATCCCTCTTAATCCAAGAAAGATGGATTGCTTCGTCAGGCTACGCCTTCCTCGCAATGACGCACTAGGAGGTTGTCTTTTTATCTAATTACTGATAACTGATTACTGATCACTAAACAAGGCGCCCGTAGCTCAGCTGGATAGAGCGTTGCCCTCCGGAGGCAAAGGCCAGGGGTTCGAATCCCTTCGGGCGCGCCACTTTTTAGTATTTAGTTATTAGAAATTGGTAATTAGAATTTTTTCTAATAACTAAATACTAAATACTAAATACTAATAACTAGGTTTTCCAAAAACTCGGCGTAAACAATATCAGGAGCGTTAACAACTCAAGCCGTCCCACGAGCATTCCAAACATCATGAACCATTTGGCAAGATCAGGCAGGTTTCCATAGTGACCTGACGGGCCAATTTGATCTCCGAGACCAGGGCCTACATTCCCAAGGATGGTGGCACTTCCGGAGAGACTCGAAATGACATCAAGCCCACTTAATGATAAGCTTAAAGCTAAAACAGCATAGCAGAAAATATAGAGAGCGAAGAAGGCAAGGACGGACATAAAGTCAGTCTCTCTCAGCTTTTGGTTGTTATAGAGGGGGACGAACACGCCGTGGGGGCGACGGAGTTGAAGAATTTGCGCTTTCGCTGCCTTAAAGAGAATCTGGAACCGGAATATTTTAATGCCGCCTGCTGTGGAGCCTGTACATCCGCCGATAAACATCAGAAGGAAAAGGAAAATAAGGGGGAAGCTTCCCCACATGTTAAAATCTGAGGTTGTAAAGCCAGTCGTGGAGGCGATTGAAACCACCGCAAAGGAGGCGTGCCTTATGGAGTTCAGGAGTTCATATTGATCTGTGCCCCAAAGCCAGCATGACAACAAGAGTGTGGCGATCGCCATCAAAAAGACAAAAACTCTGACTTGTGAATCGCGCCATATGGACTTTGGATCCCCCTGTAAGAAACGGGTAAAAAGAAGCAGGGTAATGCTTCCCATAATCATGAACACAATGGCAATGAACTCAATCGGGTAACTATCAAAGGCACCGATCGAGAGATCTGACGTCGCAAAGCCTGCCGTAGAGACCGTTGTCATCATCATACAAATCGCCTCAAACGGTGTCATCCCAGCGAGCCAGTAGGCAACCCCACAAAGGGCAGAAATCAACAGATATGTAGACAAAATGGCGGAGGCAATTTGAGAAACACGTGGGAAGTACTTTTCGGACCGGTCGGAAAACTCACTCCGAAAGAGTTGCATACCACCGATCTTAAGGGCTGGCAAAATCGTCATGGCCATCACGACGAGCCCGATTCCCCCAAGCCATTGCAGAAGGGCACGCCACAACAAAATCCCTGGGGGAGCATAGTCCAAATCCTTAAATACGGTTGCTCCCGTTGTTGTAAGACCGGATACGGCTTCAAAGAAGGCATCAGTGAAGGTGGGGGCTGCACTTGAGAGGATGAAAGGAAGCGACGCAAACAAGGAGATCGCAACCCAACTGGAGACGGTTAAGATGAACGTTTCTCGGACTGCAAAGACAGGCTCATCCTCAGGGCGAAAGGCAAGCGTTAGCAACACACCCACAAAGCCCGTAATGGCCGCGGACTCTCCGAAATATACCCAATCCGGGTCGCGATAGAGCAAATCCATCAAGGCAGGAATAGCCATCGCCACCGCAAGAATGGTCAAAAATATCCCAAGAATAAAAACAACAAATCGACTTTGAATCATGGGGGTGTTGTGCCCTCTATCTCATTTTGGGTGAGTATAGCATAAGTGATGGGATGGGGTAGAGTTTATATGGTCACCTCTCCCCTCTGTGGGAGAGGTCGATCCGAAGGATCGGGTGAGGGGGATATGACTCTAAAGAAACTTCAAATGACACTGCGTACGGCCCTACCCCTCACCCGCCCTTTGGGCGACCTCTCCCACAGGGGGAGAGGTGATGGTGCCACCATGTTCTATTGCGAGCGTGGCAATGACGATTTTGTGTTATTCCAGTATGTTATCTATTAAATCCATTAAGAAACAGCCATCTTCTTTGCACTCCTCTTGAGCTTCCACAAGACATGGAACTTCTACGACATCCAATGGTTTTGTCACCATTACCCGATCTTTATGATAGAATTGATAAAACCCCTCGTTATCATCTACCTTAAAACCAGCGGCTTCAAAGGAATCGATGAGATCGTTTGACGGTTTAAACAGTCCAATGACTTGGTAAGGCAATGTGTTCTCATGGGGGAGCAAGCGATTATCTGCTCGGAAACACTTCAGCATTTCAACAGATGCCTTAATGGCGCTTACTTCTTCGCCCCGCTCTAAATCATCCTGTAAAACAGGTAGAATAAAGGCAAGTCCTCGATTATCAACACGCCCAAAAGAACATACAGGGTCATTAACGCGTGCCAGAACGCCTAGGGAGATCCATTTGTTAATGATTGCGCAGTGTTTTGTGGGACAATATCCCAAAACGGGCATGACGCCCAGTTGGACATAGCCTAAACGCTTCCCACACTGGGTTGTCACAACGTAAAGGTGGTAGGCATTATTTTGCTCAATCCGCTGTAAATGCTGTTCATAATACCAATTTCCCAGGATATCTTCCGCTGGGAGTCCACTCGGGCAAGCTTTTCCCTCCATGAGAGCCTTAAAGCAATGCAAATCCTCAACCGTTGCTGAGGTAAGGACAACAGCTGGCTGAGAACCATCATCCCACGCCTGAAAGTGCATATAATCTCTCGTACAAGCGACTAGAAAAAGAACGCATGTTAACGATAACAATTTGATTTTAGATAGAAAATTCATTATGGCTCCCAAAGGTTTCCGTCATTAAGCCATCTGGCTTTTTTTATTTTTTTGATACTACACTAAAACCAGTTGTTAAGTCATCGTTTTTTCCTACTTTTATCATTTAGAAAATAAAATCCTAGCTATTTGTGAAATTACTCTCTACATATATGACAAATCATTTAATCCTCTTACATACTGGTTACTTAATGGAAAACTTTAAATCACTTGGACTACCTACATTTCTCAATGAATCTCTTGAGCGAATGAATATTAGTGTTCCGACACCTATTCAAGCTGAATCCATCCCCCCTGCTCTTGAAGGTCGCGATATTCTTGCGTCTGCTCAAACAGGAACGGGAAAGACTCTCGCCTATTTGCTCCCCATGCTCGCAAATCTTCAAAAGGATTTGGAAGCAACAGCCCTTATCCTTGCGCCAACACGCGAGCTTGCCGCCCAGATTCAAGAACAAGCACGCATCCTGCTTCACCATAACATGGCTGTAGCCCTCTTGATTGGTGGCGACCCCATGCACAAACAAATTTCAGTTTTAAAGAGGCATCCGAGGATCATCGTTGGAACACCAGGACGGATTATTGACCACCTCCAGAGAGGCACTCTGAGACTTTCAAATGCAAAGTTCCTGGTTCTCGATGAAACAGATCGTATGCTCGATATGGGCTTTAGCGAAGACTTGAAGAAGATTGTTCATTTGCTTCCAAAAGAACGTCAAACTTTTATGTTCTCAGCAACAATGCCACCGAGTATCAAAACCTTAGGCCTGACTTACCTCACAAATCCTAAGCAAATTGCTGTTGGCTCAACAACTGAACCAACCTTAAAGATTAAACAAGAATCCCTACAAACATCGGCAAATGAAAAGTTTCCTTGCCTTATCAAGGAATTAAATACACGCGAAGGATCTGTCATCATTTTCGTGAAAACAAAACACGGTGCAGACAGATTGGCTGAAAAGCTCAGCCGTCAAAATCATTATGCAGATGCCATTCATGGCGATTTGAAGCAACGTAAAAGAGATTCGGTCATTCGCGACTTTCGAAATCTCAAGAAGCGCATCATGGTTGCAACGGACGTTGCAGCGCGTGGGCTTGATATCCCTCACATTATGCATGTGATCAATTATGACCTTCCCCAATGCCCTGAGGATTACATCCACCGCATTGGACGGACGGGACGCGCGGGTATGGAAGGGTTTGCCCTCTCCCTTGTTTCCCCTGATGAGAACCACAAGTGGAGACGCATTCATAATTTGATTACTCTGGGTCAATCAGATACGAGCCCCACCTCTTCTGGAAGATCATCCTCAGGGAGATCGGGGTCCTCTGGACGGCCAAAAAGAGAGGGCGAAAGAAGACGCCCTTTTCAAAAGGCTGAAGGAGAGTCAAAATACGCATCCTCACGAAAAGGTCCTTTTAAGCCAAAAGAAGGCAGAAGAGGAGACTTCAAAAAGTCAGAAGGAGATTTCAAAAGATCAGACGGAGATTTTAAAAAGTCAGATCGCGATTTCAAAAGATCTGAATTCAAAAAACCTGATGGTGAATTTAAAAGACCAGAAGGCGAATTTAAAAAACGCGGTTTCAAAAAACCTGATGGTGACTTTAAGCGCAGTGAATTCAAGAAGCCAGGCATTGAGAGTGAATTTAAAAAGAGCGATGGAGACTTTAAAAAGAGAGACTTCAAAAAAAGCGATGGAGATTTCAAACGAGGTGATTTTAAAAAGAAAGCTTTTAAAGGATCACCGAAACCTGGTTCCTCAAGACCGGGGGCATCGAGACCTGGAGCGTCACGTCCTGGGTTTTCTAAACCAGGGTCTCAGAGATCCGGCGCTGGACAAAGACAGCAGAGTTTTAGGTAGTTCTGTTATTTTGCCCTTGAAGCGACGTGATAAAACCACGCAAGCATACCCACAGTCACGAGCAGCCCCAACACGTCTGTTGAGTCTTTAAGAGCGTCTGGAACAATCCTAAACACCGTTGTACTTTGATAAACGACAAACGGAATCGCGAGCAAAATACCGACAAGCGCTTCTCCCGCAATCAATCCTGAAGCAAAGAGCATGCCTTGCCTTTCCGCTTTTTCTATCTCACCTTGTGTCGCTTTTCTTTTTTTGAAATTGCTCCGGATTATTTCTGATAGAACTCCACCAATGATAAGCGGTATCGTTACATCAAGCGGCATGTATATCCCGATCGCAACGCCCACGACAGGAAGCCGGTAACGTGAACCAGATTTCATCAGTAGTCTATCCAGAACGATCACAACGACACCCAGTGTTGCTCCGATAATGACCATGGTCCAATCCATCGATTGGTTAAAAATGGCTTGTGAAACAGCCGCCATGAGTGCGGCTTTCGGTGCACTTAACGCTGCCGCTGGATCCATTCCTTCACGAGGAAGAACATCACCAAATCCATAAGCCTCAAACAAAAGCTGAAAGATGGGAGCCAGAATTAACGCCGAAACCACAACGCCCAAAATGAGCATGACCTGCTGTTTCCATGGCGTTGAACCCACCAATTGTCCCGATTTAAGATCTTGAAGGTTATCTCCCCCAACACTTGACGCACATCCAACGATCGCACCAACAAGAATCGTGATTCCCGCTGCACTTAAAGCCGCTTGCGTGTCCGAGGTAAAGTTGATTTGCGAACTTAAAATAAGAAGAAAGCAAAAGGAAACGAGGAGAATAACCATCAGAATAATACCAGAGATGGGTGTGTTCGAAGAGCCCAAGACACCTGTCATATAAGAAGAAATAGAAGCCCCTAAAGCACTAAACACATAAGCAAGAATGGTGATAAAGATTGTAATAAATATCATCATTCCAGATGACAAATGGAATCCACTTTCTGATACTATAGATCCAAATATGAAGTAAGCCGGAATAACAAGTGACAGTGCGCCTAAAGCAACGTATTTGATGGGAATGTCGAAATCAGTCCTTAAAATACTAGATTTCCCTTCCAACTTAATTTTCTTCATTGATTCTAGGGAAGATGTAATCGCTCGCCGAATCGGCTGGCCTAACTCTATGAGCATCCAAAACCCACCTAAAACCATCATTCCTACGCCTAGGACACGTATTTTAGAGTTCCAAATATCGACAGCTGCTGTATAGGCATCAACATCCGCGGGGAGGCCCTGGAGAGCTCCCAGGAGAGGCACGCCAATAAACCATCCTATGACGGCGCCAATCAAAAGACTAATCCCATTTCTAAGACCAACAATATAACCAGCCCCGATCATAGCCATGGAAAACCCAGTAGATACACCTGCAACAGTGTTTCCAACACGGCCCCAAATATTGATGCCGTCTGCAAAAATTTGAAATCCGGCTTCACAGAATTTTATGAAGGCAGCTGCAAGTCCTGCAAAAAGAATGCCTTTAGCACCTGTGCCCTTGTCCCCTGCTTTTAATACCTCTGCAGTGGCTATCCCTTCTGGGAATTTAAAATTACCTTCGAGAATCATGGCACGCCTTAAAGGGATTGACAAAAGAACCCCTAAAAGACCTCCCAAAGCAGCAATACAGGCCACAATTCCATAGGGGAATGCATTCCAATATCCAATCATAACAAGTGCAGGAATTGAAAAAGCTAAAGCAGCTGCAACGACCTCTCCCGCAGAAGCCGTTGTTTGCACAATATTATTTTCAAGAATATTTGAGTTACGGAAAAATTTTAAAACCGCCATTGAGATGACAGCCGCCGGAATACAAGCTGATATGCTAAGACCCGCTTTTAAAACAAGATAGGCATTAGATCCCGCCATAACGATGGCAAGAAGTATTCCTAAAACGACTGCTTTTATCGTAATCTCAGGGAGTTGCATTGATGCCGGAACATACGATTCAACACTTTGAACGTTTTTAGGTTTCATGAACTTTCTCATTTCCTACTTTGTTTTCGTCGCAACCTTATAAAACCATAAGAAAACGCCAATACTCACAATGACGCCTAGAACATCCGTTGACTCTTTAAGCGCATCTGGAACAACTCTAAAGACGTTTGTGCTTTGATAGATGACGAAAGGAATAGCGAGTAAAATCCCTACAAGGGCTTCTCCCGCAATTAGACCTGACGCAAACAGAATCCCTCGTCTTTCAGCTTTCGCTTTCGTCTGCGCATTTGCTTTGCTTCTTGAGAGTGCCTTCTTAGATAAAGCAGAGATAATACCCCCGAACATGACAGGTGCTGTCACAACAAGGGGCATATACATTCCCACAGCGACAGCCAAAATCGGGAAGCGCCATTTCGATTCAGCTTTCCTCAACATTTTATCAACAATAACGACAATCACTCCTAAGCCTGCCCCCAAGATTACCATCGTCCAATCCATTGACTGGGTAAAGATAGCTTGTGATATGGAGGCCATAATGGCGGCTTTCGGAGCGCTCAAGGCTTGTGTGGGATCCATACCATCACGTGGCATGACATCACCAAAGCCATAAGCTTCGAACAATAATTGAAAAATGGGTGCAAGAATCAAAGAGGCCGCGATAACCCCTACACACAACATAACCTGTTGTTTCCAGGGTGTAGATCCCACCAATTGACCTGATTTAAGATCTTGAAGGTTATCACCTCCAACGGCAGTCGCACAGGCAACTAAAGCTCCAATCAGAATGGTTACACCGGCTGCATTTAAAGCCGCGTCTGCATCAATAGAAAAATCAACCTGCATTCGTAAAAGAACAAACAAACAGAGTGAGATAAATAAAACGGCAATCAAAGTAATTCCTGAAATTGGGTTTGTTGATGATCCCAAAAGACCACACATATATGAAGAAATTGAGCTCCCCATGGCACCTAATACAAGCGCTAATAAGGTTATAAATACGCATACAGTTATCAACATACCTGACGTTAGCCCTAGACCACTGTCCCCGAGAATATGTGAAAATATAAAATAAACAGGGATGACCAGAAGAATTAATCCCAAACCCACATAAAGGATAGGAATGTCTAAGTCTGTTCGTAATACACTCTCTCTTCCGTGCGTTTTAATCTTTTTCATGGCCTCAATTGAGGAAAAAACAGCACGACGCAGAGGTGTGATAAGTTCAACAAGCATCCACACGCCCCCAAACACCATCATCCCGGCACCCACAATCCGAATCTTAGAATTCCAAATCCCTACAGCAGCCTCATACGCGGTCGGTGCATCGCTTGGCAAACCAAACAAAGCCCCATAAAGAGGAACGCCAATAAACCATGCAAGGATAGCCCCTGCGAATGTCGCAAAAGCGAGTTGAAGACCAATGATGTAGCCTGCGCCAACAAGGGCAAGTGAAAATCCAGAGGTAACCCCAACAACTGTGTTGCCGACCCGACCCCAAATATTGATGCTATCCGCTAAGAATTGAAATCCAGTCTGACAAAACTTAACGACCGCAGCGATGAGTCCTGCAAC
>JABDDK010000016.1:32143-32669 GCA_013287665.1 Alphaproteobacteria bacterium
TGCAACTACAATGACTTTAGCCCCTGATTTTTCAGCTTCAGCCTTTAAGACTTCCGCCGTTGCAACCCCCTCAGGAAACTTTAACTCACCTTCAATGATCATGGCTCGACGAAGGGGAACTGAAAAGAGAACGCCTAAGAGTCCCCCCACCATTGTTAAACAAACCAATATGTAATAGGGAAACTCGTTCCAATAACCGATCATAACGAGGGCAGGAATCGTAAAGGCAAGAGCACTCGCAACCACTTCACCCGCAGAAGCTGTTGTTTGAACAATATTATTTTCGAGGATGTTCGAGTTGCGGAATGCTTTTAAAACAGCCATTGAAATCACAGCCGCAGGAATGCAAGCTGAAACACTCAAACCAATTTTTAAACCCAAATACGCATTGGCTCCTGCCATAAGAATCGACAAAAGGATTCCTAGTATAACGGCTTTAAATGTGATTTCTGGTAGTTTGGTAGAAGCAGGAATATAGGACTCAACACTTTGTACTTTATTATTTTTCATCGGATTCCTCGAATTT
>JABDDK010000017.1 GCA_013287665.1 Alphaproteobacteria bacterium
GAGAGGTGACACTAAACCGTCTTTATCAACTCTTGCAGTTTTTCTTCAAACTGTTGCCGTTTCCACATCTCAGCATAAAGACCTTGTTGCGCAAGTAGAGCCTTGTGGTTTCCGCGTTCAACAATCTGACCATCTGACATCAATAGTATCTCATCAGCATGAACGATCGTTGAAAGTCTGTGTGCAATAATAAGAGTCGTATTGTTAAAAGATATACTATCTAAACACTTCTGTATTTCTTTCTCAGTATGTGTATCCAGAGCACTTGTCGCTTCATCAAACATGAATATGTGAGGTTTCTTCAATAAGGTCCGTGCGATGGCAACGCGCTGTTTTTCTCCTCCTGAAAGCTTGAGCCCCCTTTCCCCCACAAGACTCTCATACCCCTCAGGAAGTTTATCGATGAAGGTATGGATTTGGGCTAACCTTGCAGCTTCTTCTATGTCCTCTTGCGTTGCATCAGGATTACCATATGCAATGTTGTAATAAATCGAATTATTAAAGAGCACCGTATCTTGGGGAACGATCCCTATCGCCTGCCTTAAACTTGATTGGGTCATGTTATATATGTTTTGACCATCGATAAGGATTTCACCTTTGGTCACCTCATAAAACCGAAAAAGAAGCCTGCCTATCGTTGACTTACCCGCGCCACTTTCTCCCACAAGAGCTAGTGTTCTCCCAGGCTCAACAACAAATGAAATATCCTTCAAAATCTCCCGATTCGGATTATACGAGAAAGAGACATGTTTGAACTCAATCCTTCCTCCTTTAAACACATAATCAACAGCGTTTAATCGATCTTTAATTTCCGGCTGCTCATCAAGAAGGGTGAACATCTGCTCCATATCAACGATCGCTTGTTTTGTCTCCTTATAGGCATACCCAAGAAAGCCTAAAGGCAGGAACGCTTGAAACAGATAGGTATTCACCAGGACAAAGTCCCCGACTGTAATATGATGACTCGCAACGTCCGATGCCGCAAGAATCATCATTGCTGTAAGGCCAATCGCAATGATCGCCCCTTGCCCAAAGTTCAAAAAAGCCATCGCCGCTTTGCTTCGTATCGCAAGCTTTTCATAACTTCTTGAAAGCTTATCAAACAGATGAATCTCAAGGTCTTCATTGTTGAAGTACTTAACCGTTTCGTAATTCAAGAGAGCGTCTACTGACCGGGAAGAGGCTTGCGTGTCAACAGCATTCAATTGCCTTTGTATGCGGGTTCGCCATTCCGTGAACAGAATCGTAAAAAGCACGTAAACAAGAATGATAGAAAAAGCCAAGGCTGCATACATCCAGTCATAGAGATACCACATGGCCCCTGTCACAAACACCAATTCAAAAAAAGCTGGCAGAAACGCATTAACTGAAAACCAGAGGAAGTTCTCAACGGCTTTCACACCCCGTTCAACAAGGCGTGTGAGACCGCCAGTTCTACGGTCCAAATGGAATCGAAGGCTCAAACTATGAAGGTGTGAAAAGACCTGAACCGCAATCCGGCGCATGGCTTGGTTCTCAACCGGCGCAAAAATGGCAATGCGAATTTCACTAAAGAAAACGCTGATCAAGCGGAAGGCGCCATAGCAAAAGAGGAAATAGAAGGGAATAGCAATCCATCCTTGCGATGACGTTTCACTTAACGCATTGACGGAATCTTTGAAATATAAAGGAACAGCAAGTCCTGCAAATTTTGAGATCACCAGAGCAACAAGGGCCAATACAAACCTCAAGCGCAGAGTCAATGAATCTCTTGGCCAGAGATACATCAACAAGCGAGCAATGGTGCTGTCGCTATCTTTAAAACGGCGTATTAATTTCATGGGGTTAATTGTGCCTGAAAATGGAGCTTATGGAAAGGTGGGAGTGAGTGGCACCAGCACCTCTCCCACAAGAGGTAAAGATCTAACTCAATTAGCATCCGCAAAGGGAGCATAAGCAAAAGAGTCCGCATACTCCTTAACCCTTCGAAACTGAAGCGCATCAATAGACCCTCTTTGTGTGTTTAGGTACTGAACTAAATCAAGCCAATAACTTGTCGTCATGGTATTGTTGTTCAAACGAGTCAGATAAGCCTCAGGTTCACAATAATTTGTTGTTCTACTTTCACACATATCTGCAAAAGCTTGAAAGTCATCATTGAGCTCATTAGAGCGGCCCGTGTTTGTTTTAGCGTCAGCTGAGCGATGAGCTAAAATGGAAAGCAATTCTTCTCGAGGAGTTAGTCTCACTCTGGCATGCGCTTGACCTTCATCGTTTGGATCTTGCATAGCCAAAACAACAGAGGCTTCCCCAAATACGGAAAGGGCTACAAAGGATAAAGCAATTATTTTAAAAGAAATTCTATTCATATTAACACTCCAATAATATTTACATACGTTTACTTATAATTAGAGTGTTTTCTACAGTCAAGTAAAAAGATAGAACAAAAAACTTGACCTTTCTCACATTTTCTCCACCCTCGGAAATACAGGCACCGGCTCAGACAATTTCGTCCCTGGCTTCAATGGCGTTTTGAGAGATTCAAATGTCCGATCTGTCTGACCAAGTTGATCAAGAATCTTCCCCGCTGAATCTGGCATGACCGGTTGCACGTATATGGCTGCATGACGAATGACCTCTGCCAAAACATAGAGGACCGTTCCCATACGGGCCTTATCCTCTGGCGTTCCTGATTTGTTTAGGGACCATGGCTTTTGAGCGTCCACATAGCGGTTTGCTTCTGAGATAACTTCCCAAATGTGCTGAACATAAGCTTGAAGCGCTTGAGCTTCCATGTCATCCCTAAGCTTGTCATGGAGGTGAGCCGCTTTCGCTAAGATTTCATGATCTTCACTCTGCAGGAAATCAGGCGTTGGGATCACAGCACCCGCATTCTTGTAAATAAAGGTGAGGACTCTTTGGGACAGATTCCCCAAATCATTTGCCAGATCGCTATTAATCCGTTGGACAAAGCCTTCTTCCGAATAATCTCCATCCCCGCCAAAAGGAATCTCTCGCATCAGAAAATACCGCACAGAATCAACACCGTACGTATCGACGAGTCTAAAAGGATTCACAACGTTTCCCAAAGACTTTGACATCTTTTCCCCATTATGAGTCCACCACCCATGAGAAAAAATCCGCTTCGGGGGATTAATATCAGCAGCCATTAAAAAAGCCGGCCAATACACCGCATGAAAACGAATGATATCCTTACCCATCAACTGAATGGATTCGGGCCAAAAGTCTTTCAAATCTGGGGAATCTTCATCAGGAAATCCAAGGCATGTCAAATAGTAGGATAACGCCTCAATCCAAACATACATCACGTGAGTAGGATCCCCCGGAACAGCAACGCCCCAGTCAAAATTCGTCCGTGAAATAGATAAGTCTCTGAGCCCGCCTTTAATAAAACCTAAGATCTCATTACGCCTTCCAAGAGGAGCGATAGCCTTTGGATTGGCTTCATAATAGTCAAGCAGTGGTCTCTCCCAGGCAGACAAACGAAAGAAGTATGACGGCTCTTCCCGCCATTCAACAGGCGCGCCCGTTGGTGCTTTTCCATCCACAATTTCCGACTCTTCATAATAGGCTTCATCGCGAACGGCGTACCACCCCTTGTATGTGCTTTCGTAAATGTGTCCTGCTTTTACAAGCTTTCCCCAGAGGGCCTGAGCAGACTTATGATGGCGCTCTTCCGTTGTGCGCAGAAAAACATCAGGCGTTGCATTCACCACATCAGTCATCTCACGAAACAGGGCAGACATACGGTCAGTATATACCTGGGGTGTCTCCCCGGCTTCTTCTGCAGCTTGTGCCACTTTCTGACCATGCTCATCCGTTCCTGTCAGAAACTTCACACGGGCCCCTGCAAGGCGCCAGTAGCGAGCCAGCACATCGGCAGCAACGGTTGTATAAACGTGTCCTAAATGAGGATCTCCGTTGAGATAATAGATGGGCGTTGTAATACAACGATTGGTCATGTTAATGCCTCTGAGTTATAGTCTCTAATACACACGTGAGTGTTGCTTTTCTGTCAAGTTGAGCAAATTGGCACTCATCGAATAAGGTTTCTATTTTTTCACACACCTTGAGCGTTTGATCAAGAGGTTCTGACTCACCCTCTACTTTCGCCAATATATTCATATGAAGAAAATTCCTGATCAAATCTTCAACGATCCCATAGGTGGCTTCATCGCTTCCGTAGGCCTTAATAAATGCCGTTGGAGAGCCTCCTGTAAGAACTTTTTGCAGATCAGCATAAATCTGGCTCCCCTCACCTTCCATAAGACGGATGAGTCGTCCAGGACTTCCCTTTTCATAAGTTATACCTTTTGGAACCGTTAGATTTTGGTCTTTAAGAACCTCTTCAACTTCCTCATCACTTAAAGGCGAAAGGTTCAGGACCTGACACCGTGAGCGAATGGTAGGAAGCAATCGACCGGGTACAGACGTCGTCAAGAAAAAGACGGTTTTGGGAGGCGGCTCTTCTAAACGCTTCAGAAGCGCATTCGCTGCATTCCGGTTCAGCTTATCTGCTCCATCAATAATCACGACACGGTACCCACCTTCAGCAGACGTTTGATTCAGAAATCCATTGAGATCTCGAATCGTCTCAACCCCAATCTCACGGACGTCATCAGATCCTATAACACGCACATCACCATGACTATCCGCAACGATTCGACGATATATGGGATGATTTGACAATATATCGTCATTACCATTCAGAAGAAAACGCGTCATGTGAAAGGCAAAGGTTGCCTTCCCAATCCCAAACGGCCCGCCAAGTATCCAGGCATGGGGAAAGCGATCGGAATGATAAGCGTTTAGGAAAGACTCTCTGGCGTGCCTATGACCGACAAGCTTTAAGTTCTCTCTGGGGTTAAGCATTGTATATCCTTTACTTCTTCACCTCTCCCCTGCGTGGGAGAGGTCGACCGAAGGTCGGGTGAGGGGGACGTCAACACAGACCCCAAAACGACATTGTTGAGTTCCTATAATAATAACCTGAAATGTGTTCTTCGAAAGGTTGGATTTTATCCCCCTCACCCGCCCCAAGGGGCGACCTCTCCCACGCAGGGGAGAGGTGAAGACTACACGCTTGCAGATTTCTGTTTTCCAAACCTGCGATCCACTTCCTGTAATATCTGCTTTGAGATGATATCGATATCCAACAGAGCATTGATTGAAATGCAACGATCGGGGTTGCGCTTTATGACTTCCGCAAATCCTTCAGCAACTCGTCTGTGAAAGTTAATATCATAGGCCTCAATACGATCCTTTGCCCCATCTCGCACCTCTGCCCTCTCTAAGCCTAACTCAGGGTTCAGCTCAAAAACGAACGTCAAATCCGGCTTCAAATCACTGACCGTAAAGTGATTAAGCGCATCAATCGCTTCATACCCCAGCTTATGCCCAAACCCTTGGTAGGCAAGCGTTGAGTCCGTAAACCGATCACACAACACCCATACGCCTTTATCTAAGGCAGGAATAAGGCGCTTGCTTACTAAATCGGACCGGGAGGCGCTCATCAGTAAAGCCTCTGTAACTGGAGTCCAAAGCTCAGTATCTCTGTGGAGCACCAACTCTCGAATATGTTCGGCACCTGGCGTCCCACCAGGCTCTCTCAAGGACAGAACATCTATGTCTGCCTGCAAAAGAGTCCGGTTGAGGATCTCAACTTGTGTTGATTTTCCTGATCCTTCCCCGCCTTCAAAGGTAATGAAGGGAGCCCCGTTCTTACTCATGAGCTATTCTTTCCCCACAAGAGGTAGTGAACGGAATTATTAATCCGCTTGATAAAGCTGGCTCTCTCAACCGTTTTTCCCGCAACAAGTGGAATCTTTTCAATACCTTTATCAGGAACTGTTATCTCAAGGACACCCACCTTATCACCGGCTTGAATAGGCGCCCCAAGAGGTGAGTCATAGACGACTTTAACGGAGAGCTCTTTTCTCTTATTCCGAGGAAGCGTATAAATAACGTCTTGGCCCGCAACAAGAGGGACACTTTGTTCCGCACCACTCCAGACATCAGCAACATCCACAACGTCGCCTTTCTTAAACAATTTATAGTTTTTAAAGAAATTAAAGCCCCAGTTAATAAGAGCTGTCGCTTCTTCATCTCTTGCCTTTGATGTCGGCAAACCATTCACAACCAAGATGATACGGCGATCCCCTTGCTTAGCCGTCGCAACGATTCCATATCCACCCGCATCTGTATGGCCCGTCTTCATACCGTCAGCCCCCATATTTTTATAAAGAAGCGTATTCCGGTTGCCTTGTTTAATCTTGTTATATTCAAATTCTCTTAAAGCATAATACTGAGCAAATTCCTCAGGGAAGTCTTTAATTGTTCGTATTGCCATAAGAGCTAAATCTCTTGCTGTACTCACATGACCTTCATCGGGCCAGCCTGTTGCGTTCACAAAGTTTGAATTCTTTGCCCCCATTTCATGCGCCTTCTCCGTCATTTCCTTAGCAAAAGTTTCTTCCGTACCGGAGAGACCTTCCGCGAGAACGATACACGCATCATTTCCCGACTGGACGATCACGCCTTGCAACAAATCAGCAACGTTCACTTTACCATTGAGGGGGACAAACGTCTTTGATCCCTGCATTCTCCAAGCTTTCTCACTCACGTGCATAACGTCATCAAGCTTAATATCTCCGCTCTTCAAGCGTTCAAACACAAGGTGAGCTGTCATGATTTTTGACATGGATGATGGGACCATTTGTTGGTCCGCATTTTTTTCGAGCAATATCACACCCGTATCAAAATCAACCATATAGGCCTGGGGAGCTTGAAACTCAATGTTTGCTTTTGCTCCAAATGTAAGTCCACAGACCACACCCAAAAGCACTCCCGCCATGATGCAAAAAAAAGTTATAAACTTACGCATTCTATTTCCCCCTAACGCAGTATAATAATTCGTGACATAAGATGCCCTGCCTGAGCCAATTGATCAAGTACTTGATTTGCCTGTGACATACTTGCAAGAGGTCCAACCCTTACCGTATAAGGTTTCGGGCCATTTGTTTGAGCTGGAGCGATGCTTAAGTTATTCGGTACATTTATGCGTTGAGAGTGAGCATGGGCTTCACCGTGACTGCCATACCCTCCTACATCCACAAATATGCCGGATGAACCTGATGCGGCTATTTGCCTCGGACTTTCTGTCATAATGGCTGGAGATTCAGCCACAACGTCACCAACCTCCTCAAAAAAGCTATCTGGAAGCCTTGGTGTATTTGCCGCAATTTCTGCGGTGGGCATTACAGTGGAAGGGTCAACTCCATTCAAAGCCAAGCTTTCTGGAACAAGAGTTCGCACCCGAACGCGGGCTGTCCCTTTCCGATCAAATCCGAGCAGCTGAGCCGTTCTGCGGGAGACATCAATAATCCTTCCATCGATAAAAGGACCGCGGTCATTTATTTTAAGTTGAATTTGACGCCCATTCTCAAGATTTGTCACCTCTGCAACACAAGGAAGCGGCACCGTTTTGTGAGCCGCCGAGACATCATTCATATCAAAACGCTCACCAGTCGCCGTAGGCCTTCCATGAAAAATGTCCGTTCCTCCATAATAGGACGCAATCCCTTCTTCCTCATATTCATAATGAGGCTGGGGATGATACCACACACCCTTAATTTGATAGGGCCGACTTGTTGCTTTTTTAGGGGCTGGCGTACACGTTCCATTCCATTCCATAGGCGCAGGCGGACATTCGGGGACACTCGAGCATGCAGCCAAAACAGAAGCGGCCACAACTAACAACGCCATATTATAAAGTCTATAATCAATCATGGAGTTAAGTTAATTCAGAGAGCCGCATTCTGCAAGGGGTGAGACAGGCAAAACTGAGTATTGCAATTTAAAAGATTAACGGTTACAGATTTATATGAACGGTCCGACCGTTCTAAACAATGTTATTTACTGATGAGGAATGTTTTCATGAATTATTTAAATCACCTAAGAACTTTTCAATTTGCTCTTGCTTGTGGAGCAACACTATTCACCCTTAGCGAAGCAAAAGCTATGTTAGCTGACCCCATCGAAGGTCAAGCCTCAACTGGCACGCGTAAGCCAGACTCTACAAGCCACTATTTGAATGAACGATCTTCTGCAGTTCTCTTAGAGCAAATTTCGGCACTTCGCGTTCTCGTGGATGAGCAAAATACGACAAGACAAGAAAAAGATGACTATGAAGCTGAAATTTGTCTTTTGTCTTCCAGCCTTGATCTTCAAGAAGCTGTAGAAGCTGACGAGGCTAAGGTAAATATGTTTTCAGTTACTCAGCTAGCTCAATTTGCAAATGAAGACGACAATTATAGTGGGTTTTATCAAAAAGTGTTGCGCGCTCAACAGCTCGGCATTGAAGAATTTAGAGATGAAAAACATCTCGACGCTTTGATCGCGGCTCATGTGGCAAAAGAAACTCCGAACAATAAATAACATCTAAACTACTAGCGTCATTGCGAGCCCCTCTTGGGGCGCGGCAATCCATCTTAATCTAAGAAAGATGGATTGCTTCGGCAGGCTAGCGCCCACCTCGCAATGACGATCTTTTGTTTGTTTTCAGTAAGTAACGACCTCCTGGCTGGCTTCCGCCTTCGCCAAGGCTTCGTCGGACAAGTTGCCAGCCGTCTCGTCCACCGTAGCTTTAGCGTAGGTGGAAGCTCGTAAGAGCGAAGGCTGGCGGAGAGAGAGGGATTCGAACCCTCGATACGGTTTGTGCCGTATACACGATTTCCAATCGTGCGCCTTCAACCGCTCGGCCACCTCTCCGCTTGGAATGAATGGAAAATAGCTGAGTTCTTGCACCCCATGCAACCTTAATTTTGCCCTCATCACAATTTACTTGATCATTTGGCCTCATAATTTATAAAAGTGATACCAATTCTAATGGTTAACAGCGGGGACCCAATGGCGAAACTTCATTTTTACTACTCTGCAATGAATGCGGGGAAAACGACGACGCTTTTACAATCGAATTACAACTATCAAGAACGCGGCATGGAAACGCTCCTCTTTATTCCTGCGATTGATGACCGTCATGCAAGTGGCATTATTGCCTCCCGGATTGGGCTTAACTCTGAGGCCCATGCTTTTGAGAAAAATTTCGACTTTTATGACTTCGTGAATGAATATATTCAAAGACACAAAATCAGTTGTGTCCTTATTGATGAAGCTCAGTTCCTGACAAAAGTGCAAGTCTTACAATTGACTCGCATCGTTGACGAATTAAAGATCCCTACCCTCACCTATGGCCTAAGGTCTGACTTTATGGGTGAACCGTTTGAGGGCAGTAAGTATCTTTTAGCCTGGGCAGAAGATCTCCTCGAAATTAAAACAATTTGTCACTGCGGCAGAAAAGCAACAATGAACGCCCGTGTCGATGAATCTGGCAAAGTCTTACGCGAAGGAGAGCAAATTTTGATTGGTGGGAACGATCGATACATTGCTTTGTGCCGGAAACACTATATGAATGGTGAGGCCTTAATCGCACAAGAAAAGTCCTGCAAAATAGCGGCTTGATTTAATCTTTACAAAACACAGCAGCTATTATAGTATCTATTATGATCGCTTTTAATAGATAAGAGACACTATAATGACCTTTATGTTTTCTACGCCTCTGGAGGTTGCAGCCTCCCTCGCAAAGTCTGCAAAGGAGAAAAGGCTCTCTCTTAACCTGAGCCAACAAAGCTTAGCTGAAAGATCAGGCGTAAGCATTAGTGTTCTCAAGAAATTTGAGCATACGGGGAAAATCTCTCTTGAATCTCTTTTAAAATTGGCCTTGGTTTTAAATTGCTTAGAGAATTTTTCCAAATTGTTCCCCAAGACCTCTCCTGAGGACTACCTCACCATTGATCAGCTTCTTAAGGAAAAAACGAGAAAACGGGGTCGGAAATGAAGCTGAAAGATATAAAAATAGTCAACGTAACGTATTGTAATGAAAACAAAACGACACCTGTTGGTCGACTAGCGATTAAGGATCGTCAAGTTTTATTTGAATATGAACAAGAATTTCTTGAAATGGGGCTTGATCTTTCTCCCTTAAAACTCCCTTTAAAACAAGGCACTACTGCATGCAATGACATGACCTTTGAAGGATTATTTGGTGTTTTTAACGATAGTCTTCCTGATGGTTGGGGACGACTTCTTCTTGATCGTAAATTGTTATCTATCGGCATTAATCCAGACTCTTTAACGCCTCTAGATCGCCTTTGTTATGTTGGACAACGTGGGATGGGGGCACTTAAATACGAACCAGCCTTAGATGACTCTGATCCAGAACAGCATGCTAAAAATTTAGATGTTATCGCTAATGAATGTTTGCAATTTCGAGATCATCATGACGATAAGTATATAGATAGTTTAATGGCCTTGAATGGATCTTCCGCGGGCGCTCGTCCGAAGATTTTGGTTAGATTGCCTAACTCAGATACGACTCACAATGATTGGATTATCAAGTTCCCTTCATCTCTTGATCCCAGAGACATTGGTCCAATAGAGTATGCCTACCACCGCATGGCGATTGAGGCAGGTTTGGAAGTACCCGAATCCAAGCTCTTTCCGTCAAAAACCTCAGAAGGTTACTTTGGTGTCAAAAGGTTTGATAAATCTGAGAATGGCGTATTTCACATGCATACAGCAAGCGGTCTTCTACATTCAGATCACCGTCTTCCAAGCATGGATTATGATACTCTTATTAAGGCAACTCATTGGTTAACAAAGAATGTGGGTGAATGTGAAAAACAGTACCGTCACGCTGTGTTTAATATTTGTGCTCACAATAGAGACGATCATTCAAAAAACTTTTCGTTTTTAATGAATGAAGATGGGTCATGGAGAGTTTCACCGGCCTATGATCTGACTTTTTCATCAGGCCCTGGAGGAGAGCATTGCTCTTCAATATTTGGAGAGGGTAAGAATCCAGAAATGGCGCATTTATTAAAACTTGCTGAAGTTGCGGGCGTGAGCCATCAGAAAGCAATGGAAATCATAGATCAAGTAAGAACTGCAATCTCTAAATGGTCTCACATCTCTAAGGAATCATTTGTGAGCAGGAAATCATCCGATCGTATTCAAAAGTCATTGAATCTTGTCTTAAAAAACAAATGATTACCCCCCAAACAAACTATCAATCAACCCATCCAAAAGACCACCTGATGCAGGCTGTTCAGGCTCTGCAGAAACAGGCTGAAGAACGGGCGGTGCACTCTGAGGCATTTCTGACATAAAGACATGCCATAGACGCGCTGATGGGCTTCCTGGCGTGGGATCCATGGACTTGTTGTCATCATTACCAGCCCAGACACCCGTGATCAAACTTGGCGTAAATCCGATGAACCAGCTATCTCGATCGAGCTGCGTTGTACCTGTTTTACCAGCACAAAAGCCAGGGATCGCTGCTTTCTTCCCCGTTCCATAGGTCATCACCGCATGGAGCATATGCGTTAAAGATTGCGCAATGGAAGGGTCAACAACGCGCTCAGCAATATAAGGTTGATGAGAGTACAATGTGTGCCCCTCCGTATCAGCTATCCGAGAAATGGCATAAGACTCAACACTCAATCCATTCCTCGCAATCACAAGGAAAGCACTCGTGAGCTCAACCAGCGTTGTCTCCCCCGTTCCTAAGACAATTGTTAAGTCATCGGGCAGCCGTGACTTCATGCCCAAACGGCGGGCTGTTTCTTGAATCCGAGGTAAACCAAGTTGTTGAGCTAGTCTAACGCTGACCGTATTCGAGGAATAAGCAAGCGCATCTTGGAGAGTCATTTCACCTTTTGCCTTATACTTATCATGGTTCTTTGGCATCCAGGATCCGATACGGATAGGGGCATCACTCACGATATCTGCCGGGTGCATCCCTGATTCGAGGGCCGCTAAAAATTCGATAAATTTGAAGGTTGAGCCGACTTGACGAATAGCCTGTGTTGCACGATTAAACTGGCTTTTCTTGTAGTTCACTCCACCTACAAGGGCACGGATGGCTCCATCATGGGTCATGGTGACAATCGCCATTTGGCTCATTTTTGAAGGACCGGATCTCTCTGACACGACCTCTTGCAGCTTTGCTTCCGCAAGAGATTGAAGATGAGGATCAAGAGTCGTTGTAACAATCAAGTCCTTATCCATTGTCTCTAAATCTTCTGGAATGGTGTCGACAACCCAGTCTGTAAAATAACGAATAGCCGATCCTTTAAATGACTCTGTCGTTAAGGACGCAAGCGCTAGGGCAGCATCCATGGCACCTTCTGTGATGTAGCCTTCCTGCACCATATTTTCTAGGACTTGTGACGCACGCTGATCCGCAAGGTCGGGATTGTTGGACGGGGAATACTTGGAAGGTGCTTTGAGCAAGCCAACAATGACAGCAGCTTCATATAAACTTAAATCCTGAGCTCGTTTTCCAAAGTAGTGTTGAGAAGCGGCTGCAAGACCAAACGTTCCCGACCCTAAGTACACACGGTTTAAATAGATTGTCAGAATCTGATCTTTGGTAAACTTCGACTCAAGCCACAGGGCAAGAAGGGCTTCTTGAACTTTGCGTCTAAGGGATCTGTCATTGATATCGTAAAGCTTTTCCGACTGAAGGAAGTTCTTGGCCAACTGTTGGGTGATCGTACTTCCTCCTTGAACCACGTGCCCTGCCCTATAGTTAACCCATACAGCTCGAATAAGACCAATCAGATCAACACCAAAGTGCGAATAGAACCGCCTATCTTCAATCGCAAGAAGGGCTTGGATCACATGTGGAGGCAGCTTTTTAATATTCACCATCTGACCATGTAAGTCACCGTATGAGGCAAGCTTCGTCCCATCTTTCGCCAGCACAGTTATACTAGGGCGGCGTTCTGTTTGCTGGAGCTTCGTAATGTCAGGCAAATCGTAGCTATACCAAAGAACACCAATCCCTCCAACAAAAGAGAGCCAAATCAAAAGGATAAACGACCATTTGAAGAACCATCCCCAAAATGACGATCTCTTGCGCTCACGAGGGGGACGTGGCGGCGGTGGAGGCGCTTTTTTCTTAACTGGCTTTGGTGGGTCTTGTGTATCAACCGCAAGACGATCTTCAGGGTTTACTCTCATAGTGCATCTCTCATTTTCTGTGGAGAGCCAAAGATTTGATCATAATATTTCAGGATATAAAGCTTAAACCATCTGGCGTATTTTGTTTTATCCTTTATTAGGTCGTGCGGAAGCACCCATTTTATCTCACTGACTTCTTCTGGATTGGGGTGAATTTCACCTTCATAAACCCCCTGAAAAACATGAGTAAATTCAAGCTCCCACAAGTCCTTTTCTAGCTTTAATGTGTAGCATACTCTTGTTACAGGCGTGAGGTCACAGGTAAAGCCAAGCTCTTCAAAGAGGCGCCTTTGTGCAGCCTCCCTCACCTCTTCCCCGGGCCGTGGGTGACCACAACAACTGTTAGCCCAAAGCCCTGGTGAATGGTATTTTCCATCCGCTCGTCGTTGGATGAGAGTCTCCCCTCGCCCATTATATATAAATACGGAAAATGCCCTGTGCCTTTGTGGAATCAAATGAGCCACAAGCTTTTCTTGGCTACCCCTCGGGTGATCCTTCTCATCCACTAAAATTACTGTTTCTGTCACGACATGTCTCTGCTGTGTCATTATCGAAAGGAATGTAAGGTGTTTTTTTATTAAAGGCAATATCACACTAAAGTTCTTACCATCTGCAGCAGTTGTTTCCAAAATGGAAACAACTGATTGCATCTAACTCACATGTATTTGTTATAATGCCGAAAACCATTTCTTGAAAACAAATCAGCAATTCACTAATCTTGTCATGAGAATTGAGAATTTGAAAGACAAAATAATGAGCCGAAGTTTCAAAAACACACCAATCATGGGGCACACGACTTGCCAGAGTGAACGACACGATAAACGTATTTGGCATAAAAGATGGCGTTTAAGAGAACGTATTAAATTAGCTTCTCTCACCTCTGAAAATTTTGATGATCATTGCACAACTGGCCACAAAGAAGTGAGCAGCCCTTGGAATATGGCAAAGGATGGCAAGTCATATTTTGCTGAAAAGAGGCAAGCGAGTTTTGCTAAATCAATCGCAATAAAGCTAGGAAAAAACCATCAGGAACAAACTGCTTTAAAGAAACGTATACTTTCTCGATTCATGGGAAAGTAGAATCACAGTGTGGCAACGCCTTCATCTTTTCTGATCACTGCTTATTTGCCCATATCAGCGCCATTGTATTGACGGATTTCATTTTTATGGCATCTTTTCTTTGAGAGTTTGGGAAAGAAATACGAAGTTACCCGTGGGGGTTACAACGTGTGGGAATCTCAAATGATCGTGTATGGAATGAGCTGTCTAAGAGCGAATTTCGGGGAGGTCTAAAGCGCGCAATACCCCGTTATTTTCCTGGAATGGCAAAACCCGTGCAAAGCAGGAAGGAAGCGTCAATACTACCCTGATCTTCCCTAGACTGCGGTGTTGCAACACCACTTTTTTATAAGGAAAGATAAGATGCACTAAGAGAACGTAAGACTAGCCCCCTAAATATCCAAATTCTGCACATTGATAGCATTTTCTTGAATGAAATCACGTCGTGGTTCCACAATATCACCCATCAATGTCGAAAATACCTCAGAAGCTTCATCAATATGCTCAACTTTTACCTGAAGAAGTGTTCTGACATCAGGATCGAGCGTTGTCTCCCACAGCTGGTCTGGATTCATTTCTCCGAGTCCTTTATAGCGTGAAATCGTAAAGCCCTTACGTCCTCTCTCAAGAACAAGGTCAAGCAAGGCTAACGGCCCGTTAATAGGATAACTATCGTCCTTTGATTTTAATGTCGTAACCCCTTGGAAAGTTTCATGAAGGATTGCTTTCAAACGATCAAGCTGACGTACCTCAGCCGTATTCAAGAGGGAGAGGCGCAGCGTATAGCTTTCCTCAACGCCTTGAATCGTTCGACTCACAATAAGATTATGATTTTCATCCAAGGTTCCTTGCCAAGTCTTTTGTCCAGCCAAAGCAATTAAGTTCAAACGTTCGACAAGTTCTTTTGTAAGAGTTGAGCTATCAAGTGCAAATGCCTCAGCGTTTAAAATTCCAGCAATGGCCGCTTGCTCTAACAGCAATGTAGATCCAATGATTTGAGAGGGTATCTTGACCATATCTCTCACTTGACCACAGGTATCTAGGATTCGCCTCAGATCAGCGCCTGCAATTTGGGACCCATTCTGAAGAACAAGGGACGTTCCTTCAAGGCCTGCATCAATCAGATATCGATTAAGATCTTTATCATCCTTCAAATACAAAATAGATTTTCCTCTCGTGGCCTTAAAGAGAGGGGGCCTTGCGATATAAAGATAGCCCTTCTCGATAACTTCCGGCATTTGACGGTAAAAGAATGTCAAAAGGAGGGTTCGAATGTGGCTTCCGTCAACGTCGGCGTCACTCATGAGGATGATCTTATGATAGCGAGCCTTTTCAATGTTAAAGTCATCACGACCAATTCCCATACCAAGGGCTGTAATTAAGGTTCCGATTTGCTCTGAGTTGAGCATTTTATCAAAACGTGCTCTCTCCACGTTCAATACCTTACCCTTAAGGGGAAGAATTGCCTGGAATTGGCGTTTACGACCATCTTTTGCTGAACCACCAGCGCCGTCACCCTCAACGATGAATATTTCGCATTTCGCAGGATCTCTTTCCTGACAATCCGCAAGCTTTCCAGGAAGGGAGGCAATATCAAGTGCCCCTTTCCGCCGCGTAAGGTCCCGTGCTTTCCGAGCCGCTTCTCTGGCTAAAGCCGCTTCCATCACCCGTTCAATAATCTTTTTAGCTTCTGCAGGATGCTCTTCTAACCATTGTTGGAATTTATCCCCAACGGTTCCTTCGACAGCAGGCCTAACTTCTGATGAAACAAGCTTATCTTTCGTTTGTGAAGAAAATTTCGGATCAGGAACTTTCACTGATAATACACATGTCAGCCCTTCCCGCATATCTTCACCCGTCATGGCGATCTTTTCTTTTTTCCCCAATTCGGAAGCGTAATTATTTATAGCTCTCGTAAGAGCTCCTCTAAAGCCGGCCAAGTGGGCTCCCCCATCTCTTTGAGGAATATTGTTTGTAAAACAGAGGGTTGTCTCGTGATAACTGTCTGTCCATTCCATCGCCAGATCAATAATAATTCCATCTTTTTCCCCCTGAATTACAATGGGAGGACTGTGGAGGACATTCTTACTTCTGTCTAAATATTTCACGAAGGCCTGAACACCGCCCTCATAATGCATCACAACTTCTTTAGCTTCTTCATGGCGTTCATCCCGTAAAATTAACGTCACACCTGAGTTTAAGAAGGCAAGTTCCCGTAATCTGTGTTCAAGCGTTCCAAAATCAAAGACTGTTTTTGTAAACGTTTCCTTTGAGGGCAGGAAAGTAATCCAAGTTCCCTTATTTTCATCTGCATCCCCAATAATTTTAAGAGATTCATCGGGTTCCCCATGCGTAAAGCTCATGAAATGCTTTTTACCTTTCGCAAAAATGGTAAGCAGCAACTTTTCAGAAAGAGCATTTACAACGGACACACCCACACCATGGAGACCACCTGAAACCTTATAGGAATCCTGGTCAAATTTACCTCCGGCATGGAGTTGAGTCATGATGACTTCTGCCGCAGAGATTCCTTCTTCTTCATGAATATCAACGGGAATCCCGCGACCATTATCTTTTACAGTCACAGAACCATCTGCATTAATGATCACATCAACTTTATCACAGTGTCCCGCAAGAGCTTCATCGATTGCGTTGTCCACAACCTCATAGACCATATGATGGAGACCTGAGCCATCGTCCGTATCACCAATATACATCCCAGGTCGTTTACGAACGGCATCAAGTCCGCGCAAAACTTTAATAGAATGGGCACCATATTCTGTGTTTGGGGTCGGTTGAATGGTCTCTGTCATGTATTCTCTCTCATGTTTTCGATACTAAACGGGCTTCCTTTAGGCTTAGGAATTGAGCATTTCCTTGCAATTCTTCAAACAAGGACACATCCGTCCCTGTTAGCCAGGTCTGCATTTTAAGCTTAATAATCGCATCAAACAATGCTGTTCTTCGTCTCTTGTCAAGATGGGCGACAACTTCGTCTAAAAGTAGCAAGGGAATAGCCCCTGTTCGCACGGATAATAGGGTTGCAGACGCCATTACAATTGAAAGCAACATAGCCTTTTGTTCACCGGTTGAACAGAGGGCTGCTGCTTGGTTTTTTTCAGGGTATATGGCAAATAAGTCACTCTTGTGAGGGCCACGACTACATCTCCCTATAAGACGGTCTTGATCACGAGACTGGGCAAGAAGAGTCCGCATTTTCTCTTCACACTCATATATACTATGGGCTTCCAATAATGTTTCTATATCCCCTTTGAGCTCTAACTCTGCTCGTGGAAATGTGGCTTCTTGTTGCCTCAAAACCATGAGGAGCTGCCCTACAACTTCACGACGGGCCACCGTGATCGCGATTCCGTCATTCACAAGAGTTTCTTCAAGACCCTCCAGCCAATGCGGATCCATCCGGCCTTGCTTTAAGAGAAGGGTCCGTTCCTTTAGCGCTTTCTCATAGCGACTCAGCCTTTGCGCATGTGCGGCATCGAAGCCGTATACAATACGATCGAGGAATTTCCGTCGACCTTGGGCACCCTCAAGAAACAAGCGATCCATCTGGGGAGTCAACCAAACCATAGAAACCCATTCGGCAAGAGATGATTGGTTCTTGGCTTTCTCTCCATTTATTTTTGTAAGACGCTTCTCACTCTCAGGACGATCCGGATCAAGTCCTGTTCCAATTTGAATCTTCGTCTCTTCATCTTTAAGCTGTGCTGAAACAACCCACGGAGCATCGCTCCCTTGCTGCTTCACGTCTGAAAGACGGGCGCGGCGCAGTCCACGGCCTGGAATGAGAAAGGAAAGAGCTTCAAGAAGGTTCGTCTTCCCCGCCCCATTCGGTCCCGTCAGGACTACAGGTGTTAAGTCTAGGGAAACACTGAAGATCTCATAACAGCGAAAATGAGATAGATTGAGACGCTCCACACCCCGTGTTGGGGCGGTAATGGCATTAATCAGAGGCTGTGCGAGGGGTGTCATAAATATTTAGCCTCCTATTTGTAAGTCACTAAAAACATAAGAAAGGGCGTCATTGCGAGGAGCCGAAGGCGACGCGGCAATCTGGTGCCGTAGCATTTCTCGATCGCTTCGCGATCGACTCTGTAATTCCCAGATTGCTTCGCTTCGCTCGCAATGACGGACCTTTTTTTACCCTTTTTCTCTGTCCGCTCTTTTCCGTGCATTGGGATCTAATAGTATCTTTCTTAAACGAAGGGATTCAGGCGTCACTTCAACAAGTTCATCGTCCTCAATATAAGCAATAGCTTGCTCTAACGTCATCAGTCGGGGAGGTGTCAAACGGACAGCCTCTTCTTTCCCTGAGACACGAAAGTTCGTCAGTTGTTTGGCTTTTAAAGCATTCACTTCCAGGTCATTATCGCGGTTATGTTCCCCAATAATCATCCCCTCATAAATCGCTGTTCCCGGCGTGATGAACATGATCCCACGATCATCGAGTCCCCATAGTGCATACGTCACAGCTTGACCCATCGCGTTAGAGATGAGAACACCATTCCGGCGTCCCCCAATGGGTCCTTTATAAGCTGAATAACTATGGAAGATACGGCTCATGATACCTGTTCCGCGCGTATCTGTCATAAACTCGCCTTGATAACCGATCATCCCACGGGAGGGGGCGATAAAGCTGATACGGGTTTTGCCACCGCCTGAGGGACGCATATCAACCATCTCCCCTTTGCGTTGTCCCATCTTCTCAACCACAATCCCTGTATGTTCATCATCCACATCGATTTGGATTTCTTCCATAGGCTCGAGTTGCTGACCTGTGGCTTCATCGGTCTTAAAAAGAACGCGAGGCCTGCCAATGGCAACTTCAAAACCTTCGCGACGCATGGTTTCAATCAAAACGCCAAGCTGTAATTCACCACGACCTGCCACTTCAAAAGCATCCGTATTTTGGGTCTCCGTCACCTTAATAGAAACGTTACTTTCCGCCTCAGAAAGCAAGCGATCACGAATCATACGAGACGTCACTTTCTTTCCTTCTTTTCCAGCGAAAGGTGAGTCATTAACGTAAATCGTCATGGCGAGCGTCGGTGGGTCAATGGGGAGAGACTTAAGCGGTACAGTCACCTCAGGAGCACAAATGGTATCTGAAACCGTTGCCTTTTCAAAACCTGCCACGGCGATAATATCTCCAGCGACTGCCTCTTGAATCGGAAGGCGCTCAAGTCCACGGAAGGCCAAAAGCTTGGTCAAACGGGTTTGTTCAAGAACGTCTCCTTCACGACCCAAGGCTTTCACCGTCATGTTGACACGTGCCGTTCCACTCAAAATACGACCTGTCAGGATTCGTCCTAAATAAGGATCAGACTCAAGTGTTGTAACAAGCATAGAGAAAGGCGCATCTGCATCGCCTTTCGCTTCTGGAACGCTCTTTAAAATAGCATTAAAAAGGGGTGCAAGATCGGTCTTTGGATCTTCTAAACTCTCGATTGCCCAACCTTCTTTTGCAGACGCATAAAGGGTTGAAAAGTCCAACTGGTCATTATTCGCATCAAGTGCTGCAAACAAATCAAACACTTCTTCATGAACTTCATAGGGACGCGCATCCGGCTTGTCCGCCTTATTCACAACGACGATAGGGTTAAGGCCTTGACGTAAAGCTTTCGCCACAACGAATTTTGTCTGTGGCATGGGGCCTTCTGACGCATCGACAAGCACGAGCACACCATCCACCATCGAGAGAATGCGCTCGACCTCGCCACCGAAGTCGGCGTGACCTGGTGTGTCCACGATATTGAGGCGATGCCCTTGCCATTCAATGGAGGTACACTTGGCAAGAATCGTAATCCCCCTCTCCTTCTCAAGGTCATTACTATCCATCGCTCTGACTTCAATGCGTTGGTTATCTCGATAAACGCCACTCTGACGAAAGAGTGCATCCACAAGGGTTGTTTTCCCATGATCAACGTGGGCAATAATGGCTAAGTTTCGAATTGTACTCATTGAAGACCTTTATAAATAATAATTAAGTGCTTTATATATAGTTATTGTAATTTTTAATACAATACCTCGCCACACACCCCTCAGGCGTCTTGCCTGCACTTTACCGATTTTCCTGTAACTGTCAATTCATACCAGAAAATAATCATTTATGCACAATAAACTAATTATGGTACAACACGAAAAACTAATGATTGCACAGCATGAAAAATTTAACTTTCTTTTTCCCTTTATTTTTTACAACAATTCTTGCTATATAGAACCAAACAACAATTCTGGTATTTAAAATGAAACAATCGCGTTTTACTTTTCTGCGTCAAGTATGGACACACCTTATTTGCCCCTATTGGACATCTGAGGATAAATGGAAAGCCTTTGCATTCCTTGGGGGACACGTCCTTTTTTTGGGATTCTATATTGCAATAACCGTAAGAATTAATTACTGGAGCAATGATTTTTTTACAGCACTACAAGAACTCAATGGTGGTGTCTTTTTTAGCCTCATCGGCTTTTTCTGCATCTTAGCCATTCTTGCAATTATCTCCTATATTTTTAAATTTTATCTTTTACAGAATTTAGAAATTCGCTGGCGGCAATGGATGACAACTCATCTCATTAATGATTGGACCTATGAGCAACGATATTATGCTCTGCAGCTAAAAGGACAGGGCACAGACAACCCAGATCAACGTATATCTGATGATGTTAATAATTTTATCACGAGATCTCTCACTTTGAGTTTAGGATTTCTACAGGAGATGGTATCTCTTCTATCCTTTTTAGGGATATTGTGGTCACTTTCTGGAACACTTCATTTTTCGTTGGGAGGTTACGCACTCACGATTCATGGTTATATGTGTTGGGTTGCTCTCACCTACGCACTTGGCGGAACATATATTAGCATTTATTTAGGGCGCCCCCTTGTTCGCTTAAGTTATGAAAGCGAAAAGCGGGAAGCTGATTTCCGGTACAGCCTTGTTCGATTCCGCGATAATATGGAGGGCATTGCCCATTACAAAGGTGAAGCGCAAGAAAAGAAGATCTTTAGAAAGCGCTTTAGCAGTATCGTCGAAAACTTTCATAGCATTATCAATAGAATGCTCTTCATCAACACTTGGAACAACACATACTCCCAGTTCGATTATCTTGCACCTTATCTCTTAGGTGCCCCGCGTCTCTTTGCTAAGGAAATTACCTTCGGTGGATTTATGCAAACAGCCGCAGCCTTCCGCCAAGTGAGCAGTTCTTTAGCGTTTATTATTACGAACTATCCCGAGATTGCGACATGGCGCGCCACGACAAACCGTCTTCTTGAATTTAAACTCAGCCTAGAGAACCAACCCGAGTCAGCCCTCACCCATGGGCCTCATACCGGTGAGGACATTCATGTTGAGGTAGAGAACATCTCTCTCCCCCATGGTGCGTTATTACAAGAAGACTTACAGCTTGTTTTCACTAAGGGAGAAGATACAATCATCACAGGACCGACAGGCATTGGGAAAAGCACATTAGCTCGTGTTATTGCAGGCTTGTGGCCTCATGGAAAAGGAAGCGTCAAGATTCCGAAGTCTCCGTTTCTCTTCCTCCCCCAAAAGCCTTATATGCCGCTCGGAAGTTTAGAAGAGGTTTTATTATATCCAGGACTCCCGATTGATAAGAGCAAGCTCGCAGAGGTTCTCAAAGATGTAGGCCTAAAAGGTTTTCATAATCGCCTTGAAGAAGTCAATGACTGGGCGCGTGTTCTCTCCCTTGGTGAACAACAACGCATTGGGATTGCAAGAGCTCTCCTTTCAAAGCCACACTGGCTTGTTATGGATGAGGCAACTTCTGCGATGGATGAAAAGTCCGAGGCGCACCTTTATCGATTACTGCGGTCACGCCTACCGGATACAACCTTCATCTCAATTGGTCATCGTGAGAGTTTGAAGGCCCTGCATGTGAAGGAGATTAGGCTTGGAGAAGCTGTGTAAACCTTTTTCAATCCCATGGATTTATGATTTCTAGATCTGGAAACGTTATAAAGTCCTTCGTATTTCTTGTTACAATTTTTAGATTATGAACCAAAGCTGTGGATGCAATAAGACTATCAACTGCGGACGGTATTTTTTTTGATTTTGCTAACATATAGCCCCACTTTTCCGCAATTTCACTATCAATGACAAGAACTCTATCTTCAAACCAAACAGGAAGCTCTTGCTCAAGCCACACCACAAGTTTGCCCCTTTTCACTGAAGCCTCAAGCTTTTCAATTCCTTTTCGAATTTCTCCAATTGTTAGAACACTTATAAAAAGAGCATCAGAAGGAACCTCTCGGAACCATTCAACAACTGACTTCTCAGGTTGTGCCTTTATAAGTTCTGAAATAACGTTTGTGTCAACAAGATAACTCATAAGTCGAGCGTTTCCCTAGGCAGAGACTTATCTCGTTCGATATCTAAAGAGAGGCCCTGCAAAGGAGAATTCGCAAGAAAAGTAACAAAGTTTAGTTTTTTACCCACCATATTGTCATAAGTCCTTTTTGAAAGGAGCACAACCTCTTCCTTACCCCTAACAGAAATCCCTTGTGGACCACTTGTTGTTGATAAATGGATTAAATGGCTTAATTTTGCCTTTGCTTCTTGTAACTGCCAATGTCTCATCATACTTCTCCTAACTAGTCTGACTAGTTTATTTTAGAATAAGCGGCGATAAATGTCAAGGAAATTAGCCGAAATTAGCAAGAATGTATTCTACTCCTTCTCACTTATGATGACTTGGAGCATTTACATGCGGAGCACTGTGAATCTGTGGAGGGCGTGGGATTGGACGGGGTAGAGGCGCAGACCTTTGTGGGGCTGGATGAGGTATAGGTGCATGCATTTGTGGGGCTGGATGGGGTCGAGATGCAGGCCTGTGTGGGACAGGATGCACAGCTTGAGGATGCGGTCTTTCAAAATGGTGTTCCATATGAGTTATGGGTGGCCTTACTTTAGGTGTTGGTTGTACTTTAGGCGCCACCACATTTGGATGAACCGGAAGTTGATGAGGCAAAGGCTGTGTTATTCTATGTTCAGGTGCAAGTCTTCTTTGCTTTGCTTGAAGATCACGAGCTGCTCGTCTTTCCTGATTGACGCGCCATGCTGGATTTTTCATTTCACGCAGGGCGTTTGATACCCTATTTGGATCCCTTATGGCTCTTAAGGCCCTTGGGTGATGAGCCCTAATATCTTCCCAACGATGGTGCATTCTATTGATAAAGAATGGACTGACAGCAACAAGCCCACCTGGAAAATAATTATCCCAAAAGACGGGTGACAGTCGATTAATATAATAAGGTGAGTCCACGTCAACAGTGACAAACTCAATGAGAGGCGCCCACGCAAGATCGTAATCAGGCGTTAATGTAACCGCATAACTCAAGAGATTTAATCGAGTACCTATAAGATCATCATAGGATTCATCCAAGTCAACAAAGACGGAGTAGTCCTGAGGTGCAGCATACTCAACACCATAATCTTCAACCCTTTCCTGATTATAGGGCTCTATAGTCTGACCCGCAGAATAAGCACCTGAATACGTTGATTTTGGAAGGGACAAATACATCGAACTGTTTTTGCCTGATTTTTGGCTTTGAACAAAACTATACTGCTCAGGATTATTAGCAATATCCTGGTAAATCTGAGAAAGTATGTAGTAAAGTGAGGATAGAGTTTGGCTTTCTTCGCTTGTTTTGTTGGTGTTTTTTTCTAGATCATTAATAAGCATAATGACAATATATTCAGCAACAAAGACACCTAAAGGATTTACCTTATCCTGTGCATCTGGACCGCTTAAGGTACGAAAGGCACTTGCGATGAGGACCCAATCTGTATACTGAAGTTTATCCCGTAAGGCTCTGTGCTGAGAATTGATTTGATCGATTAAGGCTTTGAAAGTAAAAGGCTTATCCTGCATATCAGACCCGAGCACATCATTAAGAATTAAACCTTGCCCTTCCTCAATTTCTTTAGTATGGGCGATTAACTCTTCAGGCATTTCAGGTAGAAATGAAATTTTTCCAACATTAAGATTGGGATACTTATTGAGAATTTTATAAGAAATCGCTTTCTTTTTTATATCATCATACCTTGAGGGAGGAAGTTTTTCAGGATCGCTTTCTCGTGCGCTGACTCCTTGAAAGAGATCTTCAACGAAATCATTTTTAGCAAGATCCGTTTTTTCTTGCCTGTGCTTTTCGCAATTGCTGAGCACAACTATGACGACCATAAGAAAGATGATTCTATAAAATTTTGTGATCACAAGTCCTTCTCCCTATCGTGATAACTATAAAGGGAAATCATTAAATTATGGTAAAGGGGACTAAATCCCCAACACTTTGCGCTGCAGACCTGTTATCTCTTCAATTCCAAGCCTTGCAAGACGCATCATCTCGAACAGAGCCTCTTCTTCAAAGGGCTTTTCTTCGGCTGTTGTTTGAACTTCAATAATGGCCCCTGAATCAGTCAGAACAAAGTTTGCATCGGCTTGAGCTGTGCTATCTTCTGCGTAATCAAGATCGAGCACTGGCACCCCTCCAACAATTCCGCATGACACAGCCGCAACTTGATGGCTGAGCGGGAGGGAAGTAAGCTTTCCATCTTTAACAAGTTTTTGAAGGGCTTGGTGTAAAGCGACATAGGCACCAGATATAGCAGCGGTCCGAGTGCCCCCATCTGCTTGAAGCACATCGCAGTCGATTGTAATTTGTCGTTCCCCGAGGGCCTTTAAATCTACAATAGACCGCAAGGCACGGCCTATCAAACGCTGTATCTCTTGGGTGCGTCCTGATTGCTTTCCCCTTGCCGCTTCTCGATCCATACGAGAATGAGTTGAGCGAGGGAGCATACCATATTCAGCCGTCACCCACCCTGTCCCTTTGTTTCGCAAGAAAGGCGGCACTCTCTCTTCAATGGACGCTGTGCAAAGCACATGCGTATCGCCAAATTTAGCAAGGCACGACCCTTCTGCATGCTTAGCAAAGGTTAAATCGAATGCGACTGAACGAAGTTGGTCGGGACGACGGTTTGAAGGTCTCATCTGGTATTTCCTTTAATGATTTAATCATTGAATACACTAATCCTGAACATCAGGGAAGCCAAACTTCATTTCCATGAAATTTCGGATGTTTTGTTCGAAATTTCATGGAAAAACTTTTTTACTAACGATTGACGTCTGGCTTCATGATACCTACATTCCAAATATGACCAAACTTGAAGAACTCGATAAAAGATCCCGTGAGGTTTTTCGCCACATTGTGGATGCGTATGTTGAAACGGGGGAGCCTGTGGGCTCAAAGACCCTTTCAAGTCGCTTGGGCATGTCTTTGTCGCCTGCCACCATTCGGAATGTGATGGCGGATCTTGAGTTTGCGGGTCTCTTGTATGCGCCCCATACATCCGCCGGTCGACTCCCGACCGATGCGGGTCTCCGTCATTTTGTTCACGGCATTTTGGAGGTTGGGGACCTCTCGCCTCTTGAGCGTCAAGAAATCGAACGCCAGTGCAATAAGCATAACAAAAATGTAACAAACGTTTTGGAGGATGCAACAAAAACCCTCAGTGGCCTGAGCCGATGTGCAAGCCTCGTTCTTGCCCCAAAATCTGAATCCATTTTAAAACATGTTGAGTTTGTGAGTCTCAGCCCGGGTCGCGTTTTGGTTGTACTCATTACGGAAGATGGCCTCGTTGAAAACCGGATTATTGAGACACCGCCTGGCATTCCTCCTTCAAGTCTTATTGAAGCCGGCAATTACTTAAATTATCGCCTCGCAGGCAAAACACTTAAAGAAGCAAAAGCTCATATCTTAGGTGAACTCGACACCAATAAAACCCAACTGGACCAGCTCACCTCAAAGGTTGTGGAAGAAGGTCTTGCCATTTGGGCGGGAAAAGGATCAGCAACATCCCTTATTATTCGAGGGCAGTCGAATCTTTTACAGGATGTCCGCCATGTTGAAGAGCTCAATAATATCCGCATGTTGTTTGAAGCCCTCGATACGCAAAAAGAACTTGTTGAGCTTTTGGATGCGGTTATGGAAGCCGACGGTGTACAAATCTTCATTGGATCTGAAAGTAGCCTCTTCCAACATTCGGGATGTTCCCTTATTGTCTCCCCTTATTCAACGGACAAAGGACAAATCGTCGGTGCCATCGGAGTGATTGGACCTGCAAGACTTAATTACAGTCGCATCATTTCTATGGTAGACTACACAGCAAAACTGATTAGCAAAACGATAGGGTAAAAGTATGACAGAAGATGTAACAGAAGAAGTAACAGCCGTTGAGATTTCAAAAGAAGAAGAGCTTTCCGAAGAGGTAGGCAAGCTTAAAGATCAACTTTTGCGCACGCTTGCTGAGCTTGAAAATTACCGCAAACGCGCTGAGCGTGAGAGAGAAGAAATGGCAAAGTTTGCAATCACTGGCTTTGCCCGCGATCTCTTGACTGTTTCGGATAACTTAAGGCGTGCTCTTGAGAGTGTTCCTGAAGATCACGAGCATCCTGAGAAGCTTTTGAAGAGCCTTGTCGAAGGCGTTGAGATTACTGAGAAAGAGCTCATTTTTGCTTTTAAGAAGCATGGCATTGAAAAAATTGAACCCCTTGGCAAGCCCTTTGATCACCATCTTCACCAAGCCATGTTTGAGCTTGATGAGTCGGATCAAGCTCCAGGAACAGTCGTTCACGTTCTACAACCTGGTTACCAATTGAATGGTCGTCTTTTGCGCCCCGCTATGGTCGGTGTCGTCAAAGGAAAAAATAATGGCCCCACGTTGCAGGAGAGTGACACCCTCCCTACATAAATTATATGCACAGAAAACTTTAACAACTTTGAAAAAAAGAAAGAGGATTATATGAGTAAAGTAATCGGAATTGACTTAGGAACCACCAACTCTTGCGTTGCCATTATGGAAGGAAAAGAAGCCCGCGTTATTGAAAACGCTGAAGGCGCACGTACAACCCCTTCAATGGTTGCCTTTACAAACACAGGCGAAAGACTGGTCGGACAAGCGGCTAAAAGACAAGCTGTCACCAACCCAGAGAACACCCTATTTGCAATTAAGCGTCTTATTGGACGCCGCTTTGATGACCCCCTTACGAAAAAAGACATGGGCCTTGTCCCTTATAAAATTGTTGAAGGTGAAAACGGCGATGCGTGGGTAGAAGTTGAAGGCAAAAAGTACAGCCCCAGCGAAGTCAGCGCATTCATTCTTCAAAAGATGAAAGAGACCGCGGAGAATTTCTTAGGGGAAAAGGTTACCCAAGCCGTTATTACAGTCCCCGCTTACTTCAATGACTCCCAAAGACAAGCGACAAAAGATGCAGGTAAAATCGCAGGTCTTGAAGTCTTGCGCATTATTAACGAGCCAACAGCTGCAGCTCTTGCCTATGGTCTTGATAAAAAATCAGGTGAAACCATTGCGGTATACGACCTTGGTGGCGGTACATTTGACGTCTCGATTCTTGAAATTGGTGACGGTGTGTTCGAAGTGAAGTCAACCAACGGAGATACGTTCCTTGGGGGTGAAGACTTTGACCAACGCATCATTGAATTTCTTGCAGAGGAGTTTAAAAAGGAACAAGGAATCGACCTTCGTAAGGATAAGCTTGCTTTGCAACGTCTGAAGGAAGCCGCTGAAAAAGCAAAGATTGAGCTCTCTTCTGCAACGCAAACCGATGTTAACCTTCCCTTTATTACAGCTGATGCTGCAGGGCCAAAGCATTTGAACGTAAAAATGACCCGTGCAAAGCTTGAAAGTCTGGTTGAGGATTTGGTTGAACGGACAGTCAAGCCTTGTATTGCCGCTCTTGAAGATGCAGGCGTTAAGGCAAATCAAATTGATGAGGTGATCCTTGTCGGTGGTATGACCCGTATGCCAAAAATCATTGAAACGGTTAAGAAATTTTTTGGCAAAGAACCACATCGCGGTGTGAACCCTGATGAAGTGGTTGCTCTTGGTGCAGCGATCCAAGGTGGTGTCTTGCGCGGAGACGTTAAAGATGTTCTCCTTCTGGACGTCACTCCCCTCTCCCTTGGGATTGAAACCCTTGGCGGTGTCTTCACACGCTTGATTGATCGCAACACAACCATACCAACAAAGAAAAGCCAGACATTCTCAACAGCTGATGACAACCAAACAGCTGTTACCATCCGGGTTTTCCAGGGTGAGCGGGAAATGGCAGCTGACAACAAAATTCTTGGTCAATTCGATCTCATGGGACTCCCTGCGGCTCCCCGCGGTGTTCCTCAGATTGAAGTCGCCTTTGATATTGATGCGAATGGTATCGTTCATGTTTCTGCGAAGGATAAAGCCACAGGAAAAGAGCAACAAATTCGGATTGAAGCCTCAGGCGGACTTTCTGAGAAGGACATTGAGCAGATGGTAAAGGACGCCGAAGCTCACGCCTCTGAGGACAAAGAACGCAGAGCACTCGTTGATGTGCGCAACCAAGCCGAAGCCCTTCTCCATACAACGGAAAAGACGTTGAAGGAGAATGCGGACAAGATTGGCGCAACAGACCGTGAGAAAGTGGAAGAAGCGGCAAAAGATTTGCGCGAATCCCTTGATTCTCCTGAAAAGTCAGTCATTCAACAAAAGGTTGAAGTCTTATCACAAGTCTCGATGGTTCTTGGTGAAGCTCTCTATAAGGCCTCGCAAGAAGACACTTCTTCTGAAATTCCAGATGAATCTGCGGAAACACCGAAGGAAGACGTTGTCGATGTTGACTTTGAAGAAGTTGACGAAGAGAAAAAGAATAAGGGTTAATTGAACGGTCCCCCCACGCTCGTCATTGCGAGGAGCGCAGCGACGCGGCAATCCATTCTTCAATTGATAAAGATGGATTGCCACGCCCCTATTGGGGCTCGCAATGACGGCTTGGGGATGTGCCCTCACGACAGATAAGAAGACAAGTATAATGGCAAAACAAGACTATTATGAATTATTAGGCGTATCACGCACCGCTACCGCAGATGAGCTAAAGAAAGCTTACCGCAAACTTGCGATGAAACATCACCCTGATAAAAATCCGGATGATAAAAACTCTGAGAAAAAATTTAAGGAAATCAGTGAAGCCTATGAAGTCCTGAAGGATGCTCAAAAGCGTGCCGCTTATGACCGCATGGGTCATGCCGCTTTCGAAGGCGGTATGGGTGGTAACGGCGGTCGTGCTGGTGGTTTCAATGCCGGTGGATTTGATTTCGAAGCGTCAGGCTTTGGCAATATCTTCGATGACATGTTCAGCGAGTTTATGGGCGGCCGGCAGCAACAAGCAGAAGCCTCCCTCCGTGGGTCTGACCTGCGCTATAATATGGAAATTACCCTTGACGATGCCTTTAAGGGCATGAAGAAAAATATTAAAATTCCAACGAATGCAAAGTGCGAGACCTGTCATGGCTCGGGAGCTGCGAAAGGCACAAAGCCTGAAACCTGCCCAACCTGTCATGGACAAGGCAAAATCCGTGCACGCCAAGGTTTCTTTACCATTGAGAGGGCTTGCTCCACTTGTCATGGCCTGGGCCAAGTCATTAAAGACCCCTGCAAGACCTGCCATGGCGCAGGACGCGTTCGGAAGGAAAAAACCCTTTCCGTCTCCATTCCAGCCGGCATCGAAGATGGCGCCCGTATCCGTCTAACCGGCGAAGGTGAAGCCGGACTCAGAGGCGGTCCAGCAGGCGACCTTTATATCTTCCTGCATATCAAACCCCACAAGCTTTTCCAACGAGACGGCTCAAACATCTACTGCCAAGTTCCGATTCCCATGACGACAGCAACCTTGGGCGGTGAAATCGAAGTCCCCGCCATCGACGGTCACACTTCACGGGTAAAAATTCCTGAAGGCACCCAGTCAGGCAAGCAATTCCGCCTGAAAGGAAAAGGCATGTCGATGCTCCGGTCATCTTCACGAGGAGATATGTACATCCAAGCCCTCGTAGAAACGCCTGTAAGCCTCAACAAGCGCCAGAAAGAACTTCTAGAAGAGTTTGCTGGCCTTGAGAAAAAGTCTCATTCCAGTCCCCTCTCCGAGGGTTTCTTTGCGAAGATAAAGGATCTGTGGTCGTAGGCTTCGCCAGTGTTCAGTAATCAGTGGTCAGTAATCAGAAAAGACTCACCTAATAGTTGCATGTATCATGCATCTATTTTTTGGCAAGGGAAATGCTTATAAATCATAGAGAACACCTTAAATGTCATGCAATTTCGGAATCCGCATCCGAAATTGCATAATTATTCCTCTTAGGAATGATTCAGTGTTCAAATGACGACAACGCTTGAATTTATACAGTAAGAATATCTTAACCAATATAGCGTAAGTTATTTTCAGTTTTTAAATATGCTTTGAAAAGCATAAGAGAGGAAATATAAATGTATAAAAAAATATTCACACTCTTAATATTATTTTTAGCGACGAACATCTATAATGATGCAAGCCTCGCCCATGAAGGATTCGAAGGCGATGATTCAGGAGGTAGCGATGCACCTGATTATGGTGACATCGTAAGTCTAGAGCCAGATGAAGACGACCACGAATCAGTTAAGAAGAAAAAGAAGAAGAAGAAGTAAAATAAACCCTAAAGGGACGTGTTTTTCTTTGAAAAGTCACCCATAACCGCACCCGCAATTTTAATCAGATGAGACGCCTTAATTTTCAGGGTATAATTTTCAACACCACACCCTCCATAACAATAGTCAAGCATTGAAATCCCATTATCAACAAGGGTTTTCAGCTTTGGATTGATAAGAGAAACACTCCCAATCTGACTCCCTGTCACATCTAGGATTTCTTGCCGTGAGGCCA
>JABDDK010000018.1 GCA_013287665.1 Alphaproteobacteria bacterium
CCCTAAATTGATTGTGTTGCCCGCGAGGTCAACGCTGATATCGTGCATCACAAGATTTGTATTGTTTGTGCTATTTGTGACTGTGAAGTTGATGTTTTGGTAATCTCCGTAAACCGTAAATCCTGCACCTGATGTGTTTGTAATATTAAAAGGGCCCGCAGAAAGTGATGTTCCTGAATCTGCTGGCGTAAAGCTCTTGCTTAAGAGTGGTAAGCCACCACCTACTAAAATAGTCATATGAAATCCTCCACATTGAAAACCATTATGGTCATGCTGGTTATTGTTTTGATCTTCGTTTTGATTTTTAAAACTGGAACTCATCAAACAACCTCCACAACCCATTAAGTTAAAACTTAGAAGGAGGTTCTTATGTGAAGACTAAAGAATCTTCTTCTCTATTTCTACTCTACAATATATATATATATATATGTCAAGTAATTAATTTGACATAATACTATGATTTTTCCAAAACTGTTTAAATCCGCATGGTTCTTGGGGGTTTTTTGGGGTATTTTAGCGTAACAGAGTGCACATACTGAAATAGCAACACAATATAAAGGAAATAGAGTTTGCATTGTAAGCTTAGATAAACTTGTCAAACAAAATCCCCCGGTTCTTGTGGAACCAGGGGAGTTTGATGATCACAATTTGGAAGGTCGTAAACGTAAGAAGCATGAGTGACTTCTAACGTTTACACATCGCACCTACCCATTGGCTGTTGATAGACACGGTGTTCATTGGGGCAGGCAGTATGGCCCGCCCGATAGATTTAAACCACAACCAAATGGGCTCCCATGTTGGTGAAGCTGGTGTAGTGTACTCCATCCAGCTCAATGGAGCCGGCACTGAAGGCTATGGTGGTATTCCCTCCAGAATAGCTGAACGTTGCGACATGGTCTGCATCAAGGGTTGCTGCACTGTGCTCAGCAATCAGACTTGTGTGGAGGACAACTTTGTCGCCACTCCCAAAATCAGTAACCTTTGCATTCCCTTCATTGGCCACAACTTTCGTTCCACCGTTAAGCATGGTGAAGACAAACTGATCATTACCAGCTCCCCCTGTAAGAAGCTCGTTCCCAAAGTTGATCTGATTGAGATCCGTTCCAACAAGGTTATTGCTAACTCCACCTGTGACAGAGTTATTAAACCAAGTCACGTGATCCGTTGATCCTGCAGGCTTAAGGAAGGCATCAAGACCACTTAGATTTAAGACATCACTCCCAATAATCGTGTCATTGCCAGCACCACCTGCGATAGTATCATTTCCAAAGGTGATGTTACTGCCTTGATCAACCTTTATTGAACCATCCGGAAAATTGATATCTCCACTGAAGGATGCGCTGGCATCACCCACACCAGTGACACTGCCAGCAGATACACCATCGACCGTACCATTGACTGCTGAGAAGCTCAGGTTTTGTAGGTTAGAATAAATGACATCTCCTCCAGCTCCGCCATTGATCGTATTTCCATCAATTGTAATATTCATGTTAATCATATGTGCGGAAGCATTAGTAGTGGCTAACAAACCCAAGTCTGGTAAATCTAACACACCACCGTTGGTAACAGTTCCGCCATGAGCGCTTATCGATATGCCTTGTCCATCCCCATAAATTACATCATTGCCAGATCCGACTGTGACACTGTTGCCCCCCATTTCAACAGAGTTCGATCGGAAGAATGCTTCTGCATTTGATCCTAGACCATCTGCGTGACCACCTGTCGCAGACCATACAATATTCTGCACATCTCCATAAACCGTCGATAAACCATTTCCTGTCATAATTTGATTATGTCCCATGCTCAAGTCATTAAAGCGAATCGAGTTATAGGCCGCAAGACCCATTGATGCAACGCCTGCTGCAACTGAATATGTTACGTTTCCACCATCACCATAGATAGTGTTGATGCTGCTACCTGCGAGGCCTGCATTGATGATATTATTCCCCGTTGAGAAATTATCTAAGAGTACGAGAGCACTACCGCTGGATCCGTTTGCAAGGTTTTCAGGATTTAGACCACCTGAAGCCGAAAGGCTTATATTATGGAAATCTCCAAATATTGTGTTCACACCTGTACCAGTTGTTATGAAGTTCTGTCCCATAAAGACATCTGTGACGGCTACGACAGTTTGAAGCAACGCAAAGCCTTCAGGATCTATATTTAATCCATTGCCCGCTATACTCGTATAAGAAAGATCATGCAAACTTCCATAGATCAGATTTGTACCATTTCCAGTAGTTATGATATTATTGCTGACGGATATTATGCTATTTGCACCAGTGGAAGCTGCGGACAATGACATGGTATCCGTTCCAAATATCGGGACATTTTCGAGAAGCCCACCTGAAGCCAAGAAATTCATATCTCGCATGCTGCCATAGACGGTATTAACGCCATTCCCAGCCAGAATCGTATTAAAGCCCATAAAAAACTCAAGATTATCCTGATTTGTTGTAGTGAATGGGCTAAATCCCGTGGTAAACAAAGTGATGCTCGACGCATTATGAGCATCTTCGACACCGCCTGTGTCTGAGAAGTTCATATCTCTCATGTTGCCATAAATGGTATTAACTCCACCTCCAACTGAAATCTTATTGCCAGATACATCTGTATTAAAATTACCTTGATCATCAATGGAGCCTGTTCCTCCTAAGACAAATCTAAGCTGAAATTGAGCTGCATCTTCATTGCTGGGTTGGTTTCCGACGCCTGCAACATTGTTAAAATTAATATCTTGAAGATTACCATAGACAACGTTGACCCCAGATCCATTCAAACCTGCTTTGATAAAATTAGCACCTATAATGAATGTGTTATCTCCCAAAGTTGCATAATCTGTTGGCCCCAAGCCCGGTGAATAGGGTGTTGAATAGGGTGAAAAGGTTGGAGGGAACACTCCTGTAGCTGTTCCACCATGGTTTAAGTCTGTAAGATTCTGGAAGTCGCCAAAGATAGTATTACTACCCACACCAGCTGTAATTAATACAGCTTCCATAACAAAGTTAGTATTGTTAACTGATGAGAATGCGACTGCACCCAAAACAGCTGGAGAGGGATCTAATCCCAATGAAGGTATGGTTGAAGCATCAAAACCGGTCATTTGGGGAAAGGGCCCAGTTGATGCCACAGTATTACCCATATGAGAGAATGTCATGTTTTGAAGATGACCATAGATTAGGTTAACTCCATTTCCCACCGTAATCGTGTTTCCATGGAAGGTATAGTTATTGAATAATGGCTGAACCACATAGGGAGGAAGCCCTCCTGCAGTAGCACCTAAATCAAAGTTATTGATAAAAAATGACATGGTATCCCCAACACTACCAGAAGCAAACGTATTAAAACCAATGGCCGTGTTGCTGAGGGTTGATATAGTCAGGTTCTGCATATCTCCATAAACGGTGTTAACACCATTTCCCAAAGTGATGTGGTTGCCACCCACAGTAAAATTCAGGTTTTGTATGCCTGTAAAAGCTTGGGTATTTGGAGATGATGTAAAGGAAGCTTCTGTGAGATGATTCGGATCTTGTACGTTAATGGCTGAAGCACCTCCGACAGTGATTGTATAATTACGCATATCTCCGTAAACTGTATTCACTCCATTCCCTGCAGTAATGGTATTACCTAAGCCTCCCCCTGTGAGATCGATGTTTGTATTCTCAATAAGGGTATTGACGGTAACGCCTGTTGTTCCATACCCGAGAGCCGAACCTCCTGTCGCGGACATAGTAAGGTCGCGTAGGGCTCCATAAATCGTATTCACGCCACCCCCAAGTGTGATGTGATTGCCCCCTAGCGTGATGCTCACGTTGTTAATGAGATCATTAAATGTTCCCGAGGTGGAGTATGTATGACCCGTCAGGTTAAAGTTAATATCCTGATAATCTCCATACACGGTAAATCCCGCTCCTGAGAGATTGGTTATTGTGACGGGGCCTGTGAAGAAGGGCGATAACGTATAGTCGCCTTCCGTAATGGTTGCTAAATTGTTTGGATTTCCAAGAACACTCATATGAAACCTCCCATGATCATGACAATCATCGTTATGGTCATGCTTATTGTTGTTGTGATCTTCGTTTTGAGAATTTAAATCGGATCTCATCAAACAACCTCCATAACCTATTAAGTTAAAACTTAGAAGGAGGTTCTTTAATGAGAAGACTAAAGAATCTTCTTCGCTATTATCAGGTTACTATATATATATATATATATATGTCAAGTAATTATTATACTTATTTTCAATATTTTATAAATCTTTATTTAAGTCGTTAGTTTTGTTGAGGATTTTGGTCATGAGCCATCGTTGTGTCTGTCTCGGACTCTGACGAGCCCCTCTCATTCTCAAGTTTCAACAGAAATGCTGGCTTTGGTTTGTCTGAAGGAGGCTGATATTTTGTCTGAAGCTTCGTACAGGGGTAATTGCCTGGGAGTTTGAGATAGCAGGTGAGATCCTTAAGCAGGCCGAGCTCTGTTGGCATCACAAGGGGTGTTTGACGGGTATGGCGACTGAGAGAGACGCCGTCTCGCATGCTGTGGGCGCCGAAGGAGATGTTCTCATTTGGCGTGGCGGATTGGCTGTCGCCAAGGACTTTTGAGATCCAGGCTTGGGTTGAGGGCTCGGTGCAGCGAAAGAAAAGCTTTGTGTTGAAGAGGTCGAGCATGGATTCAGCGCCGTTTCTGCCGTATATGTCTTCGAGTTGGGGTTTGCTTTGGAATCCGATCAAAAAACATGCGCCGTATTTGCGTCCTTCTGCAAGGCCCATTTGAAGACGTGGAAGCTTTTGTAGGGCTGCTAACTCATCGATGACAAACCACAGGCGGCGGTCTTGATTACTGGGAAGGACCATAAGGGCATTGATGGCAATATCTACCCACGCTGAAATCAGCGGCGTCAGGGTTTGCCTTTGGTCGGGACGGGCTGTAATGAAAAGGCATCCTGTTTTTGTTTCATCTGTTACCCAGTTTCGAATGGAGAATGGTTTGTTAGTCGTTTTTAAGCTTTTCAAACACTCAATCTGAGAAGAGAGGACACTGCGAATGGAAGACGTTGTTTTCTCATTGCTTTTAGTTGAAAAGGTAGCGGCATCGGTGCCTCTAAAGAAAGCCTCAAACTCTTTGTCCGATGACGAAAGAAGAAATTGTGTCAGCTTTTCAATGTCATATTCCCCTTGAGAGGCGTATTTCCGGAGAGCTGTCTTCAGAATGACCCGGCTGGCCGTATCCCAAAAAGGATCTTTTGCACCGTCCTTTGGCTGGATGAGGGATTCGGCCAGAACGTCATAATGGGACTCAAGATGACAGTCGGCCCAGGGGTCCCAGGTGTTTGACCTGGTATCCAAAGGGTTGAGGACCGTGTCAATCGTTTCATCATAATAGCGAGACATATAATCGCCCGTAATGTCGACAATAATGGCGCGCTGCCCCTTCTTTCGGATTTGGGGCAAAAGACAATGGAAGGCATTGGTCTTTCCGGCTCCCGTTGTTCCTGTCATGAGGATGTGAGAGGTTTCCTTATTCTTCATCAACGGACATTTTCCCCAGGGTTTCAAGCTAAGCTTAAAGCTTGATGCTTCTCGGTTTCTTCTCATGAGCCGCTTGAGATGTCTCCAAGGGACAAGGGTTGTGCCTCTTTCATGATGGGTACGCCCATAAGCAAGCCCAAAGACAAACCAAAACGCCATGACAGCGAGAAACGACCAGAGGCCAATCCACAGGCTTTTATATCCTATGAGCTCAAGGTATCGCTCTACCCTTTGGGTTGTTTTCTGGAGAAGGGGATCTTTCAGCACGTTTAATGAGTACCGTTGGTAAGGCTGACCTTGCGGGGGCGTATACACCTGGATGAGTTGCTTATGATTTGCGGACGGGTTTGTTGCAACCATAAACTTAGCCCAGTAAACCTCATAAGCCATTTGCCGGGAGGAGCTGGGGATGTAATAGCATTTCCAGCCAAAATACGCCCCTCCCACACACAAGGCCGCAACGAGCCCCGCAACGACGATTTGCTTGAGCATGTGGAGCTGGTGGAGGTGGACTTGGCCACCTTGGGTAAGTGTTTTAAATATAGGGATGTTTTTTCTCCTTTTTTTAATTGTGTCCATGTGGATCAAAGTGTTCCCGCTTCAATTCCAAATCCCCAAACACACTTTTTGCTGAGTTCTTGGCGACCGTTACTGCTAAGTCTTTCGCATTTGCTTCCTTTTCAGCATCCCTCATGATTTTTTCTTGGGCATCGATGGTTTTTCTTTGGGTTTCAAGCTCTTGGCTTCTGTTTTCAAGGTGGTCGGTGACTTCTTGTTTGATGGGTCTTGGAGGCGGAACGGTGTGAAGGGAAAGACCTTTGTCAGTACCTCGTTCAACAACGGTTCCTTGATTTTGTGCATAATGGGACTCGATTCCAGCGCTTTGTTTAAAGGCTTGTGATTCGGCACCGTAGTGACTGTTTATACGAGCTTCACCTTGAGCTGCGTTGATGCTTTGAACGGTGTATTGAGGGTTTTGCTCTTCAAACCGCTGCTTGTAAGTCTCCCGTTCCATTCCTCCATTTTCAAGGATTCGTCTAGCGTTCTCATAGCCAATGTTCCCTCCGTCCCTGCCTGTAGGACCAGAGTTCACAGGTTGCTGAGCGATAAATGCGAGCATGTCTTGAGTTAAATCCTTATTTATGGTCATTGATTTGCTTTGACCTGATGAGATGTCGTGTGAGAGGGTCTCAATCTGATTCTGGGCAACGGACGCCTCTTCCCTTAAGGACCTTGCATGATTCAGGCTGGACATGGCGGATTCAGAAAGATCTGCCCCACGGGTCCCTGATTCGCCTTCGGAAATATCTTTTGAGGCTGACACAATTTTCTCTAAACTATCCGTATAGTTCTTTTGCTTGGCAAGGGAATCTGCGGCCTCAATCCCTTTCTGACGGGCCGCCGCATTAGAGAAGTTTGAGCTGATCTGAGGGCCCATTCCAGGAACACCGAGAGAGGCCCCAATCGCGGCCTCTACAGCTTGGCTTTCGTTCATACCTGTTCGTTGGCAAAGGTCCTGAATATAGCCCTTGAAGTTTTGGAGTGTCTGAGCATCAGCAGAGGTTACGTTTTTCTTGTAGTCTTCACCCTTAAAGAGACTTTGCCCGACTTGATTCATATAGTTGGTTGTGGCTTGGAAAGCAGATTCCGCAGCGTCTCCCGCAGCAAGTGACTTTGATTGGAACAAGCTTTTGGCTTCATTAAAGCTTGCTTGCTGAGCGTAACTTGTATTCTCTGTGCCCATGATTTGTACGCCGAGCTTTGAAATGGCTTGACTGGTGAGGCTTTGGGTACCATCAGCGAACGTCGATTGCTCCATCCCTGAAGAGTTCAGAGATTTGAAGTGAGAGGCGCTATAACTGGGGCTTGTGTTGTGCTGGAAGGCAGACGTGTTCTGATAGCTTTGCGTTCCCATAGAGAGATTGCCCATGCTAATATTGCCGGAGACGGCCTCAGCCGCTGCACCACTTGCAGCGGACTGCATCCCTGAACTTAAATGATGGGCGAGACCTACGAATGCGGCGGCTCCCTGTTTGAGAATGCCGTAAGAGATGAACGGAATGCTGACGGAAAGCCAGGCGGCTAAAGTGGTCATATCGGCGTTAACATTAACAATAGCGGAGGAATTGAGAAGGGTCAGGCCATTTTGCGTGCCAAGGCCTATGGTTTCAGATTTGCCGTAAAGCGTCATGATGAGGTTGAGGACAGCATAGAGAGGCGCCCAAAGTTGGGTCCACACCAAAATTCCACAATAGGTCAGGAGGATCTTGTAACCATTGGGCAGGAGTGCCAGTACGACAATAAAGATAAACAAGGCATAGCTGAGAGCCTCTATAACGTTCTTAAACAATGGCAACGTTCGTGCTGCAATTTCACCCGCAATAGCGTAGGTCGACCTTTGTTGCATCAGGGCTTTAGTGGCAGAGTAATTTGAGGCAGCTCCGAGTTCGGAGAGCTTATTATTGCTCGCTTCTTCAAGGGCATTTATCATCATCTCTTGTTTGAGGAGTTTTTCAGCTGACTCAGAAATCCCGGCCATCAACTGAAAGCCGTTTTGAATGTGGGTAAAAAAGGCAGCCTTTGTGAGGGTTTGATTGCCGACTCGACTTCCATAAATGGCTGTTGCTTTAGTTATCTCAGCTGTCCAGAGGTTATTCAGTAATGTGGCTCCTGCCTTGCATGTGATAACGTTGCCTCCCTCTTGACCTTGTTTATAGAGAAAGCCGAGAACAGGAGAGGCATTTTGAGTAACGAGAGTCCAAATATCTGGGGTATTTTGAAGGTCTTTGAGTGTATACTTGTGGCCAATCATGGCGTCATACACAACGCATTGGTTCACAAAACGCTCCATGTTGCCTTTGAAGATGGGGTCCACAATGCGAAACTGCCCCACCTGGCGCATGAGGGCGGAAGCAAACACCGTCCCCGTTTGGTGATAGGGCATATAATCAGGCAGAGTAAAGACAGCCTCAAACTGTTCCGTAATGGCCCGTCCCACATTACTTACAAGGCCTGCAAAAGCTCCTAATGCAAAAGGGACGTTATCAACCTTGAATTTTTGGTTTGCAAGAGGGTCATTTATATAGATCGTCGTTTTAGGTAGAAAGATGAGGTTAGTCGCAATAATGACCCAGAGAAACCATTTAAAACCTTCCGCAACTTGATTTCGGAACAGCATCAAGATCAACACATAAAACAGACCGACAGTTAACCCTACACGGATTAATGGCATGAGAAGGCCTGTGTTGTCAGTCTTAAACAAGGCAGCAATTCCATTGAAGACAAGGAAGAAGAGCTCTCCACCACCATAGGTCGTTATGACGTTATGCATCGCTTAACCTCATTGTTGCCTTGAGCCTGAAATAAACATGTTCTGCAACTTGCTCTCGATTTGTTGTGTTTTTTCGATGAGATCAAGGGTTATGGCCATTTGCTCAAAAAGAGCCGTTCGCTTGGCAAAGAGAAGCTTTCTGGATTTCGCAATTCCCGATCTGAACTCCTCAATCACGTGATCATTAATTTGGCTCTTCTTGAGCTGTGTCACACTGTCCCACACAATGGACATCACCTCTTCCAGATATTGCATGAGGATGTCATGGGCGATCGCTTCACTAAAATCACTCACGCTTAATGGGCTTCCCCCAGCCTTGAAGGCAACCTCAACAGCCATGATTTTAAGCACGGGAATCATAGTGGAATTCACAAAGGCCATTTCTTGAGCTGAGAGGGCAGTATCTGATTGAACCTTTTTTGAAATCGACTGAAGTGTTTTGGAGACCTTTCCATACAGGGCACTTTCCTTGGGAAGGGTGACGTTGCTTAAATTTGGATTTAAACACTTATCAACAGCTGTATTATCGCACGTGTAGATCTGAAGAGCGGCACCCCCATGTATTAAGCCACTCAGTAATTCAGGATCTCCGCTTCTTGAGGGAAGAACTTTCATCTCGATTTGATCCCCCACACGCCACGAGAGGATCGTTCCTGAAATCGTCATAAAGAACTCAGCGAGTTTTGGATCTTGCCCCAGAAAGGCATTCTTCTGAATAGCTTTCCAGGCAACATTAAACTCATCTCCCAAGACATCTTTAAAGGCGGGTCTTTCACTCTTTCGGTTGTTAATGTTTGTGCGGTCTCCTCCCGCGCCACACCGCTGACGACTTTGTGCCCAGTCTGAGGCGATACCCAACTCTTTCCCCATCGAATTACATAATAGTTGAGACGAAGCATCCGACTGGGGCCATACACCGCCCACAAGAGTTGCTGCTGTTTCGCAAGAATTAATGCTATGGCTGGTCATCTGTTGAATCTTGGCAGAGAGATCATCAATAACGCTTTTGATCTGAGGCGTTACTGTCGCAAGAGCGAGATTGAATCCGTACCCTGCTGCATTTGTTCCGATGTTACGAAGGAGCTGAATAAATTCCTGGGCATTGATAAAGCTAAAGCCACCCATGAAGAGATCAATACCTCCACATCCCGCTCTGTAATGTGGCATTTGAATGGATAAGAGATCGGCATTATTAACCTTACCTCTCGCAAACACACTGCCCCCTGTGTAAAAGCCACCTGTTTGATCTTGATAACCTCCACTCGCCGTTACGTTGTGACTCATACCCAGTGCTGTAAAAGCCTTGTCGAGGTTTGTTTGCATATTGGCTTGCAGAGATTGTGTAAGCAAAATGAATGAGAGAAGAAAGTTGAAGAATTTCCTCATTTCTTAAGTTCTCCTAATTTGAGTTGTGTTAATATCCCGACCCGATCCTCGATCTCACTCTCGGATATCATCCCATAGGCAAGAGGTATGAGTTTTCCAGTCTTTGGATGAAGTGCTATAAGTGCCGGGACGTGCTGAATTTGAAGGCGTTTTGCGATACCATTATCGCGTTTTGCCTCAGGGAATTCGGGAAGCGTGCCTCCATCTAGAGAGACAGCAAGAACGGACCAGCCGTGACTCGCTGCAAAATGTTTCACAATGGGAGCAAAGCGATGACAGTAGGGGCAATCTTTCTTGAAGAAAAAGAAGAGGCCGTAGTCTTTAGATAACCCTTTTATACGGCTCTTAATGTCCTGATTTTTGAGATCATAGTAAACATGCCGTGCGTTTTGATCCACAGGGTGTTGCAACGTCTCATCCAGAGACGGCGTTGTCATCACAACCTCTTTCCAACTTTTCGAAAACCGCTCACTTTGATCAAAGATCTTCTTTTGAAATGTGATGTAGGCAATGAGATTTTCACGGGTGGGCTCAACGATGGCTTTATGGAGCTTTGTTTCAAGCTCTTTCCGTTGCTCTTCAATCACTTTTGTGGGACTCTGAGAAGTTGAGGGAGAGGGATCTTTTTTCTTTGCTTTCTCCTCCTTCTCCGGATCTTCATACCAATGCCAGCCTTCAGAGTGCTTCTCAAAGAAGGAATGTGATTCTGCATTCGTGTTTAGATTCATAATTATGCTCCATACAAACACTACTGCATGAAAAAGGGCTTTTTTTCTGACCACTGAACACTGAGCACTGAACACTGCTTTATGCGCCATCGCGTTGTCTCACATTCTTCGCCGTACTTGGACCAATACTCTTTTGAATTGTTTGCATCCGCTCATTAATGGTCTTGCTCATGTCATTTACGTTGAGCTTGTCTGCTTTGAAGTTCTGCATCAGGTCTTCAAAGACTTCCCTTAAATCAAGCTTGGAGAAGTCAATTCGTTGGATTTCATCAATCGTAAATCCGCGACAAAGGGGGTGTTTTGGCTCTCCCCATCCGAGTCCAATTTGAGGACGGCCTTGCACGTGGAAGGCTTTGAGGAGCTTATTTGTGAAGCAGCAATAACTTGATTTCTTTTTGACACACTTGCCAAGAACTTTCTTATCACAGTAAGTTCCCACAAAATGACAGAGACCTTTCTTTCTCTTTTGACTTAATGCTTTTTCACCTGCACTACATGAAGCAAGACCCAGATCCTTTCCCCAGCCTTTGCCAGACCCACAACAATCCTTAAAGCTGAGGATAAACTTGGAACACCTTTTGTCCTCTCCTTTAAAGAGAAGACCATTTGCAAATTGTCCCTGCATTTCTTTGAGGAGGCTGAGTTGGGCGATGGATGACATCATCTCATCGTTGCTTTCCCAACTTTGATCCCGGCAGTTACCGTCTAGGCAGAAAGGGGTTTTCCCGCCTTGAATCATCTCAGTATAGGCAGAGTTTTTATTGCTTTTGCATTGATAGGTTTGAAGGTAATTTACACAAGATTTACCACTCATCTCCTTGCAGGCTGATTTTATCTGATAGCAACCGCGAGCTCTTAAGGGTCCGCAATCATTCTTAGAATGATGCGAGCACGCATAGGTATAAGCGTATTGCCAGCAGTTCTTTTTGATGGAGATCCCATCTATGATCCGCGTTTCGCGCCCCTGAGTACAAACTTTAGAGACATAATGGCAATTCCCTGAGTCAACCCTTGCTTCAAGGCCTACGCATCCATCAAACCAGGAATAATAAGGGACCTTGATAAGAGGTTGATATGAATAGTAAAAATTATATGATTCATAGACATATGTCTTTTTTCTGACCTTTTTCCAATCACCAGACTGACTTGCAGTAGCATTCACAAGCCCCGCGAGAGTAAGGTTTTTTTGAGATGCAATGAATTGTTTAAGGCAGGGTTGTTGATTTTGAACTATATGCCCTACAAACTTCTTTTTCTTTAGTTTTGGCCAATCATTGAGGAGACCTCCATAACTCCAAAAAACCGTAGGTCCCCAAAGTGAAAATGAACCTTTTTTAATAGGTCCCTTCTGTATTTTAACGGTCACAATAAGGTCTGATTTACAAGTAAACTCGGCGTCATCTCCTGCCTCTTCGCATGTTATGATTTCATCAGCTCCTCCTTGTTTTTGAGCTGTGATTGTGGTTCCATTCCCTCCAATGGCGTTCAAAGGATCAGCGATGATTTTTTGAGAACCCGCAAGGAGAGGATCATTTTGAGGGTCAATATTAAACTTCTGGTTGGTTCTCTGACTCTCAACAACCATCCCACTGGCTGGATCTTTACCCATAAGGACATTTGATCTTTGGGTTAAATTTGAGTTGTTCAAGTTTGATTCAGCTGGAGTTCCATGATAAAAGGGGTGATTACCTGCCTGTTCCTTATCCAGGGCGATTTTATTTAAGAACGAGTGTGCAGCTTGATCACCAGAGACAATTCCTTTTTTGGGATCAGCCATTGCAGATGTCGAGCATGCAAATAAAAGAAGGAGCTTTATCATCTTTCCTCACCTCGTTTTATGATGAAATTTGCTTTTTCTTGAAAATCTCCGGATTTGGCAAAGGTCTCGAGCGCATATCTGATACTGACGTGACCTCTGAGACGATCATGAATTGGGGTCGAAAACCTCTCTTGAGAAGACAGATTAAAAGGTTCTGTGAGAATAAAGGAGGGAACAGATTCAATGTAAAAAAGTTTGTAGAGCTCAGGATCAATTAGAAAACCTTGACCTGTCTTTTCAATTATCTTTTGTAAGGCTTGGGCTGTCTTTTTATAACTTCTCTCTTTAAATCCTCTTAAGATGAGTGTTGCTCCAAACAACTTGGCTTCCCTTGCAAGGTTTAAAAGCGCTTTTTCTCCCATAGAAAATGAGACAAATATATAGAGCTCTCCAAGACTCAACTTATCAGTATGTTGCTCTGTGTTTAATGTCGTTGATTTATTTTGAAGCTCACTTACTAAGGTTTGAAACTCAGCGTCTTTCCTTAATGTCTCGACCTTTTTAAAGGAATCATCTGCAAGTTTGAGGATTTCGTTGTCAAAACTTACTTTATTATGTGAACAACTTTTTTTGGAAATCGAACAGGAATTCATGAGTTGAGACTCCGCAGATAAAGAACCTGAGAACCCAAAAATATGTAATATTATCAATAAATTATTTACAGGACGCAGCAATTTCTCTTCCTCCAAATCAAGTATCCAAAGTCTTCTCCCTTGTAAGGAAACTCTCGGGCACTGCCCCAAATCACTTCCGTACGGCCCAATGGATTACAGGCCATGGGGCCCTTAGTTGTGGGTCTCGGGTAGGTCATTTGGGTTTTGTATTGAGTCTTTTTGATGATGGGGAGTGGTATCTTCTGGCAGAGAGATGCCTGTCCGCTTGTGCTCCATAGGAGACCTTCTCTATGAAGTTTGGCCATCATGCGACCCACCATGAGAAGGCTTGCCTGTACGCCTCCATTATGTGCTGAGTTATTACCAGTAAAGGGATAGAGGCTCCCCTGACACCCGTTACACCAAAAGAGAACGTCCATAGGAAAACCAACACTTGCAGTTGCACAGTCAGCTGCACATGCGGCTTGAGCTATGGGGTTTCCAAATAGGACGGCTTCGGGATTTATGATGAAAGATAGCTCATCCGCGTTCCACAAGGGATCGAGCTCAGTGATATAAGCAACGTCAAAACCTTGTTGTTCAAGGCAAAGGAAATCAACGAGAAGCTCAAGCCAATAAATAACTGGGTAAATATACCAATGGACATGATAAAAGCTGCTTTGAGATCTTGATGATCCTTTAACCCCGTGCACACCTTGGGTAATGCTGTTTGCCATTTGCATGCCGCCCATATTCACCATGCAAAAGGGAACGCGTGTCACGTCCACAAGACGTACAGGCTCCCAAAACCCAACTGGAATTCCAGGAACAAGACCAGGTATGGGAGGCCTTGGACACCAACAGGGAATTTGGGTGGGATTAAGTGTATCTTGCCTTCCTCCAGCATTCACTTTTACAGGTCCAATCGTGATGGGAAAAAGACATGACCAGCAAATGTCAGTTATGGGATTTACAAATCGACCAGGACACGCCGCATTTTCCGAAAGTGGAAAAGTATTCAATATGAGCAATAAGCATATGAATCTGAGGTAAGATATCATTTCTTTACCTCGAGTTTAATCTCTTCCATTCGAAGTTGCAGCTCTGATTGAGTGACAACAGCAGGAACATGTTTGATTCCAAACTTTTTGGTAAGAACACCAGATTGATCAAAATAAACAGGCTCTTTTAGTTCTTCAGAGAGGGAGAGTGGCGCTCCTTTAACAAGGATGATCTTTATGGGCTCATGTCGAGCCTTATCGATCACCCACGCTTTTTGATCCTCATCATCACTGTCAATAAACACCAATTCGTGGGCAAGACCAATCGTCTCCAGCGGATTGATGATGGTCCCTTTTTTTGCGAAGATTTGTCCAAAATGATCCTTTAGATCTTCAGGAACTCTGTAACTCGGATCATAATAAAATACGCGTGTTTCTGTTGCTCGTGTAATTCCTTCAACAGGCTTTGGCCTTTCAATTGAGGACTTTGTTTTCTTTTGCAGCTCGAAGTTATGCTTTTCTAATTCACCGCTATCTTCCATATGCTTCAGCTTTTGAAGGATGAGCTGTATTGGATCTTCTTCCTCAATAACGTAAGTCGTACCTTGGGTTCCAAAGTCTTTTGCAGATAGAGCACCTAACTGCAAAGTAAGGGTACTGCACACAAGAAGAACATTTCTTCTGAACACTGAATACTGAGCACTGAACACTGCCTTCACCATGTGAAAACAGCCTTCCCCCAGATCTTCTCAACCGGAACAAGTCCAAATTCTTCATAGCGCGAATCAATGCTACGAGGATGATCACCGGCCACAAAGACATGGCCTTCCGGCACTACTTGTGTTTGAGTAGGTGTTAGGGAGTGCCCTTCTTTTGTCTTTTGAACAAGTGGAAGAGCTTTGATAATTTTGATTGTATCAATATCTCTGATGAGGATATCACCAGGTAACCCTACGATCCGCTTAGCAAAGATCTGATTTTCTAGGGGCACGTCCAAGTGTTTGTAGACATGTCCTTGGATAAACACGATATCGTTTTGGCTGAAGTTATTCGTTTTAAAAAATAAGAGGGCACGAATTCCCTCAAGGCTCGGGGTTAAGCAGAGATGAAGCCGAGTATGGCTTAAAAGAAACCATCCTATAACGAGTGAAATAACTATTCCCAGGATCCAAAACCTGAGCTTAAGTAAAGTATCTCTGGCCTTGTTAATCATCTCAATTGCCCTCAACATGAAGTGGTTGAGGATTACTCACTCTTAAAATTGCCTCTTTCAGACTCAACCCTTCAGCTACCAAGCTTTGAACAGCCGAGAACTCCTCAGCCTTTGTCGAATAGAGAACCTTAGAAAATGAGTCGAGGAGAAGTCTTCCCACAGCAAAGCCTTTAGGACCTTTAATCATGATCTCAGCAAAGTGTCCTTGTTCTGTGCGGAGAGAGCGGAGTGTGCGCTCCATCGCTGGATCCATTGCGAGACGGTCTGAGTTTTTGAGGAGTTTGATGGATTCATCTTTTTGCGAGAGAAGGCACATCCAGTCCGCATTATCAAATGCCGCTTGCGCACCAGGCGTTGCATAAAAGTCATTTACAGACTGGGTGCCAACAATAAGGCCCCCATAGTATTTCCGGAGACGACGGGCTGCTGTTTCAATAAAGATGCCTGACTGAGCGCCTCTAAGCATATCCCAAGCCTCATCAAGAATAAGACAACTTGGGGTTTTCCGGTCACCTGTGTACACAGAGTTTGTAATCTGGAGGATAACCATTTGAATGATAACGGCTTGAAGGTCTTTCCGTTCTTTGAGTTCCTCGAGCTCAACAACTACAAGGTTATCCGAGAGATCGATATTTGAGGGACCATTAAAGAACCTCCCGTTGGTACCATTTTCCGTATAAGGATGGAGGCGTTGCCCTAAAGACTTAGCTATTGGGTCTTTACGGGTTAAAAGGTATGAGGCCACATCCGTAATGGTTGCACTGTTTTTCTTGTTCTTCCAAGCATCCTGGATAGCTTGTTCAAGGTACGTATCCTCAATATCCCGTGTATTTTCCTTAGGGGCTGCCATGAGTGACAAAATGGGCTTGAGCATTGCCAGTGCATCAGATGCTTCTTGCTCGTCTGCAGAAGGGATAGATGTAAATGGGTTAATACATAGATTCGAGTGGGCCGAAAATTCTACATAGGTTCCCCCTAAAAGCTTAACCGTCTTCTCGAAGGACCGGCCTACATCCAAGACAAAGACTTTCCCTCCCATGCCGAGTATGGAGGTTAGTAACTCTTGCATAAAGACCGATTTACCTGACCCTGAGCGCCCTACAACGCAAACATTGTAATTGCCCTCGTTATTATCAAAGGGTGACCAGGTAAAGATCTGACCACGTCGGCCCACCAACATAACCCCTGGAGACGGTGTGCCCTGCCATTCCCCTTGAAGTGGCATGAGATTTGCGGGCTCATGGCTTAAGGTCGTTTTTGTCTTTTGAAAGGTTTTACTGTCTTCAACAGCGCCTTCTCCCCAAGTCATTGGAAGACAGCTTATGAAGGATGGGAGTTGAAGATACTTATCTAAAGCCAGCTCCCACCGTTGAGATCGGTAAAGGTTAAACAGCGTTTGTTGTTCACGTTCAATCTGTTTCGGATCACAGAGTAGCCCTACTTGAAAACGTGTCAGGACAAGTCTCCCGCTTTCTTCAAGCTTCTCGCGAAAAAAGGTCCAGTCCCCCGCTTGCTTTTGAAGCGACGGCACATATTTTGCAATAGGGCTTGCTGCTTGCTTTTCAACGTTCCCGCATTTGGCGAGCATTCGCGTTTTAAGGGTCCTTTCATTACATATATGAATCCCGTATGAGAGGAAGAAACTCCCATTCAGTCTGAGGAACTCATCAAAGGGATCCCCAATCAAATTCCCCATAGCCCCTAAATGCCATGATGGAGGGAGCAGACGCGGTGTATAAAGGCGTAATATCTTTTCATGTTCACCCACAACTATTTGTGGGACTTCAATCTTAAACCGTGTCCCCGGACTTATGAGTTGCCCTGAAAGGGGATCAAGGGGATTCCAAGGAACTTCAAGATTTTCTAAGGCATCTGATGGATTTAAAAGCTCATCAAGTCCCGAAAGCAGATCTTCCGCATTCCACACACGCACAGGAAGCCCCCACCCTTTGAGTGTGGTGATCAACTGCTCGCGTAAGGAAAGAATTTCCTCAAAAGATACAGATGTGCCGTGGGGCTCAGAATAGGACAGAATAACACGAAAAGTTCGAAGACCTTTACCGTTAGCCAAACTTTTGAAATGTTCGACCCGTCTTCGTGCCAACTCATCCAAGACGTCGGAGCGCCCGCGACGCACGTCTTCCCACTTTTTAAGCCATGGGCCCACTCGCTGACTTGCAATCAATAAGCATTGCAGGTTGGATCCCAAAGGCATTGTATGCTGGAAAATCCCCTTGAGCTGTCTTGGAATATCATCTCCACACCCCACAAGTGGGAGGGTTTCAATCACAAATCCAGTGCTCGCGTTATTGATAAAGAGCTGGGTTGCGGGATCAAAGCAACTGTAGGGTAATAATTCACTTAGACTGTGGTTAGACAGCAATTTTATCATTGTATTCCTTTTGTTTATTTAGATAGAGCGGGTTAAACCAAATCTCAGATTTTCCAGAGCTGATCTCCGATGAGGAACCGCATGTTTTGCATGAATTGTCACCCTCATTGTCGAGAGAAGATAGTGAATCGGATTTGGGAAGATCCCCGCGATTAATCATTTCATTCACTTGCGAAATGGACTTACATCCCACACCTTTTCCAGGAGGGCATTCAAAGCCGCCCTCATAAACACCCATACAGCCGCTAAGGCTCAACAGAACCCCTAGGGGGTATATATTTGTGTGTGTTCTTAATTTCATTGTTTGTTCTCCTGTCTTTTATTTCTGATGAGTCATGATTGGTTTGCGAATATTTTCGCGAGCCTCGTTTCTTGTGTCTTCAATCTCGTGCCTAATTGTCTCGCTTCCGATGAATGTGCCTTCGGTGAAGACAATATCCACAACTTGACCGGCGGCGATTTGAATGACGGGTTGGAGTTGCTCGGCACGGTCGATGTAATATTGAGATAGACGATCCAGGGCGGTTGTTGCGCCTGTTGCCATGCCGGATGCAAACATAGTGCCCATACTTGGGGGAGATGCTATACCTCCAGGTGTGAAAGGATTGCTTACCGGTTGGCGGTTTTGTGGATTTGCGACATTGCTTAACCCCGCAAAGAAGCCTCCGACGAGACTGCGGCCTAGGAACTGCCCATCTTTTGATGCAACAACACCGCGGATGCCAGCTTTGCCGTCACCCCCTGCAATATACCCCGCAACTTGGGTTTCGATGATCTCCCCCGTTGTTCGCTCAATACAAGAGAGCTTTTCAAGACGGCCATAAACACGCTCTGAAGAAAGATCCCCGTAAGCACTGGCCGTACAGTGACAATCCTTGAGATCGCTTTGAAAGCGCCGGGGCAATGTCCCTGGGTCAATTATGCGTAATAAAAGAGGTCTTGGATCAGAAGATGCAGTCATAGACGCTGAGGCATCAAGTCCGGATATAAGGACCGTCTTTGCAAAGGCGCCCGCAGGAATGGTGGTCTCAACCGTTTTAAGCTGGTTATTAGGCCCTTCAGAAAGTCCTAAGGTAACTTTTTGAATCCCTGTGCCTTCCTGGTGTGATTCCACTGTTTGAGAAGATGACAATGAGGGAACTTCCGGCTTTTGATCATCAATTTTCATTTCGAGTTGTAATATCTTCGATTCAATTTCTTGAAACTGGTTTGATACCTGACTTTGGGGGGTGTTTTGGAAACCCTGTTCCAATTGCTCTTCTTCTGAAAGTGAGGGACTTGGAAAATCGCCAGTTTTCATACCCTCCTGGAGAAGTTTTTCCAACCCTTCGGTTTTTTGTCCCAGCTTTTCAAGACCCTGCTCGATCTTAAATCGCCAAGCATCTCCCGTATCGACTTTACTGAGGGCTGTCTCAAAGCGCGTAGGCGTTGGTTGTTTTTTCTCATCTAACGCTAGTGGCCCTGAGTAATAGAGAAAGGTCACAAGACCGTAGGAGACAGACAGGAGAACAAGTCCCCCGCAGGCAACCCAGAAGAATTGAAGGGTGCGAACTTCCGTCTCCGACTCTGGGTTAAAGAATTTGTGAATACGGTCTTTAATGTTTTGCAACAACATGAAGTGTGCTCCTTTCTCCGGGGTTGAGGATTCGTTTAGTCAGGACTACAGCGATGACTTGGAGGGGGCTTTTTTTAACAAAGGCCTCCTCTGAAAGTATAAGGGGGATTTTAGAGGTGTTCTTTACCTCATAGGTAAAGCCTCTAAAGGCGCCTCGAATCTCTCGGATTAGATGGTAAGGACCTTGAGATGATTTAAGATCAATTGGCATTTGCTTATATCCTTGAGGAATACGCCCCTCAATGCAGGCGTGGATGAGCTCTTCAATCTCTTCACGACTGGGAAGGATGTCTTTAGCCTTCTCAGGGTCTTGTCTGTCTTCCAATATCAAAGCCTCAGGAGCTTTTTCTTTTGGAATAAGTCGAAGGTCCTGTGTAAAACCCTTTTCTGTGGTGAGTGTGAGGCTAATCGGATTCATTGAGCTAGGGCGAATAAAGATCTGTCCCTGGTCCGTATCGGTTTCTAATGCATACTCTGTTGCAAGGCCAAACACATTCAGAATACGGTCATTTTTAACTGTAATTCGGGTAAGGCCCTGGCCTGAGATCCCGACCTCGATAACTTTCTCATCATTGAGGGGGTGAAGCATTGCAGCTTCGCATGCAGTTCCCATTAAAAGTAATGAGAGTAGCCATTTTTTATTGGGGGTCATTTTTAAGTCCTCCTGTGACTTGTTCAAGAAGCAGTCCTGCATCTCGGTGTGTGAATTTAATGGAAACGGTTTCAATGGAGTCCCCGATAGGCTTACCCGCGACAAAGCGACTCAAGGTGCCTTTGACACTGACGTTGAGGGTTTCAGGGCTTGCGAAGATTTCCGATGGTTTAAAATGGGTTGAGAGTTGAAGCTTTGTATATTCCTCAGCTTCCTTCAGGAATTGCTTTTTAAGCGAGCCATAAGATTCAGGTGTCGCATAACTTAAAAGAAGCTCATGGTTGTAAGTAAATGAGCCCGGAGACAGATCCAAAAAGAGCTTGGCGACATAGCCACCCATTTCAGACAGATATTCTTGCGAGACCTTGCCGCCCATAACCCACATTTGCTTGGTAAGCTGAGGGGGAACGAGGATAATTCGCTCCCGCGTGCTATAGACAGACATACTCAAGATGAGGGTACTTAATAGTAATATGCATGATAAAGCGGCAAGGCAATTCCTTTGAATCCGCAACTCAAGTTTACATTCTTTAAGGAAATCTAGTCTCATCCAACATATTCCCGAATGTGCGAAGGAGTCTTCATCTTCAGGAGTTTGCGAGGTGTTGGGAGATGCCAATACATTGCATGCATCAAGGACGTGCCTTCATTCTTGGCCTTCAATGTTCGGAGCAAAGACAAAAGCCCAATGCCACAACAAAACCCGGACAAGATCCACCCCAAGAAAAGGCCGCCCACAAGAGGCACCATCAGAACGCAAGCTTCATCCTTGTGAACCCCGAGGAACCGTAGAGGCTTGTCCAGATGGTTGAGAAGCGTGTTTTCATTTCGGTCCATATGGATCCTTACGCGATCAAAGCATAGGTGCCATTAATCCAGGCACGAGCAAACCCAAATCCTGTAAGAGTCACGAGTGCCAGGAGAAAGGGCTTTGGCTGAGAGATCGCAAAGCTATACACAAGGGAGGCAATACACCCAGCAACGAGAATCACAGGCGTGAGTTTGTTATTGAGAATCAGCAGTAAGTCCGTAACACCTGCCGTGAGTCCCGCGTCAGGTGCATTTGCAACGGCCATTGCTTCAGGGGTATTCAGGATAAACGCTGCTGCTATCACAATAAAGGATAGCATAAATGCGGTATGTTGGTTTGTAGTCGTATTAGACATTTTAATCTCCTTTGATTTGGCTATTCGTCTTAGTTTGTTAATTTTGTTCATTGTGGTTCTCCGTTTTGTTGAGGTGTTGTTTCGGAAATACTTTGATTCACAGGGTCAACATTCCCTTGAGGGGGAGTGGTCTCTTCCAAAGCTTCTTCGTTTGTTGAGGATTTCTGTGACTTGATGAGCTTAAGGGTGCCGTCCAATCCCACAATAAGGACATGGGCTGTTCGCTTTTTATGCCCCAATTTATCAACTTTTTCTGTGTAGACGAGCTTGCCTTCAACGAGCAGAAAATCGCCCTTCCTCAAATTATCCTTAATCCAGGTATTCTTGGCTTCGTGAATGACAGTAACCCGATGCCACTCTGTTTTTGTTTGCCACACATCTTGACCATTCTTCCAATGCGAATCCGTCGCCAGAGATAAGGTAGCAATTTCATTGCCATTTTGAGTGAGCCGAAGGTCTGGGGCATGGCCGAGATGGCCAATGAGTTGAACTCTGTTAAGCATGATTTTCTCCTATGGTGAAGTTTTGGGGATGGGTTGTTTGTGCAGATGGTAAAGGCGTTATGAGCTCTGAACTCACTCGACGAGAGGTGGGATAAGTTTGTCGGGCAATCGCCCCAAGCTCCATCCACAATTTTTCAATTCGTTCATGACATCTCTGGGTTTCGCTCTCAACGATAACGATACGCCCGTCAAACTCTCGAAAACGTGCGCATAAAAGGTCTTCAAGTTCACATGCTGCAATGCCCACTTTGTGAGAAGAGGACGGGAAAGAAAGCTTTGTACACCAGTCCTTCCATATGGGGTCTTGAATCATGTTCAGAAGGTCCCATTTTTTGGTGGTTTCGACTTGTGTGTAAGCGTCTTTCCTTTTCTTTTCTAGCGTCTCGGGAGAGTCAAAATTGCCCTCAAGGACCTTGACCAGATTGTCTTCGCGGAGCAGCCAATCAAGGGTGATATGCCATCCCTTGTCTCCTTTTCCCATCAAGAAAGGGGAGTCCTTCACCTGTAGGCACATGGCCTCCCACCCGGTGAGGTCATCGTTGAAAAGCAGCTTCAGAGCCGATCTCAGAAGAGAGCTGCGCCTTTTCGTGAGAAGGAGGACCTCCTGTCCTACGTGCTTTTTCCAAAGCTGAACCATGGTCTCTGCAACAGGTATGGATTCTTTTTTGAAACAATTTTTATCAAAAGGACTACACACACCCTGAGGTCTCTCCCCATCCTCAGGGATTGGGTTTTGAGGCTCTTCTTGCTCGCGCGGTGTGATGTGTTCTTTATTAGTAGTCTTTAAGGTAGTCTTATTTAGGTATAATAAACTAAGTTTTTCACACTTCGATGTGTCAGTTTCTTGAACATCGAAATGTGCATTTCTTTCCTTCGAAGGATCATTTTCTGACGATGCCGATTTCTGCGGTTTTCCATCTTTCGTTCCTTCGCACTCAACTTTCGGAGAATCCTTGCTTTTCTCGCGATTAGGTTTTGGTGACTCATTGTTATTTCCTTCAAGGCTTGGGCAAAAGAGATCCTCTGGAAACCCTGAAAGGCGCCAGCCTAGATCCTTCAGATCAGCCTGTACTTTCCGTAAATTGACGCGATATTGCATTGTCTTCTTCCACTTGTTACGAGGATTAAGGCGCTCTGACACCCATCCTTTCGCAACAAGGATGTTGATATATTTGCGTAAAGTCACTTTTGAGACGCTCAGAAGCGTTTCCTCGAGAAGCTCTTGGGCTGACTTATAAAACCATCCATGCTGACGCGGAGCGTCGTCTAAAGGAGAATCAGCCCTTTGTTCTTCCTTCACCAAAAGATCAAAATCTTTGAGGCGCTTTGTCCAATACAAGAGTTGATTGAGCACAATGGCGTGGTTATGATCCTTTGTGAGGATCAACAATTCTTTTCTAATCGGTGAGATCTGTGCATTCTGAGTATAGGAAGGGGTATCTGACAATTTCATACTTGTCCCCCTAAGTTAGCTTCTTGATTGAAATTAACTCTTCTTGAAAAACCTTCAGTATTTTGATGCCCTACCATGAGGGATAAAACACCGTTGTACATCCCATCTCTTGAAGAAGGCTTCACTTCAAAAACAAAAGGCCAATATCCTTGCATTTCGATTGTGAGATGTTCGACAGACTCCATCGTAAGACACAAAAAGGGAGCATTTTCTTTGACACCAAATGCCATGAGATTTTCATAAAGGGCGCAATAAAAACGCTGACAAGCCTTTTGAAACTCTTTTCCTGTAAGTGATTCATCGATTTCCAAGGAAATCGTCCCTTTCCATACTTCCTCAACATGAGGGTAATACAGGCCTAAATATTCTCGGACTTTGACATTAAGATTCCGAACAGGACTTTTAAAAAGCTGAGCGCCTCCTTGGATGTTATTCGTGGCATCCTTTACGAGAAGAAAAGTTGATTGATAAAAATTCTGAATTGATTCAATTGCATTAGGGCCACAAGGAAGTCTCGTGAGATATGAAATGATACGATCAGAATGTAAATATTGGTGTTCGGGTTCGATATAGTACAACATTGTGTGTTCCTTTTGTTTTTATGTTCGGTAAATCTTTCGAACACACAAAAGGGTTCATTCCAAAAAGGTAGACAGGAACGCAAAGGTTAGGCTAGACTTCTTGGAGTAGAAACCTCTCGAGGTTCTCTATGGCTGGCACCTGTGGATGTCCGCAAAAACTCTCACAGGTGCTTTTTTTGTCGTTTTGTTATCATCATATTTCCCTCCTTTCTTTCTTATGGTTTCTTGCAATCAGCTTTAAGGCTACCACAAGTGGTATCTCGCCTAAGTTGTTGCTCTTCAAACTCTTCAACATCCCTTACTCGGTAGGAGACACGCTTTCCAAGCTTTACAAAGATAGGGCCTTGTCCTTCCCATCTCCAATTACCAAGCGTTGATTCCGGCAGCCCCCACCTTTTGGACAACTCAGCAGGTGTTAGATTTGTGACCTTCATCACATTATCCTTTCTTAATGAATGACTCTCAAATGATCTATTCGAAACAGTGAGGCCATCCAGCAATTGTTAAAATCTAAAACTAATTTATTTAATCGTCAACAGCGTTTAAAGAAAATAATCAAATAAAATCAAGTCATTATGCAGAAATAACCAGATCCAATGGGAAGTAACCAGAAATAACCAGAAACAACCAGATCCAATGGGACTGAATGAGACCCAACGTGAGCGAATGGGATCCAACAGTGGTTCAACGTGAAACAACCAGAAATAACCAGATGTCGAAAAGTGCTTTTTTGGACAGCAAAATACATGAAGATAGTTGCTATATAGTGTCCTAAAAGACACAAATTCTCTATTGATCTTCTCTTTCATAAAGTTCCTCCCCGTTGTTATGTTGTGCAAAAGATATACAAATAATGCATATTATTCTTGTATTTTATACCTTATATAGGTTATAACATGAGTAAATTTACCCAACAAGCTTTTTCTTTTCCCTTTTTATGAAAAAGCAGGTAGCATTAAAAAAGAAAGAAATCATTGAGGTTTTTATATGGCGAATGCCCTTCAGATACGTCTTAAGCATTATATGCAAGAGAAGAACTTAAGAACCAGCGATTTGGAAAAACTGTCTGGTATTAAGACAAGTGGCGTTAGGAATATTCTTTTGGGTAAAACAAAACACCCCAAAGCAGAAACCCTTCAAGCCATTGCTGAGGTCCTTGGGTGTTCCATTGCCGAACTTTTGGGGAAAGAAGACCTCACACAAGGAAAGACTCCTGAATCTCCCAAAGTCGAAAACCCACAACTCCTCCTTGAGGCAACAAAATCCCTCGTGAGTCTATTAGAAAAAGAAAGCGGAGGGCTGACGCTTGACCAAGCTTGCGCAATCATCAAAGAAACCTATGTCTATTCTACACAAAATGACTCCAAAAATGTCGACCAACAATTTGTAAAGTGGTTTTTTGCTAAGCAGAAAAGTTCATAATACCTACAAGCTTGAGTTCTTAATAAGCCGAAGAAGATGTTCACTATTCCAAGCTAAAACTCCTGACAGAAAAAAAGGCGATTGGAACTCCTTAGATATGCTTATAAATGATTGATAAAGATTAATGGTCATGTTCCACGCTTGGGTGGTAAAAATTACAAAAAAAGATGTACAAAAATGACGACTCTAACATGGGTAATTAAAGGGTAATTAAAGGGTAATTAAAGCATTTGACAGTTTTCCCAAGGTGTATAAACTGATAAATGTAACCAGCGATTCATTTTCGATGATCTCAGGGATGTAATTAATTCGAATGCTTTATGTTAGGAGACTTCATGTTAAAAACAAAATTTAAAATTACTAATAACATTATATTATTTCTCACCTTTTCTGTATTTCTTGGAGTGAACAATGCACAAGCTGTATTAGTTTTTAAAGGTCAGGAGGGGTATAAGTCTCCCGAAATAAAAGCAGTTTTTGAAAGTCTAGGAAGAGACACACATGATCCTGTAGATGTTGCCGAAGCCTTCTTCAAGCGAGGAGAAATGATGGTGGAAGGCTATTGTGGAGATCCCTTTAGGGATGGACAATATGCACTTTCATATTATCAGCGTGCATATAACCTTCTAAATACGCTCAGGGGTGATGAAGTTCCTGTCAATCAAGAGGCACACCAAAAAGTCGTCGATCTTCAACTTAAGGTAGCTGCACGACTTACGGACTTTTATCTTATGCAAGATGAATATGCAGGTATTATTGGAATTCATGCTTGTGAAACTTATGATAGATCAGCAGCAGTTGATTTATATAGATCTATAGTAAGTAACCAATTTGTATTACGTACTCAAGAACAACGCGCAGAGGCTTTATACCAATTTGCAATTACTCTGGGAAGAGAGTTTCTAGGAAGAGAGTCAAATCAATATTACAAATGTTTAGAAGAAGCTGCTGTGCGCGGTCATATTCCAGCTATTAAAACACTAGCAGGACATTGTGAGGATAAAGCTGCTACTCTAAGAAGTCTCATCAAGCCCGATAATACCCATGTTGATGCTGAAGTCTTTTCTTTATTTGCGTGGATGCAACCTGAAAGTGGTTATACAAGACTATATAAATCGAACAGACAAGAATTTTTAACACCTCCTACGACAATTTATTTATCGGAAGCCGAGAGCGACCAATTGAAAGCAAGAATGTCAGCCATTACGGAAAATAGCGATGATCTTCCTGCATCCTTAATTGCCGACATCGAAGAGAGTCGAAAAAAAAAGTTTAGAGCTTTTCGTTCACTTAATGTTTGCGAGCTTGCAACTATGTATGAAGAAGAAAATCTAGCTTTGCTGAGAGAGGCGGCCTATCTTGGCGACACCATAGTCTGTAGAAGAGAAGGTATGAGGTATTCAGGCAGTGTAAGTGTTGATTTAGGGATACGGCCAGATGATAGGTTAGCTTTTTATTTCTTTTACCAGGGAGCAAAACACAAGAATGCACTTTGCTACTTTAAACTCGGAGAAGCATTTCGACTGGGAAGAGGAACAACTGAAAATAAAGAGACAGCAATTGATTGCTATTTAATGACACACCAACTTGAAAATAGCTATAATGGTAAGGCCCTTGAAGAGATGGGAATATTGGACTGGCGTGAGCGCAAACCCCAAGGTTTAGTTAAATTTGATAAAGCCACAGAAGACGAACTGTTTGATGGTGAAGCAACATCTCATCGTTTATTTCGGAGCCGGAAATGGGATAGGGATGCTGATGCAGTCCTATAATATTTTTTGGATTCGTCATTTCAATGACAAGTGCTAATGAGGGCTTAATGTGTTTGACAGCATTGCGATCGTGGATAAACTAATAAATGTAAATTCGGAGACTTTTGTAAAGACCTCCTATATAGCTTTATAAATGATGCTAATTAATAACTTCGGAGGTGCCCATGTTTAAACCAACATATAATATCAACAAATTATTTACTTCTGCTCTAGCTCTTTCCTTTCTACTAGGGGCAAATCTCGTTCAAGCAGATCCCCTGTTTATTAAGGCTGATGGGAATAGAAAAAATCCTGAGATTGCAGAACAATTTAGACAACTTGAAAAAAAGTCGAAATCCATGGGTAAATTTGAATCTGCCCTTGCTTCATTTCAAATGGCCGAAATGTTGATTGGCGGATTTTATGATAATGGACATATAAATGGTATATTAGCTTTAGAGCAATATGAAAATGTAGTTAATCTACTTCGTATGTTGCCTCATTCTTTATCAACTCAGGAAGAAAAACCCTGTTGCAACTGTGTTCCCCCTGAATTATTCGACCAACTTAGAAAGACAAAGGTTGCAGCCATCAACCGTCTTACGGATTTATATCTTAAGCGTGAACAAAGTGCGGGCTCTAAGCACGTTTGTGAGTATGAGAATTTTGAGAAAGCAAGGGCACTACATGAATCAATAGTTGGTGATCAAAAGGATTTATATACTGCCGATGAACATGCAGAAGCTTATTTTCAGCTTGGACTCATGGCGCCTAAGGGTTCAAGAAAATATTCGAAATTTTTAGAACGAGCTGCTGCATTAAATCATGCAGATGCCGTCTCAACTCTTGCAAACTATGCTAAAGAAAAAGCGACTAAACTACATGAAGCATTAAGAGGAACTACTCGAGAAAATCCAGTTTATGATTCATTGACACCAGAACAACGGACAAGACTTCATACGGAAATATTTGTAAGATTTACCGTTGCTCAAATGTCGAAGGTAAAAAAATTAGATCTGATAAAAGATGAGGAATTCTTATCCCCATCAGGGGATGGCAGTTACGTTAAACGATCAAATTACGATCAGTTCCTTCCCTATGCTATAGGACGTCTTGTTAAACGAGAGATGAATCAAGCTATGGCAAGATGTACTAATTTAGAATCTCTTGATCAATTAGGCTTAGAAGATTTAAGACTCAAAAATAAAATCACAGCCATTTCAAATCTTGATTATGTGGCCCTTGCGTGTCTTTATAGGCAAGAGGCAGAAAGGTTACATAAAAGAGCTGCTGTCATCACTGCTGCAAAATTGGAAGAAAAAGCACCGGCCGGTCGTTCAACAGTGAGAAGCAGCAAACCCGATGAGGACACAGGTCTATAACAACAACTAGCACTATAGTCGTATTTGCGTGGAGTCGCAGGCGACGTGGCAATCTTCTCTTAGAAAAAGAAGCCGGAGGGCTGACACTAGACCAAGCCTGCTCAATCATCAAAGAAACCTATGTCTATTCTACACAAAATGACTCAAAAAATGTCGATCAACAATTTGTAAAGTGGTTTTTTGCTAAGCAGAAGAGTTCATAATAAGGGAAGTGAGAAGTAGTCTACACAAAAAATAAGTTCTTGAAATATTTAATTTTATAAATTACAACTACTTCTATATTTTTTAGACTATTAGGTGTTGAAAATGAAATTTAAATTATTCATGTCGGCTTTTTCCTTTCTCTTAATTTCTAATCATATTCTTCATGCTGTCGGTGGGAATGGAATGTCCGAAGTCACTGAGGAAGAAGCTGCATCTAAAGGAGTTGTAAGGATATACTCTCCAGAAGATAAAACCAATTCAACAGCTGTTCTATTAGAGTTAGGCAAGGGGCGTATTGGAATAGGCGCAAAGCACTCTTTTGCTAGTATTGATAAGACAAAGATCTTTGCTCAAATTGGAAAGGAGACGCGAAGAGTCATCAGAGTATTTTCTAATAAAACAAATGATCTTGCTCTTTTTGTTTTTGATCAACCTTTTCTAGGTTGTGCTCAAATACCAAGAATACCGGAA
>JABDDK010000019.1 GCA_013287665.1 Alphaproteobacteria bacterium
CCTCTCCCACGCAGGGGAGAGGTGATGGTGCCTTACAAATTTTATGAGGTGACCCTGGTTTCAGTAAGGCAATACAAGCGCTGCCTCAAGCCCGCCCCTGAGTGAGGAGGAACTTAATCGTATCTCTCCCCCATGGCTTTGAGCGATGTCTCGGGCGATGGTTAAACCTAGTCCTACGCCGCCTGTCGTTTGATTTCGGGAGGGATCGAGGCGAAAGAAGGGCTTGAATACTTCATGAACTTTTTCTTCGGGGATGCCCGGGCCATTATCCTCAACCTTGATAATAAAATGATCTTTATCCGCAAAAGTATGAACCCAGACTTCTTGGCCGTACCTTGTTGCATTATTGATAAGATTCATGAGGCATCGCTTCAGCGCTTGAGGCTTCACAGATAAGGTCGGCAGCGACGTTGACTTATAGTGAACCACTTTTTCAGGTTGAGCGCGCCCATTGATCACGTCCTTCAAGAGGTGATCCATATCCGTGTCGCGGGATTCTTCAAGGCCTTCCCCTCTTGCGAAGGTGAGATAGCCCTCAAGCATGTTGTTCATCTCGTCCACGTCTTTTTGCAGGCCTTCCGTCTCAGCAGATGGTGTCATCATGGCGAGCTGTAATTGCATACGGGTGAGAGGCGTTCTGAGGTCGTGTGAAACCCCAGCCAGCATTTCCGTCCGTTGGGTTAATTGACGGTGGAGACGCCCCTTCATATCAAGGAAAGATTGAGCCACTTTACGAATTTCAACAGCCCCTTCAGCCTTAAAAGAAGGAAAGGATCGTCCTTTACCAAACCGGTCTGCTGCGATTGAAAGTCGCCGCAAGGGCTTGACCTGATTATGCATAAAGAGAGCCGCAATAAGCAGGAACACAGCTGATGTCAACGCAACCCACATCATAAAGAGAGAAAAGGACTTGTCGTATAAACGTTTAAAGGGGGTTGCGAACTCGAGTATACCGTCCTCAACTTTGGCCTCAATGACAATCTCTTTACCCCGAATGTGAAATGTGTAGGGTGTAAAGACATGCTTTTTAAGGGCGGAATTGAGGAAGCCATCCTTCAAATCATCTGAAAGAGGGGTATGAATAACACCATGAGGAATAAATTCAGTTCTTAGTTTAAGATTATTCCCAGCAAGATATTTATAAAATTTTGCTTCATCAGGGGATTGGTTATAGAGCGCTATCACCGTTGCCACATCACCGGCTATGTTATTGGCAAGAGCTTTCGTAACATGATCCCAATGATTGTCAAAAAAGACGTACGCTGAAATCGTCTCTATCAAAACAAGAGGCGCCATAAGGATCAGCAATGAGCGTCCAAACATGCTTTTCGGAAGAAGGGCTTTTATAGCCTTAAAGGGGTGCTTAATAAAATACTTCATGCGTCTGGTATCAATACATAGCCCTTACCACGCACGGTTTGGAGGTAACGGGGAATTTTAGGATCTTCTTCAATTTTCCGCCTCAGCCGGGTCATTTGCACATCAACTGTTCGCGGGTTAAGCTCACCCTCATACTCAGCTACCAAGTCATCACGGGTTAGGGTTCGCCCTCTGTGACGAGCAAATATTTTAAGCAGGCTACTTTCAACGGTTGTTAAAGCAATAGGTGTACCCTCACGTGTGAGTCGATTCAGTTGAAGGTCAAAGCTGACAAGACCCATACTCAAGGTTGAGGGACCTGTCGCTTGTGTACGCTTCAAAATAGCTTGCAGACGCAGCAGTAGCTCTCGCGGATCAAAGGGTTTAGAGAGGTAATCATCGGCGCCGCGACTGAGCCCCGTGATCTTGTCTTCCGTCTCTCCCATAGCGGTTAGAAGAAGAATGGGTGTATCTTTAAGACGCATGGGGCCGGAGCGTATAAATTCGGTCAGGGAAAAACCATCCTCTTCCGGCATCATCACATCGAATATCATAAGATCGAATATAAAGAGATTCATCAATTCGCGCGCGTGGGCGGCATCCCTTGCTGTTGACACAAAGAACCCATTTTCAACAAGAAATTTACGCAACAGATCGCGCAAACGCTCATCATCATCAACCAATAATATATGTGACTTCGCTGTTGTCATGGTTGTATTATAAAGTATTCTTTTTAAAAGGGAAGGAAAATACTCAGAATCCTATTTTTGATTAGGGATTTTTTAACTATATATTGCTAAATTCTTACTAACAACAAGCAACAGGGGTATTCAAATGAAAAGATATTTAGAGATTTTCTCACTCGTAAGCATCGTAACTCTATCATCAGCTGCATCAGCTGTGCCTTGTGAATTATTAACTGAGCATTCAAATCAACACGGCAAACGCCTTATCACTTGTATTCTTACTAATAATGAAAATAAGGCAAACCCCACAACATTTGGACAGAGACAATTCCTTATAACAGGCGAAATTAATGCTGATACAAAGAGAATTTGCATTGCTGAGTTCAATAGACTAGAAGGACCTTTCCCGAAGAAGGAAGCAAAATACGCAAATTTTGCCGTTTGTCATTAAACGAGAACGTTACTTGATTCTCTGCTCTTTCAAATGCTAGAACAGTCCTACTATTAAGCGAAGGAGCAAATCAAATGGCTGATTATGATGTTGTAATCGTTGGTGGTGGACCGGGTGGCTATGTGGCCGCGATCCGAGCCGCTCAGTTGGGCCTTAAAACCGCTGTGATTGAACGCGATAATATGGGTGGGATTTGCTTGAATTGGGGATGTATTCCTACCAAGGCTTTGCTGCGCACCTCAGAGATCAATCATCTCCTTCATCATTTAGAACCTTATGGGTTTAAGGCTGAAAAGACCTCCTTTGATTTTAAGAAGATTGTTGAGCGGTCACGGAAAGTCGCTGAGCAACTCTCAAATGGCGTGAATCACCTCATGAAGAAGAACAAGGTAACTGTTATTAAAGGAGCCGCTCAAATTAAAGGACGCCAAGGTGCGGAGATTGAGCTGTTAGTTGATGGAAAAACCTCTATTAAATCAACCCATGTCATTTTAGCTACAGGAGCTCGGGCAAGGCAATTACCGGGCCTTGAAGCAGATGGAAAGCTTATCTGGACCTATCGGGAAGCCATGATACCTGAGGTCATGCCAAAGTCCCTTCTCGTTGTTGGATCTGGCGCAATTGGGATTGAATTCGCGAGCTTCTATCGGTTAATGGGGGCTGAGGTCACTGTTGTTGAAGTCCTCCCTCAGATTCTGCCTGTTGAAGATAAGGACATATCGACCCTGGCTCAAAAATCCTTTGAAAAACAAGGGATTAAGATCTACACGAATGCTACCGTTAAGTCATTGAAAAAGAACAAGGATTCAGTCACTGCAACCTTTGGGACTCAGGAGATCACTGTAGACCGTGTCATTCTTGCTGTCGGCATACAAGCCAATACAGAAAACCTTGGCCTTGAGAAAACTAAGGTAAAGCTTGAGAAAGGTCATATCGTCACGAACGAATGGTGTGAAACCGCTGAGCCTGGCATTTACGCAATCGGTGACGTTGCTGGTGGGCCGTGGCTCGCCCATAAGGCAAGTCATGAGGGCGTGCTGTGCGTTGAAAAAATTAAGGGCCTTAAAACTGCCCATCCTATGAAGAAAACCAATATCCCTGGCTGCACCTATAGTTATCCTCAAATCGCAAGTGTTGGCTTGACAGAAGAAGCCGCAAAAGCTGCAGGCAAGTATGAGCTTAAGGTCGGCAAGTTCCCCTACCTTGGGAATGGTAAGGCGATTGCGATGGGTGAGCCGGAAGGTCTTGTTAAAACTATTTTTGATGGGAAGACTGGGGAATTGCTTGGCGCTCATATGATTGGGGCTGAAGTCACAGAATTGATTCAAGGCTTTTGTCTTGCAAAAACCCTTGAGGCCACTGAACAAGAGATCATGCAAACGATCTTCCCCCATCCCACATTGTCTGAGATGATGCATGAGTCTGTACTCGATGCCTTTGGACGTGTCATTCATATGTAAGAGGATTATTTGTGTTAACAGAAAAGCTTAAAAAACCAGACTGGATTCGTGTCAAAGCGCCCGTCTCAAAGGAATACCAAGAGACAGTTGAGCTGATGCGCCGTCAAAAGTTAAACACGGTCTGTGAAGAAGCGGCGTGTCCTAATATTGGGGAATGCTGGGCGAAGAAGCATGCCACAGTTATGATCCTTGGAAGCGTATGTACCCGGTCTTGTCGCTTTTGTAACATCGCAACGGGACGTCCTGATTTACTCGACCCCCATGAGCCGGAAAGAGTTGGTGAAGCTGTGGCTGAAATGGGCCTTCATCATGTGGTCGTCACTTCCGTCGATCGAGATGATCTTGACGATGGAGGTGCCACCCATTTTGCCCAAACCATTCAAGCCATTCGCAAAAATGCCCCCAATACAACGATTGAGGTTTTAACACCTGACTTCCTGAGAAAGGACGGAGCCATTCAAATCGTTGTTGAAGCCCGTCCGGATGTTTATAATCATAATTTAGAGACCGTCCCCCGCTTGTATTCAGAAGTCCGGCCTGGCGCTCGTTACTTTAACTCACTCAATCTTTTAAATACGGTTAAAGAACTTGATCCTTCCATTTTCACGAAGTCAGGAATCATGGTGGGCCTTGGAGAAAGCAAGACGGAAGTCTATCAAGTCATGGACGACCTCAGATCTGCATCCGTCGATTTTATGACCATCGGTCAATATCTTCAGCCAACTCCAAAACATCATATTGTAGACCGCTTTGTGCACCCTGATGAATTTGCGGATTATGCACGTATGGCAAGAGGAAAAGGATTTCTTATGGTTTCAGCCTCCCCCCTCACCCGCTCTTCCTATCACGCAGGAGAGGACTTCAGGCAATTACGGGCAGCAAGGGAAGCCCAATTGGCAAAATGAAAGCTCACACTCACTATTTACCTTATACACCTGAACAGCTGTACGACTTAGTGGCCGACGTTGAGAAATACCCTGAGTTTTTACCCTGGTGCATGGCCGTTCGTATCCTTTCAAAGTCCGACAGTGAAATACTGGCAGATTTGATAGTTGGCTATAAATTCATGAGAGAAACCTTCCGTTCTCGCGTACACTTGACCCCAAAAACACGTATTGAAGTCGAGTATATTCAGGGACCTTTCCATTACTTAAATAACCATTGGGAATTTAAAGATGCTAAGGACAAGGGAACAGATATTGAGTTTTATATTGATTTTCAATTTAAAAGCAGCCTGCTTCAAAAAGGCATACAGGTCGTCTTTGAAAGCGCCTTCAACCAGATGTTAAGTGCTTTTGAGAAGCGAGCCCAGCAGATTTATGGGGGATGAAACTTTTTTCTTGATTTTTATAATCTTTACCACATATTATATCTAAATTGTTTAATTAGAAGTTTATATCATGAAGTATTATTTTTTTAGGTTGTTTCAAGTTTCAGGCTTAGTTCTCGGGCTCATTATCCCCCCCCTTTCTCTTTCTGCAATGAATGTAGATTCATTTCTGGATCATGAGTCACAAGATACAACTGACACTTCCCACACTCAAAGTCGACCAAGGTCTCAAAGCGATTTGAACCCACAGTCCCCTGGTAAATCTCAGTTTTCAAGAAAAGTTTCTGCATCAGAGCCCAGCGATAAGATTTACATAGTCATTGTTGAAGACATTAAAAATGTTAGGACAATACTAGAATTAATGATAAATAGTTATTTTGGAAACAGAGAAAAAAGAATTGAAAGAGAAGAAAAAACTTATACTATCGAAGTCAAAGCAGCAAGCAATGCTGAAGAAGGCATAGCATATTGGAAGGCTTATAATCCTGAATTGATCTTTCTAGACTCCCATCTAGGTCCTGGAAAAAGCGGCAAAGAAATTCTTTTAGAGAGAATTGAATATTGTAGCGATGTCGTTTTAACTGAAAATGAAAAACAGATTTTTGCTACAAAACTAAAAGCACTTGAATCTCAAGTTCAAAAAGCGAGAGAAGAGCTCAAGAAGCTCGTTTATTCTGAAAGCAAATGCAAAAAAGGAAAGAAAAACAATCAAAGAAACAAGAGAGACTATAGGTCTCTTTTGCTTAAAGAATCGGAGGATGAATTAAAATCTCTGCTAAAAAGGCAAAAAAGACTACGTAAAAGTCCTTTGAGAATAGCTAAAAAAAATATATTTGGAATAACACTCGGCCATGTTGTTTGCATATCTTCTGAGAAGAAGGATAACCAAATAATGATAGAGCTCGGCGCAAACGAAGCCTGTCCCAAGCCAATAAAAAGAGATGCGGTATCAAAAACACTAAGGAAGTTATTCCCGCCTTCCACCCTTTAAATAACTCTTTTATCCTAACTGATATTTAATCTTTTTAGAGTAATATACTTTTGCACATTGAAATGAATGCAGGAGTGGATCATCCATGAGCAAAACAAAATACACGACTCAAGGACAAGTGGCCGTCATAACCCTCGACAATCCTCCACTGAATACATTTGGGTACGAGCAACGTAAGGAAATTGCTGATGCGATTGATAAATCAGAAGCAGATAATACCGTTAAAGCCATTATTATTATTGGGTCCGATAAAGCCTTTTCAGGTGGAGCAGACATCAGTGAATTCGGCACAGCCAAAGGATTTGCACAACCCGATCTCCGTACCTTAATCTCGATCATTGAATCCTGTTCAAAACCCGTCATTGCAGCTCTCAGCGGCGTGTGTTTTGGGGGTGGACTTGAGGTGCCTCTGGGTTGCCATTACCGTGTTGCAAAGCCTGACGCAAGTCTTGGACAACCTGAAGTTAAAATTGGAATTCTCCCTGGAGCAGGCGGAACCCAACGCCTCCCCCGTGCCATTGGAGTCGAAAAAGCTCTCAATATGATTGTCTCTGGCAACCCCGTACCTGCCATTAAATTCAAAGACACTGACTTGATAGATGAAATTATCGAAGGTGATTTACGGGAAGGTGCGCTTGCTTTTGCCAACAAACTGATTGCAAAAGGGAGCCCTCTTAAACGCATCCGGGACATCAAGATCGTTGACCCAACAGCAGAACCTTTCATGGGGTTTGCAAAAAACACCATAACGGCAGCTATTAAGGGTTACCCCGCCCCCCTTAAATGTATCGAAGCGATAAAAGCGAGCTTTACCAAGCCTTTTGAAGAAGGTATGAAGCTTGAGCTTGAATCATTAATTGCGTTATTTCAAACACCTGAATCAAAGTCTCTCCGCCATCTCTTTTTCGCAGAAAGAATGACTTCTAAAATTCCCGACATTCCAGAGGATACCCCAACACGTAAGATAGAGAAAGTCGCCGTTATAGGGGCAGGAACGATGGGAGGTGGCATCGCAATGACCTTCCTCAATGTAGGAATTCCTGTGACACTTCTGGAGGTAACCCAAGAAGCGCTCGATAAAGGCCTCGACACCATTAAGAAGAACTATATGGGCGCTCTTCAAAGGGGTAAGGTTACGATGGAAGAGCTAACCCATATCCAGAGCATTGTTAAACCTACTCTTTCCTTTGATGACCTGAAAGATGCAGATCTTATTATCGAAGCCGTTTTTGAGGATATGACCATTAAAGAAGGAGTCTTCAAGAAACTCGATGCCATTGCAAAACCAGGCGCAATTCTTGCAACAAACACCTCAACGCTTGATCTCAACAAGATTGCAAGCTTTACGAAACGTCCTCAGGACGTGATCGGCATGCACTTCTTTAGTCCGGCTAATATTATGAAACTCCTTGAGATTGTGCGCGGCAAACAAACAGGGAAAGATGTGCTCGCAACCATTATGGCCCTCTGTAAACGGATAAAGAAGATCGGTGTCGTCGCAGGAGTTTGTGAAGGATTTATTGGGAATCGCATGCTCTTAAAATACCTATTTGAAACCGCTAAGCTTATTGAAGAAGGGGCGTCTCCCCAACAAGTCGACAAAGCTCTTGAGAATTGGGGCATGGCGATGGGGCCTTTTCGAATGCAAGATTTATCTGGTCTTGATGTGGGTATGTTTATCCGAAAGAAATTGTATGCTGAAAATCCAAAAATGAAGCATGACATTATTTCTGATAAGCTTTTTGAACTAGGTCGTTACGGCCAAAAAACAGGAGCCGGATGGTACAGGTATGAGCCAGGTATTCGCGATCCTCTCCCTGATCCCGCCGTTGATAAAGTCATTGAGGATGCAAGAAAAGAGTTAGAGATGACGCCTCGTAAAATTAGCGACAGTGAGATTGTTGAACGGTGTATCTATCCGCTCATCAATGAGGGCGCAAAAATCCTTGAAGAAGGCATAGCGCTACGAGCTTCAGACATTGATATCGCTTATATCTATGGCTATGGGTTTCCCCCCTTTAGAGGCGGCCCCATGTTTTATGCAGACACCGTATCGCCTTACACCATTGTACATTCAATGAAACAATTTGGTTTAACTCCAGCACCACTACTACTGAAGCTGGCCGAAACCGGTAAGACCTTTAACTAAGGAGAGTCACATGACAGACGCAGTTATCGTTTCAACAGCCCGCACAGGTCTTGCTAAATCATGGAGAGGCGCCTTCAACATGACCTATGGCCCCACCATGGGTGCACACGTCGTTAAAGCTGCCATAGAGAAGGCAGGGATTGATCCCGCTGAAGTTGAAGACATCATCATGGGGTGTGGCCTCCCTGAAGGAAACACAGGAAACAATGTGGCTCGCGCTATTGGGATTCGGGCTGGTCTTCCTGTATTTACGGCTGGCGTTACGGTCAATCGCTATTGTTCCTCTGGTTTGCAAGCCATTGCCTTTGCGGCCCAACGCATCATCGTCGATAAAGTCCCCGTCATGATAGGGGGAGGCCTCGAATCCATTTCATGCGTTCAAGCAGAGCTCAACATGCATATGTTTGTTGATCCCTGGATTAAAGAGCATAAACCAGAGTTCTATATGACCATGCTCCAAACGGCCGAAGTCGTTGCAAAGCGCTATAACATTTCTCGGGAAGCCATGGATGAATATGGTGTGCGAAGTCAGTTACGAGCCGCAGCCGCGCAAGCTGCTGGGAAGTTTAAGGACGAAATCGTTCCGATGACTGTTATCATGGGTGTCGCGGATCCGAAGACCCAACAGCTATATACAAAAGAAGTTACAATTGATGCGGATGAAGGCATTCGCCCAGATACAACACTTGAAGGTGTCTCAAAGATAAAACCCGCCCTTCCTGGTGGCGTTATTGCTGCAGGCAATGCGAGTCAATTCTCTGATGGAGCGTCTGCATGTGTCTTAATGGACTCCAAATTAGCTGAGAAACGCGGGGTTAAGCCTCTCGGTATATTCCGTGGATTTGCAGCTGCTGGTTGTGAACCGGATGAAATGGGCATTGGTCCCATCTATGCAGTTCCCCGTCTTCTTGAGCGAACGGGCTTAAAGATGAAAGATATAGGCCTTTGGGAGCTCAATGAAGCTTTTGCAGTCCAAGTCATTTATTGCCGAGACAAGCTCGGCATTCCGGATGACATCTTAAACGTAAATGGAGGATCCATCGCCATTGGTCACCCCTATGGGTTAACAGGATCCCGCCTTGTCGGTCATGCTCTCATTGAGGGGAAAAGACGAGGCGTAAAATTTGTCGTGGTGACAATGTGTATCGGTGGTGGTCAAGGAGCCGCAGGCTTATTTGAAGTTTGCTAAATTTAACATCATAAACAAGGGAGAAACTTATGAAGAACTTTGAATGTAAAGACTATACTCAATCGGATGAAGTCAGAACTTTTGAAAACGGCAAGCTCGAGTTGCTTAATTTTGGGGGGCAATCCGTTGGACGTTTTACGCTTCAACCGGGTTGGCAATGGTCCAAGCATGTAAAACCCATTGCTGGAACCGAAATGTGCCAAGCTCCACATTTTGGATATACCGTATCTGGTAGATTGCGTTGGAAACTAAAAGATGGCACTGAATTCGAAACTCATCCTGGTCAAATTGTTAACATTCAGGAACCTCACGACGCGTGGGTTGTTGGCAGTGAACCCTGGGTAGCCGTTGATTGGGCTGGCGCTACGAATTACGCGAAGCAGCAGTAAATCACTTACTTTGCTTTCAAAACGGCGACCGTCAACCGGGATACGGAAATCAATTTATCATCTTCATTTGTGATATTGATTCCCCAAACCTGTGTTGACGAGCCGAGATGAAAGGGTTTTGCTGTCCCTATAACAAATCCAGATGAGATTGATCGAATATGGTTCATGTTGATATCTAAACCGACTGTATACTGATCCAACTCCACACATAAAAGAGCCCCCACACTTCCAAGAGTTTCTGCTAAAACACAGGAGGCCCCTCCATGCATTATTCCATATGGTTGACGCGTTCTCTCGTTGACGGGCATTTTCCCTCTTAAGAAATCATCACCGATTTCCGTAATTTCGATACCAAGAAAAGTCCCCATGTGATTTTCTTTATAGAGATCTCTTAAAGATTCGATATCGGTTTTTCTTTTCCAAATGGTCATGTGTTGTTCCCTGTTTTTTTAATCATACTCTACTTTTACTAGGAATAACATACCTTGAGATGAATAAATAATATATAAACAGTTTATTAACTATGCCTATAGTAATATAATAATATAAGGTGGTATTAACCAGAGATTGTATTGTATATGGAAAAGCCTATTACATTTTTAAATCAAACATTACAAGGAGCCCAGAGCCTTCTTCATTCAACGCATGAATATATTAAGTGGCAAGCTCCCATTGATGTGGAAGACATGGGGCCTCATGAGACCTTTCGGGTCAGTTGTGAAGCCATGCGTGTCACCATTCGCATGACACAAATAATCACCTGGCTTATGCTTCAAAAAGCTGTCCTTTCTGGAGATGTGACTCGTGATGAAGTCCTAACTGAAAGTTATCGCGTCCTCAGAGGCAACACCTGTGTGGATTGTGACTCGGAAGATGATGATTCCATCCCACCACGACTGCGAGAGCTTCTCAAGGAAAGCCGCATTTTCTATATGCGCATCCTCCGTCTCGACGATGTATTTCGCACAGAACACCCCAACGCAGAAGAGATCAGAAGCCATCCCTTGGGTTTGAATTAAGACACACATTTATTTTTTCACTCATCTATTGTAAACTGCGAAAAAGATACTAAATAATAATTACGTTGTGAATTATAATATATTTATTTAGAAGGTAGTTAAAATATATGTATAATAGTTTAAATTATATTAGGGGTCTAGCGGCTTTATTTGTCGTTATTTATCACTACTTCATTTTCTTTTTTATCTATCAATGGTTTAGCGCGATGCTCTCCCTTTTTGAGCCACTCGCATTTGATAACCCTCTGATTGAGACAGTAAAGCATTTCCCCTTTGATTTAGGTCAATTTTCTGTTGGCCTTTTCTTCCTTTTAAGCGGATTCCTCGCACCCTCCCTTGTGAATCGCTATCAAACACGCGGGGCTTTCCTTAAAAACAGATTCTTTCGATTATGGCCCATTTATACGATTGGCCTGTTGATCAACATCCTGTTTATCTATGGGGGAACCTTATATACAGACGCCATTTTTCCGTATTCGTCTGAGCATATCATGGCGTCGTTCCTTAGCCTCCGCGATGTCTTTGGATATTCCTTTATCACAGGTATTGTGTGGACATTCGAAATCGAAGTGAAATTTGTTCTCTTTTGTCTGTGTGTTTATCCTTTTATTAAAAACAATAAAATCACGACAGTCCTCGCCCTTCAAACGGCGTTGTATATTGTCCTTGAGTCGGCTTATTTTTATTGTCTTCAATCACCCGACTTTGATGCAGTGGATCTTTCAAGCTTAAAAGCAATGACCTATAGTGTTAAACATTTCTCCATTATCTTAATAGGTATGTACATTTATATGTACATGAGCAAGACCATTTCATTGAGCAAAACCTTAGCCTTAACCCTTGTTTCTTTGGTTCTTTTTAATATCAAAGACATGGTGACAGAGTTTTCAAATCATGATGTTCAACAATTTATAAGCTATGTCGGCTCATTCCTCTTATTCAGTTTTATGTGCTACATGGAAAACAAAAAAGGCTTTTCCTTCCCTTTTCAAAAGAACATTACGAATGGCCTGAATTATATTTCGAAGATAAGCTATCCGCTGTATCTCATTCATGCGCTTCCCGGATATGTCGTGATGTACATCTGTTACTATCAAGGGTATTCGCTTCTTTTAGGAATGGCGATAGGACTCATCAGTTCTTTTGTAGGGGCCCATTATCTGACGAAGTTTATTGAAACACCGATTCGTCTATTTGGAAATAGTATGAGCAAGCGTGAAAATAATCTTCAGTTTGTAAATCCATAGTATCCTATTTCATCAAATTACGGATCACATACTGAAGGATTCCGCCGTGCTTGTAATACTCAACCTCATTCTCCGTATCAATCCGGCAGAGTAATGGAATCGATTCATGGCGCCCGTCAGCCCGGTGAATTATGGCCTTTACAGTCATTTTAGGATGAATCTCGCCTGTTAGTCCTTCAATATCAAAGAGCTCAGACCCCTCCAGGCTTAAGGATTTTCTCGTCATACCCTCAGTAAATACAAGGGGAAGAACGCCCATCCCCACAAGATTACTGCGGTGAATACGCTCAAAGCTTTCAGCAATGACAGCTTTTACGCCCAACAAGAGAGGACCTTTAGCTGCCCAATCCCTTGATGAACCTGTCCCATATTCCTTACCTGCAATGACCACTAAAGGAATGCCTTCTTGCCTATACCGCATAGCTGCATCATAAATGGAAAGTATTTCCCCACCTGGCATATGGCGGGTCATTCCTCCCGTAATATTTGGTGTCATCTCATTTTGCAGACGAATGTTAGCGAAAGTTCCCCGCATCATCACTTCATGATTTCCCCGACGAGACCCATAGGAGTTGAAATCATTCACAGTCACATTATGACTCAAGAGATAAAGCCCAGCGGGGCTGTCCTTTTTAATACTCCCTGCAGGGGAAATATGATCCGTCGTAATGCTATCTCCCAGTATAGCAAGAGGGCGGGCGGCTTTAATATTCGTAAGAGCATAAGGTGTTTTCGGCATCTGATCAAAGAATGGGGGATGCTTCACATAGGTACTATCCTCAGGCCAAGCATAAGTGATCCCGCCTTTAACTGGCATGAGTTTCCAATCAGCTGTTCCCTCAAACACATTGGCATACCGCTTCGTGAACATTTCAGGGGTAAGACATGTTTTTATAATATCTTGAATATCGAGGTTTGAGGGCCAAATATCGCGCAGGTATACATCCCTCCCCTCTTTATCTTGCCCTAAAGCATCATTATTCAAATCAACAAGCATTGATCCCGCCAACGCATAGGCAACGACAAGAGGTGGTGACATGAGATAATCCATCTTCACCTGAGGGTGAATGCGACCCTCAAAGTTACGGTTTCCAGAAAGGACAGCCGCCATAGAGAGATCATTCGCATCAATGGTTCGAGCAATCGGATCCAGCAGTGGCCCTGAGTTTCCAATACACGTCGTGCATCCATATCCCACTAAATTAAATCCCAGTTCATCCAGGTCTTTTTGGAGGCCCGCTTTCTCGTAATAATCACTGACAACTTGACTTCCCGGAGCAAGAGACGTCTTCACCCAAGGCTTTGGCTTCAGACCCTTTTTCAGAGCATTGCGAGCGAGAAGGCCTGCCCCCATCATCACCATTGGGTTAGAGGTATTTGTGCAACTTGTAATCGCAGCAATCACAACGTCCCCATCCCCTAAGGTATAAGGTTCTTCTTCGACCTGAACTCGAATCTCTCGATAATCTTTCCCTAAGGTTGCTTTCGTTGAAGAGACAGCATCTTTAAGAAGGATTTTATCCTGAGGCCGTTTCGGTCCTGCAAGGCAGGGCTCCACATCCTCAAGATTGAGCTCAATAATTTCTGTAAAGACAGCATCTTCGCTATGCCACATCCCTTGCGCCTTTGCGTAAGCTTCCACAAGTTTGACCCTATGAGGGTCCCGATTTGTAAAGCGAAGGTAGGATAAAGTTTCCTCATCAATCGGGAATATTCCACACGTTGCCCCATATTCTGGGGACATGTTGCCAATGGTTGCGCGATCAGCAATCGTAAGATACTTGAGGCCTGGCCCATAGAATTCAACGAATTTATTAACGACCCCATGGGATCTTAACATTTGCGTCACAGTCAACACGAGATCGGTTGCGGTTGCGCCTTCCTTCAGTTTTCCGTCGATACGAAATCCAACTACATCGGGAATGACCATAGAGAACGGCTGACCGAGCATCGCAGCTTCTGCCTCAATCCCCCCAACACCCCATCCGAGGATCCCAAGACCATTGATCATGGTGGTGTGACTATCGGTTCCAACAAGCGTGTCAGGATAGGCTTCCAAGCGCCCTTCCCGCTCACTGGACCACACAACTTGGCCCAAGTACTCAAGGTTAACCTGGTGACAAATCCCCGTTCCAGGGGGCACGACACGGAAGTTATTGAAGGCTTTCTGACCCCATTTCAGGAAGGCGTAACGTTCATAGTTACGCTCAACTTCACGCTCCACATTAAAGGTATAGGAATCATTGGTGGCAAAACGGTCGACAATGACGGAGTGATCAATAATCAAATCAACAGGTGCTAACGGATTGATAATATTAGGATTTCCCCCCATCTGTGAAATGGCGTCCCGCATGGCTGCCAAATCAACAACGGCTGGTACTCCCGTAAAATCCTGCATCAGAACGCGCGTTGGTGTAAAAGCAACTTCATGCTGAGAGGTTTTGGTCTTGGCCCAACTCGCCATCGCCTCAATATCTTTGGCCTTAACGGCGACATCATCTTGAAAACGGAGCATATTTTCGAGCAACACCTTAAGGCAGTAAGGCAAGCGACTGATATCCCCTAAGAGCTTTGAGGCTTCCTCAAGAGAATAATACGTATACTCTTTGCCATCTACGTTAAGGGTTTTGCGTGTTTGTTGATGATAGGTCATGTTGATACTGCTCCCAATTTAATTGACTTACTTTAGCAGATTATCACTTCTCATCATATGGATTTTTGCTTGATCTTACAGAAAGTCGCATCGGCACACCAGCAAGGCCAAAGGTTTCCCGCATTCCATTAATCACATACCGAACATAGGAATCCGGCAATTCAGTTGCTTTACTTGAAAACATTACGAATGTCGGGGGCCTTGTTTTAATCTGTGTCAAATACTTGATCTTGATCCGTCTCCCCGAAACGAGAGGTGGCGGATGGTGAGATACCAGTCCTTCCAGCCAACGATTCAGACGCGAGGTTGAAATGCGTTGATTCCAAATCCCATAAATCTCAAGAACAGCATCCAGAAGCTTTTCTTTATTCTTACCCGTCAGAGCTGACATGGGTACAAGGGGAATCCCCTTAACTTGCGGTAAAGCATTTTGCAAACGATAGTTCAAATCAGCGAGCAGCTCTTGCTTATTGGGGATAAGATCCCATTTGTTCAGGGCTAACACCAGGCAACGCCCTTCATCAATGACTTGGGACGCAATATGAAGATCCTGCTTTTCAAGGGGTTGGGTTGCATCGCACACAAGTACGACAACTTGAGCATACTGAATGGCAGAAACACTTTCTGATGTTGACAGCCACTCGAGCTTTTCCGTCACCTTGGAACGACGCCGCATTCCGGCTGTATCAATCAGCTTTATCGCTTGCCCTTTATACTCCCACTCGATTCCGATGGCATCCCGCGTGACACCCGCTTCAGGACCAGTCAAAACACGCTCAAATCCAACGAGTTGATTGAGAAGGGTTGATTTACCTACATTGGGACGCCCGACTATCGCAAGTTGTAGGGGCGCTATTTCTTCTTCCCCCTCGTCTTCAAAATGAGGTCCTTTATAAAGAGGCAGTATAGATTCATAAACTGTATCAAGCCCCATCCCATGCTCAGCCGACGTCGCGATGGGCTCTCCAAACCCGAGTCCCCAAGCTTCAGCAATCCCCTGCCCTCCAGCTTTTCCTTCGCATTTATTGGCGATCAACACGACTGGTTTTTCAGCCCGCCTTAAAAGATGTGCAAAAGATTCATCAAGCGGCGTAATCCCGGCTCTGCCATCAATCACAAACAATATAACGTCAGAGCCTTTAAGAGCTTCAATAACCTGCGCTTTCATACCGGGCATTAGGGGATCTTTACTTTTATCCTCAAGCCCTGCTGTATCGATAAGCTGTAAAGGAATATCTCCAAGCTGGCCATACGCTTCCTTTCGGTCACGCGTCACCCCTGGAATATCATGAACAATCGCCATCCGTTTACCAGACAAACGATTAAAGAGTGTCGACTTCCCCACATTAGGGCGGCCCACGATCGCGAGTTTCAACCCATGCTTACGACAAAATGCTTCTGAGAGTATCATATTCAATATTTCCTAAATTCTCTCTGTAACATAAGCATTTGTTGAAGGTGCCGCAAGGGGAGTCTTCACCTCTCCCCGTTGTGGGAGAGGTCGCCACGAAGTGGCGGGTGAGGGGTATGTCAACACATATTCCAAAAGTTCTAGAAAAGGATGGATATAAGCCCCCTCACCCGACTCTTCGAGTCGACCTCTCCCACGCAGGGGAGAGGTGATGCCACCTACCTAAACGTAATCACATCCCCATTGTCCGTTAGGATATAAAGCGTTTCTTGTGCCGCAAAGGGACAGATAGAGACAGGTGCATCAAGGCTGCGTTCGTTGAGTGTTTTACCACTGCACGGATCTAGGCCCAACAAATGGCCCGTGGTGCTCACGAGATAGAGTTTACCCCCTGCAACGAGAGGTCCATTCCACATTCCCTTCGTTAAATTCTCTGGATCATTCCCCAGTTTCCTAACCCAGACAACTTGGCCATAGTCACGGTTTAAACAGACGAGCTCATTATGGGTATTAATCATAAAGATATAATCCCCAACAACGGCAGGAGTTCGTGTTCCTCCAATATGGCGCTCCCATTTGCGCTCACCCCGTATCAAATCATAGGAAGCCATTTTTTGATTATGCCCCACAATGATGACAGAATTCTTGTCAACCACTGGCAAGGCCCTTATATGGGAAAGGGATGACAGGGAGTCTGGTCTCCGTGTCGAACTCAAGGTTTCGGTCCACAATTGATGCCCATTTTCAGCTTTCAATGCAAATATTTCGCCGGATGAGTAAGTCACAACGACGACACCATTGGAAACCGCAGGGCTTGCGGTCCCTAAAAGACCTGCAAACTCAGTAATTCCCGCATGGTTCCACAAGGTTTTTCCACATTCCACATCCAGCACATCGAGCTGGTTACTAATGTTGAGTATATAAAGGCGCCCATCAGCAACCGTTGGCGCTGCGCGCACAGGGCTGGTATTGGGAACACGCCACAGAATGGCGCCGGATTTTGCATCAAGGGCTAGAACTTCCGCGTGGGGAGACGTTACAAAAATCTTACCGTTATCACAGGCAACGCCACCCCCAATAATAGACTGTTCCTTATCAACAGGCGATATGGATGTGCGCCAGAGAACGGCACCTGTTGAGGCATTGACGGCCGTAACAAGCCCGTATGTATCCAGCGCATACAGTGTTCCACAAGCAACAACGGGAGAGGAAAGAAAGCGACCATCCCCGACACCAGATCCAATGGAACATGTCCATGCTGGCTGTATTGTCTCATTCAGGAAAATGTGAGGCATAGCATGTTCAGATCCACATCCCACCTGAGACCAATCCCGCCCCTTCTCACAAGCTGGCAATACAACAGCAATTGCCTTTGCCTCTTCGTCAACTTTTACTGAAGACTCATAATCGACAACAGCAATACGCGTCCCCGTAATGGGTTCTTTTTTCGCGTCACATGCAGCGAGTGCGAGGGTGGCTAGACCAACCTTCGCTGCTCTGCAGCTTCGGCTGGCAAGCCATACATCAAAACGAAGGTTGCGCGCCGTAGCTCCAAAGGAGCGAAGGAGGGATCCCGTTGACAATTTAACACTATACTTCTTCATTCTTGAGCCTCTTTTTTACTTTCTTCATCTAACAAAAACTGGGGAACATCAATTTGAGAAAGCATCATTCCTGCTCTAATTTGTTCACTTGTGGTTATGGATGACTCTTTGAGCAGCTGGAGATAGTCTTTCGCAGCTGCCGTATCATCACCCTTCTTCAAATTCCAGAGAGCTAAAAGCTCCAAAGACAAAGGCGCCCATGCATTTTGAGGCGCACTTAAGGGCTCAATCGCTGACATCGCCTCGGCGTTACCGATTCCATGAGCGGCCCTGAGGAGCTTTGGCAGATTACCGAGTGCCGGATCGGCGACATATTGACTCGCCATTTTCGTATAAATCTCATCCGGGTTCGAAACAAGTGCCGCCTCATAAAGCTGAGCCAATTTACCGTAGCCCCCGCCCTCTTTAGTAATCGCCTGAAAAGCAACAAGGGCCTCAGCCTTTTTCCCTTGATTCAGCAAAGAAACCGCTTGAGAATAAGACACATGGCGTTTAATTTTTCCTTGATGGCTCATATACTTCCAAAGAGTATAACCCGATGTTGCAATCACAATCGCAACGGCAAGGCCAATGATGAGGTTTCCATACTTCCGCCACAACATGACCATCCGCTCTTCACGAATCTCATCTTCCAGCTCTTTAAAAAAATCAGTCATGTCTCAACTCCATATTTCGCTCCCTACCATAATTAAAGACGCAAGCGACGTAAAGAGCTATTGATGGATTTCACTGAATTGGATTTTGTTCCCAAAAGTAGTGCACATAACCCTTCTTTTGTGTGTCTTCCGCTTTAAACCCGATAGCCTTATAAAAGTCATGGGATGTTGGGTTAAAGTCCCTCGTATCCAAGGAAAGCCGACGCATCTTTTGGAATTTTTTCCTTATCTCAAATACGAGATATTTACCAATACCGCAGGATTGATACTCAGGCTCTAGGGTTATAAATTCGAGGAAGAACGCATCCCCCGCGACCTTTTTCCTTTTAAAATAAGCAAAACCAATTGATTGATCCTCATGCTTTGCTCTCACCAGGTAATAGGCTCTGTCTTGAGCGTCTGGGTCGAGTTTCAATTCTGTCCTGAGCTCCCCTGCAATTTCTTCATTGTAATCATCAAAGAATTTTTCGAAATCAATGTTCCGTTCATTATAATGTTGCTTCTGAGGAAAATACCCACGATGTGTAACCTTTCTATCTTGGTCACTTAAAGCTATGTCCCATTCTAAGGTTATTTCTCTGCCGTGCTTGTCTTTGAAGGCAAGAGCATGCGCGGAATAGAAGCAGAGCAGAGCAGAGCAGAGCAGAGCAGAGCAGAGCAGAGCAGAGCAGAGCAGCAAACTTGCTGGTTCTATTTATTTTTGACAAATCAAAACAATCTTTCATTAAAATATATTCCCTTCTATTCATTTTTCTCCCACTCAATACCCAAATAATTCCCTGTTTCCGCCAATTCAGGATCAAAGGGTTCACGCTCCTTGAAACCAATCTTTCCAAAAAAGCTACGCCCCTTTTTGTTAAGTTTCCGTGTATCAGCAACCATTCTGTTCACAGGCCATTCCGGCTGTTTCTTGAGGGCGTCAATCAGCGCTGATCCATACCCGTGACGTTGCTCTTCAGGTAAAATCGCCATTTGACGAATGTGTAGGGTTTCCTTTTCCCCTCCCCATTCCTCAACAATGGCAAGGCCAATGACCTTATCATCCTTTAGAATATCCACCAGTTTGACAGGATGTTTTGCATTTTTCATATACTCCCATTCCTCAGCAAATACACCACCTAGCCACTTCACCACATCCTCGCGCTTTTCAAAGTGAGGCTTTACTTCATGTGGCTTAAGAACACTATAGTTATCATCGAATGAGGCAATAAACACCTGTCGCTCATTCTCGGCAGCTAGACTTTCTTCTGGTAAAAACCGAAATGAAATGCGATGCCCATGACCATCTTCATATTCCCCAAAACTATATGCCGAGGGAAAAAAGGATAAGCTCAAGAAAAGACACAGAAAACTAAAAAATATAAAGTGACGAATTTTATGCATGGGTTTTCTCGAGCTAATTTAACAGTCACCAAACTAAACATAGAGCTTTGCGTAAGGCAAGGGTGAATTTCAGTCACTTACTAACTTATCAAATGCAGGACCAAAAATACTAACCGGGCTCTCCCTATATTTAGCAAGCACATGCTCAAACTGAACGTCAGACAGGGAAAGAACAGTTTCTTCCATACGGGAGAATATGCGGTCAAGGACATAAGATATTCCGTTATAACCAAGTTTTTCTAACACCTCTGCCACTGCCAGAGGCGGTATGAGTGCAAATGTCCTTTTCAAAAGCGGTAAATCGTCTTCCCTCGATTTCCTTTTCCCTAAGGCATCTAAAAAGGATAAGTATAAATCCTCCATAGCCAGCCTCTGTGTTCTTGGAATTGCTTGGACACCAAAGATTTGGTTCGTCATCAAAGTAAATACTTCCCCAAAATCCGGACTCATAAGGTGAGCAAGGCGATTTGTGAAACGCAAGACAACTGCTGATTCCCATTTATAAATTTCAAGATCCCCTACTTTTCGGGGTGGGAAGAATTTCTCAAGACCTGCACAATATAAATTAAACTGCCGAACATAGGGAATAAGTCCTGGATTTTCACTTAACACTCTGAGAAGAATAATCATTCTGTATCGTCCAAGTTTATTAAGATTTAACGTCCCCGGATATTTTGCGAATCTTTCAAAAGTATCCAACATTGTGTAAAGCTTTGCGGACTCAGGGATACAAAGCAGAGGTTCATTTGGATTTGTATATTTTTTCATATCGAGAACATATCGACTTTGAATATCCCTTACCATCTCTTCATCCATGAAAAGTCTTTGAAACAGTCTTGTCCGTCGGTCGTTCAAATAGACTTTTCGGAAGATAGGCCCCATAGCTTCCGCATCAAAATGAGTAACCCTAAAGTCCTTTTTCTTTGCTTCCTGAAAAATACGAAGGCCATCTTTTTCAGATTTCATACAAATGGATGTGGCCTTTGGAAAAACTTGCCGCAAGGTTGAGAGAAGAGATGCATTCTCGACGATTTGCTCCTCAACAACCCTGTTTATTCCCATCCCACGTGGTAGAAATAAGACATCTCCACAATTATTCACCTCAAATAAATTGATCTCAACGACTTGTTTCGCCCATCTAAAAAAAGCCCTGTTTTCCCGCATTTCTGCCCACGTTTTCGAAGTTAACAAATCCCAGGGAAAGGTGATCTTTAATTGTAGGGGACATGGAATTTCATGAAACATATAGCGGCACGTGCTTAAAAATGCTTTGGGATCATCACAGAAACCAACTATTATCTGCAAGAGATTTCCCGGAAGAAAATCCATGATGGATTTCGCAGATGATGCATCAGGGGCAGCTGCTCTTTCCGTGTCTTCAGGGTCATCCTCTTCCTGCTTCTCTTTTAATACGGTCACGCCACGATTGTTGAATTCAGGCTCATCCTTTAAGTCTAAATCGCTTTTGCCAGCCCAAGCATTACTCATAAAAGCACTAATAATCAAAAGAGTATGGATGAAAATTTTCATAATAGGACCTTAATCGATTATATAATAACAACTTAATTTAGTTTATTTTTTATCTGAATTATAAATTTGGTCAAGAAAATAAATTAAAGAAAATGGATTCCAGAAAGAAACTCCAAGCCTCATTTCATCACCAAAAAATCCCTCATACACACTCTTTGTGAAAGTTGTATGTATCATGCATCTATTTTATTTCTTTAATAATCAATCGCTTAATAAAATTCCCCATGGTCATGGCAGTCATTTCGAGTAGCTGTAGCAATGAAACTTAGTTTGAAACACCCTAAATTCCCCCATAAATAGCCCTACGTTTTAAAGCATCAAGCTCGTTCGAAAAAGCCGCATATCGATCCCCACTTGAAAAGTGCCAGAACTCAAAAGGATAGTTGGTGAGATCAGCACGCGTTGCGGCGATCAACAACATCAGTCGATTTTGTTTTTGCTGATAGGTAATCTGCTCCGAAAAAGTAGAAGCCGCTGGATTCGAGCCCCAAACTGCTCCGAACTTTCCTAAATCAACAAACATCTGCTGCTCTTCATCAAAGAGGCGGATATCAACAGCTCCCCCGGTGGAATGGACGGGCGTATTGTTCTCAACGGGTGAAACCCATTTGATCGTTTCCTCATAAACTTTAGCTTTAAATGAATCAGAGGTAAGAATTTCCTCATCTGAGAGATGGGGCAGTAAGAAACGCTCCCCTTTTAACAGAGCATCCCTACTTTCTGTGGCTTTTTTCTCAAACAGTTGTTTTTGTGTCTCAAGGCTTCGCAGGCCCTCAAAAACCCTGATACTGATTTGCCCTGGCTTATATTCAAATCGAGAAGCCATCCCATCAAGCTGCGTGATCATATCTTCCAATTTTTTGTAAAGCGTTTCTCTCATTTGAGAAGCGCAGTGATATCCCGAATTACAATCGGGGGACTGAAAATGACTTTCCGGATTTGGCATCATCTGAATTCTGGGATTGAGTCCCTCTTCCACATCAACCAACGTCTCCCCACACTCTACAATAGGAATCGCCTTAATTTCAGGACTTGCAATTTTCGGAAGATTTCCACCGCGAAACATCTCAATAAGTGACAACATTCTTCGGTATTGGGTCTCAGTCAGTAGGTCTTTATGACGCCCAAGGGTGTAAGCCCATGACTCCCACTCAAGACCGATATACAAACCACTCCCTTTCAGTTCTTCTTCATGGGGATTGCCTTCCTTAAAGCCTGTCTTGCGATAAAACTCACGTGTTTCATCGTACACTCTATGGGTGTCAGCAATAATCTGATGGACTTGGAAGGCAGAATATCGCTTCAGAGCGTCTATAAAAGTCTTTCCATATCCATGGCCTTGCTCTGATGTCTGAATCGCAAAGTGTCGAAGGTGCAAGGTATCACCGTTTTCTTCAACGATTGCCACACCAATGAGGTTTCCATCCTTACGAAGATGAATTAACTTGTTCGAATCCTCTTCAAGATGTTTCCAGTTTTCATCGAAATACTTAACAAGAAATTTATCCACATCCTCATGCGTGTGAAATTGATCTCCCAAAGCACTTGGTTTGTAGCCCTGGTACATACGGGAAAAAGTCGTAACGAGAAGGCGTTTCTCGTCTTCGCCGGATGTATCATCTTTCGGAACAATTCTAAACGAAATTGTTTTCCCATCCCCATCCTTATACTCCCAAAAGCTATTGGCTGGATTAATGGAAGATAATGCTAAAAAACTATAAGAAAGTACGTGACGCAATTTAAACATGTTTTTACTCGGATAATTAATTGATAGTCATGAGACTAAACAAATACGTTTGCTTAATGCAAGGTGAATTTTCCACCTGTTCGGATACGCTTAAAATAGTTGCATGTATCATACAACTATTTTATTCCCTTATTAATCAGTTACTTGTTCAACATTCAGTACAGAAATTCACAACTCAATAATGCAACCGACAAGAAAGAATCCGAATTTTGTTGTTTTTGACTGAATAAACAAGCCGATGCTCTTGATCAATACGGCGGGACCAACAGCCAGAAAGGGAATGCTTAAGAGGTTCTTGCTTTCCTGTTCCCTGAAAAGGACTTTTTGAAACTTCCTGGATTAGATCTAATATTTTTGTTGCTTTTTTCCGGTCTTTTTTTACCCAATAGGCAAGGTCTTCGATAACATCTTGGTCAAATTCCAAGTTCTTCTCTGACTTCATCTAGGGTTTTCCCTTCCGTCCTGTTTTTAGCTTCTAACAACCTTTTCAGATATTTTGGTGAGCGGGAGAGATAGGCAGTCTCTTCCAAGGATCGATAATCATCCTCAGAAATTAATACAACATTCCCTCCGTTTCGTCTAGTAATAAGAAGGGGTTCGTGCGCCTTGCAAACCTTATCCAGATTTGTCTTAAAGTGTTTCCTTATATCGGAATATGAAATATTATGTTGCATATCAAGCCTCATCATTTTGTACAGGTATATTGTACAAGTCTATAGGGCAAATGTCAACTAAATAAGTCATCATCACTTTTAGTAATCTCACCCTCCTTTAGCTTCCTTTTGTGAAAGTTGTATGTATCATACATCTATTTTATTCCCTTATTATTCAGATGGTTATGCAAATTTCTTTGATCTCATCACTTGATCAGATTTAGACAACCTTTCATTAACTCTTTTAAGCTATACTACCCCCAAAGCAATGAGGCACACATGAAAGAGATCCCCCCTCCCCTTGAGAATCTTACCTTACGGATCGTGGCCATGCCTCATGATGCCAATCCGGATGGGGATATCTTTGGTGGATGGCTCGTTTCGTTGATGGACATTGCGGGGGGAAGCCTTGCTGTTCACACCTCGAAAGAACGAGTTGTCACCGTTGCGATCGATAAGCTCACCTTTATCCGCCCCGTTTTTATTGGTGATGAGGTGAGTTGTTATACTGAAGTTTTAAAAATCGGAACGACATCTATTCAAATCAAAATCGATGTGTGGGTCCAAAGGCTAAAAAAAGGAACGGGCCACAAGGTCACCGAAGGTGTTTTTACCTATGTGGCTATTGACAAAAACCGACGGCCGATACCCGTTAGAAAAAGCTAGAAATCCAACGACAACAACTCTCCCACCAGGATTGAGGCGGATCCTTTGGCTTCACAAGCTTCGGATCAAGTCGTAATAGACCTCCCCCTGGCGGACCACCGGCAACATCACTAACCGTAACGACAGTATTCGGCGCGTCCTCTAATTCCTCGTGATTTAAGGCTGCACTTCCTAAATGATCGCTTGGCTCAAGCCGATACGCGCTCTTTGGTCCGTCCTCTTCGACCGTTCCCGTTGTATGTTGAATCCCTGCCTTTGCCTCACATATAAAGACAAGCAGAAGGAGTATCATCCCTAATTTCATTCTCTATCCTTTATTTATATTATGACTATACACCATAATACATCTTAAATTCAATAGGGTGAGGCGCTAAATCTAAAGCGTCAACCTCTTCCCGCTTCAATTGAATGAATCCATCGATGATATCGTCCGTAAAAACGCCACCGACTTTTAAGAATTCCCGGTCACGATCCAACGCATCCAGAGCTTCCTTTAGCGATCCCGCCATATGAGAAATGCCCTTAGCGACTTCCGGATCATACAAGTTGCCTTCATGGGGCTCGCCGGGATGGATCTTATTGCGAATCCCATCAAGGCCGGCCATAAGCATTGCAGAAAAGGCGAGGTATGGATTTGCAGCAGGATCGGGAAAGCGTGCTTCAATGCGCTTTGAATTCATCGTAGGCGTGTGAGGAATACGAATGGAAGCGGACCGGTTACGGGCCGAATAAGCTAACAACACAGGTGCTTCATACCCAGGCGTCAACCGCTTGTAGCTATTCGTTGTTGGATTTGTAAACGCATTCAGCGCATAGGCATGCTTAAGAATACCGCCAATATAGTACAAGGCCTCTTGTGAAAGATGGGCATAAGAACTTCCTGCAAAAAGAGCGTGCCCTTTGTTCCACAAAGATTGATGCACATGCATGCCCGAACCATTATCCTTATAGACAGGCTTTGGCATAAAGGTTGCTGTCTTCCCATACATATTTGCAACGTTCTTAATCACATACTTATAGATCTGAAGCGCATCAGCCGTTTTGACTAATGTATTAAACTTAAACCCAAGCTCATGTTGACTTGGCGCAACTTCATGGTGATGCTTTTCAACCTCAACACCCATTTCTTTAATGGTTGAGAGCATCTCAGCGCGCATATCATTCATCCGGTCAACAGGAGCCACCGGAATGTATCCTCCTTTAACCCCAGGACGATGGCCAAGGTTTCCACGAGGATCGATTTTCCCTGAGTTATAATCCCCTTCATCCGAATCCAAATAATAGAAGCCATGTTGGGCTGAGACATCATACCGCACATCATCAAAAATAAAGAACTCAGCTTCCGGTCCGAAATAAGCCGTATCTGCAATGCCGGAATCTTTGAGGTGAGCTTCGGCTCTCTTTGCAACACCGCGGGGATCGCGACTATAAGCCTGTTCTGTTAAAGGCTCAAGAATATCACAGGTAATAATAAGGGTTGGTTGGGACGTAAAGGGGTCCAGGACAGCCGTTGACAGATCCGGCCTCATCTCCATATCCGAGTCATCAATATGCTTCCAGCCCGCAATAGAGGAGCCATCAAACATAACCCCTTGCAGTAATGTATCCTTATCAACAGCATCCACATGAAGGGTCATATGGTTCCAAGCCCCCCGGGGATCAGTAAAACGAAAATCAACAAAGGACACATCATGCTCTTTAATCAGAGCAAGGACAGATTCAGCTGCAGCAGATTTCATGGATATTCTCGCGATGTTAAGGTTAACGTATGGTTACTACACCGCCCTTAAGGTTTAAGGATGTTCATGAAATTGTGCAAGCGGAAAATCATAATGCCAGGGCACCTCACGAAATTAGGGTGGCTCCTTCACCTCTCCCCTCGTGGGAGAGGTCGCCCCTTTCGGGGCGGGTGAGGGGGCCGGTATCACAATTGCAGACAGACATTATAGATTAAGAACATCTGTATTAAAATGAGATCATTACTAACACATTGAGGGTTTTACTGAACGAACAAACCCCTCACCCGCCCTGTCGGGCGACCTCTCCCACAAGGGGAGAGGTGATGGCGCCAGCTTTCATTTTACGTGAAATTCCAACTTTGTCCTTAAGTCAAAAAACACGACTTTCGAGAGACGACACTAGGATTCTTCAAAAACAAGTGCATTTTCAATTCAATACCGCTAAAGTAGAAGAGATTTATAAAAAAAGGGAAGGTTTTTATGCAACAAACGACTCAAGAGCGCGAGTTCTCCAGTACTTCGCCAATTTGCCTCTTGGAAGAACTCTTTTTTGACTTTGGTTGGAATTTCGATCGGGAAAGCGAATTGGAAATCGCAGCAGATATTGAGGGACGGTGGTGCAATTATCGCCTTTTTGCGATGTGGCGTCAGGATTTAGAATCCTTGATGATTAGCTCCCTCATTGATGTCAAGATTCCTCACGATAAACATGCCCATGTCACAACACTCCTCAATGCTTTAAACCCTCGCATATGGCTTGGGCATTTCGAGATTATTCCTGAAGATGAAGTTCCTGCCTATCGGTATAATCTGCTTCTGCGCGGCTGTTCAGGCGCCACTTTTGAACAGGTTGAAGAGATCCTCACCTCAGCTGTGACAGAATGCGATCGCCTCTATCCAGCCCTTCAATTTGTTCTTTGGGGTGGAAAAAGCCCAGAGGAAGCCCTGATGGCTGCGATGTTGGATACTGTTGGAGAAGCCTAATGGACGTTGCTCTCGTCGGGTGTGGTGCAATCGGCTCAGCCCTTCTGAAAGGATGGTTGACCCAACAGGATTCCCACAGCCGTTTTAAGTCATTCTGGGTCGTTGCCCCTCATGCAGAAAGGGTGGACCCGTTCCTCGATGATCATCGCGTAATGTGGTGTCGAACACCAGAATATTTACCAGGAAAGCCCGACGTTATCGTCTTTGCGATTAAGCCCTTTCAATTGGACAAAGTCCTCCCCCATTACAAAGAGTTCGACTCTCTCATCATATCCGTAGCCTCTGGGAAACGATTGGCCTTTATTGAGACGTTCTTTTCAGAGGGGCAAGCCATCGTGAGAGCCATGCCCAACACACCCGTCAGCATTCATCAAGGCGTCATCGGTTTGCTCGGCAATCAGCACCTCACACCGGATCAGAAATTAATGGTTGAAACCTGTTTTAATGGTCTTGGGTATTGTCCTTGGCTCACCTCTGACGTAGACATTGACAAGATGACGGCCCTCTCAGGATCAGGGCCGGCCTATGTCTTTCTGATGATCGAAGCCTTAAGCAAGGCAGGCGTTGAACTGGGTATTGACCCACAAACATCCCTCAGTCTTGCGATACAAACATTTGTAGGAGCCTCGCTTTATGCTCAGCAAGCCGATGTGCCGCCAGAGGTTTTACGGGAACGGGTGACGAGCCCCCACGGGACGACATCAGCTGCCCTTGCCATCTTTGAGAAATATGGTCTCACGAAACTTATAGAAGCCGCAGTAGAGGCTGCCTTCATTCGCGCAAAGGAGCTCGGAAAATGAAAGACAAGACGTTTGAAGCCTGCCTGAAGGTGATCCAAAATGAAGGGTGGAAGGCCTTTACCTTTGAAAAGGCGTCCACTGGGTCAGGAATACCTCTGGCTAAGTTTCATGCTCAGTTTTCATGTCCCGCCGATGTTATGGTCCATCTCTTTACAATGATCGATGAGGACGTCTTAAAATCCATCGATATCTCAAAAGAAACCAGCCATAAGGACGCCCTCTTTGAAATCCTCATGGCGCGCTTCGATGCGGCAACACCCTATAAACCTATTATCAAGAGCTTTTGGCATGACTGGCTTCGAGCGTCTGAAGATGCGCCAGGAATCCTTTGCCACGGATATTCCTCAATGGCGTGGATGCTGGAAGCCGCAGGCTTAAGCACCCGTGGATTTTCTGGGATTTTACGTGTCCAGGGCCTCACAACCCTCTATCTCTATACAGTGAAGACATGGCTTGAGGACGATAGCCCAGACCTCGGTAAAACAATGGTTGCTCTCGATGACGGCCTAGGAAAGCTTGAGAAAGCCGCAAAGGTGTTAAAGTTTTTTTAATAACGGTTTACCACGCGTCTTTTCGCCTTATTTTATGATAGTTGCATGTAGCATACAACTATTTTTCCTTTTTTAATCAGCTACTTATATGATAGGCACCCTACTCCGAATCATCAAGGCCTATATCACCTTTAGTTGGAACGGATCTCCCTAAACTTACAGGTTGCACAACTTCCAAAGGAGCCATACGCGGGCTCACCCTCTTTACTGCACTGTGAGGTTTACCTC